>JBJMLS010000271.1:0-18357 GCA_045805185.1 Bacteroidia bacterium | reverse complement strand
CCCTTCATTGCATCTATCAATGAAAAAATATCGCTGAGGTCTCCCTGCACCCATCGGATCTGTTCGAGTTGCTGACCGGTAATAGCGTAAAGCTGCGCCACCTGCTCCAGATTTTTCAGGCTGCTGCCTTCCCGTTTCAGTGCAATTATTTTTTTACCTTGCTGGATAAGCCTGCAGGTAAGGTGAGATCCGATGAGTCCGGTTGCCCCGGTAATAAGTATCAATGCTGAATCAGTTAAAATTAGCCAGTGCCATGCGCATGTAAAGCTACAATATACATGGTGAATAAAAAAAGAAAGGTTATTACAAATCCAAGTGCAAAACCGGAATACACCTGCGCCGGAGTATGCGCTTTGAGCTGAAGTCGTGAAAAGGCGAGAATTCCGGATAAAGCGATCAGCAGGCAGATCAGGGGTAAAAAATTCTGGCGAAGGATCAGGGATACCAGAACGGCAGCGCCAGTTAATCCGCCAAATCCCGTCATGTGCGCGCTGATCTTCCAGCGGAGATTGATAAGCGCTGCCAGCCCGATGCAGATCGCTCCGGCCAGCACCAGGGTCTTGAATATAAACGGAATGTTAAAGTCCCATACAAGGTAAGCCATGCCAAGGTAAAACACCGCAGTAACAAGATAAGGAAAGGTGCGCTGTCCGGCATCTTCCAGGCGAAGAGAACGAATAAGCTTAAAGCGGAGAAGAATGTATAAATTAAGTACCGGAAGTATGCAGGTAAAGGTGAATACAATAGACAACAATAATAGTTTTACCCTTGGCGAAAAGAAATAAGAGAAATAATTATTGGTGAACAAGAGTATGGAATATCCATATAAAGGAACAAACAAGGGATGGAGCAGATAGGAAAAAAACGAAGCGATTCTATTCATCATAATTCAGACTTTAAAATTACCGCATAATCCTTAATTTCCACGGAAATATTCCGGCAAAAACGAAAAAATATTGCGGTAATTCAGGTAATTTTGTGCTATATTTGAGTATATATAAAATTTTATCATGAAGAAGAAGTTACTTTCCCTTGGTTTATTGTTTATTTCAGCTATTCCGGTTTTTGCACAGATCAATATGCAATGGCAGGCCCGTTATACTTCAGGAGGAACAGGAAGTATTATCGAACAGGCAAAAGATATTGCCATGGATGCTTCGGGCAATGTTTATGTATGCGGAACAGGTAATGGCGCAGGAAATACTTTTGATTATGTAGTAGTAAAATACAGCAGTTCCGGTTCTCAGCAATGGGTTCAGTATTATGATGGGGCAGGCGCAGGTTACGATGATTGCAGGGCTGTTGCAGTAGATGCTTCGGGGAATGTTATCATTACCGGATGGAGCGACGCCGGCGCCGGAAATTATAATGCTGTGACTGTAAAATATAATTCGGCAGGAGTACAGCAATGGGTTGCAAGCTATAATGGACCGGCTGGTGGAAATGATGAGGCCAGTGATGTTTGTACCGACGCTGCAGGGAAGATCTATGTAGTTGGAGCTGCAGATAATACCGGGGGAAAAGGTGTGGATTATGTTTTATTAGTGTATAACGCCGGGGGTGGAGCGCCTGCTATTACAAAGTTGTACGATAAGAATTTGCTGACCGATCAGGCAAAAAAGGTAGCAGTAGACGGATCAGGGAATATTTACGTTACGGGACAGGGTACAAACTCTACTGGAAACGGATTTGATATTATCACGAACAAGTACACTTCTGCAGGAACTCTTTCATGGAGCAACAGCTACAATAACTCCGTCGGAACCGGGGACGATTTCCCAAAAGATATGGTGATCAATACCTCAGGAGAGGTTTTTATAACCGGGTATACACTTGCCTCAGGTGTTATCGATTATGACGCAATTACCTTCAAGATCCCATCTACAGGAACATCACAATCCTGGGTTAAAACAGTCGCAGGAACCCTTGGCGATCAGGATCAGGGAAATGCGATCGCGCTTGATCCTTCCGGAAATGTTCTTGTTACAGGAAAAGTATACAATACGTCCACCGCGCAGGATATGCTTACAGTAAAATACGATCCGGCAGGCACCTTGCTCTGGCAGAAAGTATTCAACGGTGCGGCAAATAATCTGGATGAAGGTTATGGAATTACTGCAGATGCGGCAGGGGACGTTTACGTGACAGGAGTAAGTTATGTTGCAGGACAAAGCAATAATTACCATACGCGCAAATACCTTGGCGCAACAGGAACTGTTGATTGGATCACCCAGTATAATGGCACCGGAAATAATTCGGATATCGCAATTGGGGTATTTGTGGATGCAAACCTCAACGTATTCGTTTCGGGTACAAGTCGCGGAAGCGGTACGAGCGATGACCTCGAAACAATTAAATACTGTCAACTAAGATCAGATGCAGGAACCGATACTTCCATTTGTCTTGGAGGAACGGCTACATTAACAGCCAGCGCGCCCAATGCACTACTTTACCTGTGGACGGATACGCTGGGCAATAACCTCGGAGGTTCGGCTACAATTAATGTGAATCCCGGAGCCCCGATGAAATACATTGTGACCGTTACCAATACGCTGGGCTGTGTGGACCTGGATACCGTATTCGTTAGCATTAACCAGGCGGTTGTTCCGGTAATCAGCGCGAGCCCTTCTGCTTCAGTATGTATTGGTGACACAATTACGCTGACCTCGAACGCCTATAGCGCTTATGCCTGGTCAACCAGCGACAACACACAAAGCACGCAGGTAACTTCAACCGGGACATACAGTGTAACTGTTACAGATACAAATACCTGCCAGGCTACCGGATCCATTTCGGTTACTGTACATGGCTTACCTAATGTGTCCGCAGGTTTAGATACGGGTGTATGTTCATCTAATACCTTGGTGCTTTGCGCTTCCGGGGCACAAACCTATTCCTGGTCAGACGGTCCTTTGTTTACCATAAACGATACTACGATCGCTTGTCCTACAATTTCCCCTACATCAGCTACTGATTATATACTTAAGGGAACAGATGCTTTTGGCTGCATCAATTACGATACGGTTAACGTAGTTATTTATAGCTTGCCTCCTTTACCGGGAATTATGAACGGACCAGTACTTACAGCAACCAGTTCAGTTCCGGTTGCCGCATATCAATGGTACGATTACAATTGTTCAACAAATGCCTCCAGTCCTATAGCCGGGGCAAACTCTGTTAATTATACAATAACCGTAAGCAGTTGCTATGTGGTAGAAATAACCGATACCAACGGATGCAGGTCATCATCATCTCCTGTGATCGTTACGGTTGGAATTAATGAAGGGCCTTTCACGGCTTACAGCGTTTATCCTAATCCTGCAGGAAATAATGTTACAATACAGTATCCGGCGGCTTCCACAGAAAAAATACAATTGAGCATTTATAATGTTACCGGCGAAAAGGTGATGAGCAACTCACTTCTCTTTTCAGCTGGCTCGGATAAGCAGAGCCTTGATCTTTCCGCCCTGCCGCCGGGAGTTTACATGATGGAGCTTATCAATGGAAAAGGAGAGCGTTCGGTGAGGAGATTATTAAAGGAATAACCACTTACCCTTAAAATACTACCACTTGTTAAAAAAGAAAGTCCGGCTGATAAAGCCGGCTTTTTTTTTGCCTTTCGTGGTGTAATTTTATATCAGTTCTTTAAAATAAAGGGTTTTGTTTAGTTCTATTACCACTTGTTTATTCAGGAGGTAAAACTAAAAGTTCAAGAATACAGGCCGGTTAGCCGTGCGGGGATGTGCCGACCGGCCTGTTTGGACTTTAACATATAATCCGTTATTCCTATCGTTTTCCGCAGTTCCTTCGCTTCTAATCCACCACATATATCAGGATCCCGTCAGGGAAAATTAATTGCCAATTGGTTTGCTTTTGTTGAAGAAGCAAGAAAAATTACTTCAACGCATATAATATCCGGATGCTTGTTTTCAAGGGGTTGTTTGCAGGTATCCGGATTTTTTATTTTTTAATGTCTGCGTTTTTTCCTTTTTTCCTTGTCGGTTCTCTTCCCCTCTTCTTTCGGGTATGAATTTATTGCTGTTTCCCGGCTGCTTTCCTTTCCCGGCTGGTTTTGTCGCTGTGCAATTATCTCCGTAACTTCTTCTTGTGGTGGTTCACTTGTTTTCGGCTTGAGTGCCGGTTGGTCAGATTTAAATGTGGAGAGTGAAATAACTGCCGAGGTAAGCACGCAGATCAGCGTAAATAAAAGCCCACCCTGAAATTCTGTAAAAAATGTATGGGAGGGGTTTCTGCACCAGTAAAGTGTAATGGCATCGGGACTGCTTTTAAGCCTGTAATCTTTCACCGCATCAGCTATAGCGTTTTCAGCATCCTCTGTTTTCAGGCGACGCACTGCTCCCTTATATGGTTTTTTCCACGAGCGGTCGTTGCGCTCATCCGAAAGTACCCAGGCTTTGATTTCCATGCCTGGCTTCCAGTTAGCGGGAACAAGAGGCGCCGCATAGAGATCGCCAACCTTGTAGCGTCTGCCCATTATTGGTTCATATCCGTAAAGCGAATTCACTACATGCGCATCAGAAAAAGTATAAATGCTACTCGTAGGGTGGTTACAAATTTCAGCAACAGAAATTGTTCCTGAAGAGGTTCCGAATCCGCCATAGTCTGTCTTGATGGCCGGAATCATTCCGCAAAAAATAGTTCCAAAGATGTTGAACATCAGACTGGCTGTCCCACTGCGCCAATCATAGAAAAGAGCGGGGCCTATGCAGCCAAGGATAACCGCAGCGAAGCAGGCAGCGACCATAAAGCCGAAGACCATAAGCAGCTTTGCCAGGAAAAATGAGCCAAGCATGAGGAGGGCGCCCTTGCCTGTTATTTTAAGGCTGTCCTTCATTACTTAAAAATAAGATAAAACAAGATTTATAACGAATGTTTTTAATCGTTCAGCTTTAGCACGGCCATAAATGCGCTCTGTGGAATTTCAACGCTACCTACCTGGCGCATACGTTTCTTACCCTCTTTTTGCTTTTCAAGAAGCTTGCGCTTACGGGAAATATCACCGCCGTAACATTTTGCAGTAACATCCTTGCGTAAAGCGCGGATGGTTTCGCGTGCAATGATCTTGGCGCCAATCGCAGCCTGTATAGGAATTTCGAATTGCTGTCGCGGGATCAGTTCTTTCAATTTTTCACAGATTTTTTTGCCAAAATTGTGTGCGTTGCTCCGGTGAATCAATGCGCTCAGGGCATCAACCTGTTCGCTGTTCAGCAGTATATCCAGTTTTACCAGGTCGCTTTGCCTCATGCCGATCGGGTGATAATCAAAAGAAGCGTAACCTTTCGAAATAGATTTTAAACGATCATAAAAATCAAATACAATTTCACCAAGGGGCATTTCAAATATCAGCTCCACGCGGTCGGAAGTCAGGTAATTCTGATTCACAATTGAACCACGCTTTTCAATACACAGGCTCATGATCGAACCGATGAATTCGGACTTACTGATAATATTGGCTTTGATATAAGGCTCTTCAATATAATCGATCCGGGAAACATCCGGAAGATCGCTGGGGTTGTTCACTGTTACAACTTCGCCCTTGGTGGTATAGGCAAGATAAGATACGTTGGGAACAGTGGTTATCACGGTCATGTTGAATTCACGCTCGAGGCGCTCCTGAACAATCTCCATGTGAAGCATTCCCAAAAATCCGCAACGAAAGCCGAAGCCGAGTGCAGCTGACGCTTCAGGCTCCCAGGTAAGCGATGCATCATTCAGTTGCAGCTTTTCCATGCTGTAACGCAGCTCTTCAAAATCTTCCGTATCCACAGGATAAATGCCGGCGAACACCATTGGCTTTACCTCCACAAATCCCTGAATCGCTTCCTTGCAGGGATTTGCCGAATTAGTAATAGTATCGCCAACTTTTACTTCCCGCGCATCCTTGATCCCGGAAATAATATAGCCCACATCCCCAACCTTTACTTCGTTGCGAGGGGTCATTTGCAGTTTTAATATTCCAACTTCATCGGCGTTGTATTCGTTGCCCGTATTCACGAATTTTACTTTATCGCCCTTTTTAATTGTGCCATTGTAAATCCTGTAATAAGCAATAATACCACGGAAGGGATTAAATACCGAATCAAAGATCAGGGCTTGTAACGGAGCCTGCGGATCTCCCTTCGGGGCCGGGATCCGGTCAACAATAGCTGCAAGTATTTCATGAACGCCCATCCCGGTCTTTCCGGAAGC
The DNA here is from genome assembly GCA_045805185.1 of Bacteroidia bacterium. Lineage (GTDB taxonomy): Bacteria > Bacteroidota > Bacteroidia > B-17B0 > Aurantibacillaceae > JAHEYF01. Next base: position 12,147 of record JBJMLS010000271.1, on the reverse strand, counting down.
TGACATGATATCCTCGCGCTTGCAACCCAGCAGGTCCACGATCTGATCTTTCACAATCTCAGGCTCTGCGCTGGGAAGATCAATTTTATTCAGGATCGGAATAATCTCCAGGTCATTTTCCAGGGCAAGATAAAGGTTGGAAATGGTCTGCGCCTGGATGCCCTGGGCCGCGTCTACGATCAATAACGCTCCTTCGCAGGCCGCAATAGAACGCGAAACTTCATAGCTGAAATCAACGTGACCGGGAGTATCAATAAGATTAAAAACGTATTTCTTTCCGTTCAGCTCATAATCCATTTGGATTGCGTGGCTCTTGATGGTGATCCCGCGTTCTTTTTCCAGGTCCATATCATCAAGTACCTGTGCCTGCATTTCGCGCTTCGAAATAGTATTCGTGTATTCCAAAAGCCGGTCTGCCAGCGTGCTTTTACCGTGGTCGATATGGGCTATAATACAAAAGTTCCTGATGTTTTCCATGAGGGCGCAAATATACTACGAATTTTACCTCAATAGGCAGGTATTTTAGTCAAAAGCCCCGTTTTTTAGGGTGAAATATCGAGAATCCGCAGGCTCCTGCGTTTCCCTATCCGGTAACGTTTCAGGCCAAGCTTTTTCAGAAGCAGCCCGGCAGCAAGAAAAGAAGCGCTTTCAATAAGCGCCTGCTGTTTAACTATCGGACGTTCATTGTTAATGAAGTTATTGAAGGAATCGAGAGAAACAAAACCAATGCCCAGGCCGATAAAAAAAGTGGAGAGTCCGCGCGTGACAAAATTAGAGCGGTCGCGGTACACCATGGCGATCTCATCTATGCCAACCGTTCTCCCTTTGAACACAATAAGGGAGTCGCCCAGTCCTTCAATAGTACCGCAATATTTCTTACGGCTGTTCTTTAAGCGAAAACAAAAATGATCATTAGCAGAGAACTTAATTCGTTTAAATCCTGTGACCCTGCTTATATCCATTACCAGGTATTTCTGCGGGAAGCAGTATTGGCAGGTGAAGAAAAGACAAAGCAGAATTATTTTAACCACTGGGCGAATCACAAACGAAAGGTAAGCAAAGGCAAAGTGAATACAAACGGAATAGTTCTTTAAATGTTTTGTAAATTTGCGGCTTATTGAATTTGTGGAATATTTAACCGGCGTTCCACAAAATAAAAAGCAAATTACTTTTATATGAAACTTACCGAAAAGCTTTCACAAACAAAAAAGACCCTTTTTTCCATCGAAATACTTCCTCCTCTGAAGGGAAAAAGCATACAGTCCATATACGACAGTATCGATCCTTTGATGGAGTTTAAGCCGGCATTTGTTGATGTAACCTATCACCGCGAGGAGTACGTTTACAAGAAACGCGAAGGCGGCTACCTTGAAAAAGTGAGCATACGTAAAAGGCCGGGTACTGTGGGTATTTGCGCTGCCATCATGAACAAATACGATGTGGACGCTGTTCCTCACATCATTTGCGGGGGTTTTACAAAAGAGGAAACGGAGAATGCGCTTATTGACCTTCAGTTTTTAGGAATTGACAATGTACTTGCCCTCAGAGGGGATTCTATTAAAACCGAGCCTGCTTTTGTTCCGGAGCCAGGTGGCCACCCCTATGCACTCGACCTTGTAACGCAGATTGCAGCGATGAATAAGGGAAAGTACATGGATGAGGAAATGAAGGACGCGGAGCCAACCAATTTTTGCATGGGTGTCGCAGGTTATCCTGAAAAACATTTCGAAGCGCCGAACATGTATAGCGACATGAAGTACATGAAGGCCAAAATTGATGCAGGCGCAGATTATATCGTGACCCAAATGTTCTTCGATAATAAAAAATATTTTGAATTTGTAAAGCAGTGCCGCGATAACGGCATCAATGTTCCGATCATTCCAGGCTTAAAGATCCTTACCAGCAGGAAGCAGCTAGTTTCTCTTCCCAAGATCTTTCATATTGACCTTCCTCAGCCTTTTTATGAGGAGCTGGAAAAATGCAAAGATGACAGGCAGGTAAAAGAAGTAGGAATTAAATGGTGCATTGAGCAAAGTAAGGAATTATTAAAGGCCAATGTGCCCTGCCTGCATTATTATACCATGGGTACTTCAGAAAGCACGAAGAAGGTTGCCAGGGAAGTTTTTTAAATTCCTTTCAGTTCGGCTTTTCCGGCAGGCTCAACCTGTTTTTCGGAAAATTGTCTGCTTCGGAGATCTTAGTGTTCATTATACAGGCTGGAACAGCAAGGATTAACAAGCAGGGAGTAAAATGAAGGCTCGTGAAGCCGCAAAGAATTTCCTTTTAAGAGTAAAACAGAAGGATTATAACCTTATCCCAAGTATCAGCACATCATCCACCTGTTCCAGCGATCCTTTCCAATGATGAAATTCCTTATCGATGAGGCTGCGCTGTTCTTCCATGGAATTGTTGTTATTCTTCACAAGGAATTCCTGGAAATGATGGTATTTATATTTTTTCCCCTTAGGGCCGCCAAACTGATCTGCGAAACCATCCGAGAAAAGATACAGCTGATCGTTGGCTTCATAAGTAAATGTATGGTTGGTATACAATTTCCCTTCTTCAACGCTTCCGATCGATAAATGATCCGCCCCGTATTCTATTATTTTATTCTGACGGATGAGGTAAAGCGAATTATAGGCGCCTGAAAAATCAACTTGCCTGGTAACCTTGTTGATCCTGCACAGGGAAATATCCATTCCGTCGCGTAGCTGGAGGTTTTCCGCACTTGACTGCAATGCCGTAGAGGCAAGAATGCTCAGCCTGTTTAGGATCTTTGATGGCTCATCGCCGGGGTTTTCAGCGAAAGCCTGGTTCAATAGATTATTTGCCACAATGCTGAGGAATGCTCCGGGAACACCATGGCCTGTACAATCCACAACTGCGATATAGATAAAGTTATCGCGCTTAGTGATCCAGAAAAAGTCGCCGCTTACAATATCTTTTGGATTAAAATAAACAAAGCTCTGGGGAAGCAAAGTAGTAACGCGGCTTGCCATTGGAAGCGAAGCGTCCTGGATGCGTTTTGCATAACGGATAGAATCGGTAATATCCTTATTCTTTTCTGCGAGTTCCCCGTTTTTAATGGCAAGCTCCAGCGTTCTTTCTTCCACTTTTTTCTCCAGCTCGGCTTTTGCTTTTTTCAGTTTGCGCGTCCTGAGCTTGTCGTAAATGAAAACAACAAAAACAACAAATGCCGCTACGCCAATATAGAATAAGGCTGTTTGCCAGAAAGGCGGCTTAACGGTGAAACTATAGGAAGCTGGCTCACTCCAGACATTGTCGTTATTGCATGAACGGACTTTAAACGCGTATTTTCCCGGGGGAAGGTTTGTATATACCGCTTCCTGTACCAGGTAAGTCGCGGGGATCCATCCGCGATCAAATCCTTCCAGGCTGTATTCGTATTTTACTTTTGCGGGATTTGTTAGACTTACCCCAACGAATTTGAATGTGAGATTATTCTCATCGTAATTAAAGATGGCCTCTGCCGGAAAAACCGTATCCTTCAGGTGAAGTTTAAGGCCTGTGATTTTTGTAAGTGGGGGCACTTTATTCATCAGGTCCTCATTCGGATTGAACTTAACGGCTCCCATTATTGTTCCGAACCAGATATTACCCTGCTTATCCAGGCACACAGCGTTCGGGTTACATTCAACTCCCTGGAAACCTTCTGCTTTTCCGTAATGAATAAAGCGATTCTCCTTCACATCAAATTTATCAATACCCCGGTTGTTCCCGATCCAGATATTATCATCATTGTCTGCCACGATCGAGAAAGGAGACTCGCTGCTCAAACCTTCTTTCATTGAATAGCACTTAAAGGTTTTGCCATCGTATTTATACAAGCCTCCTCCATAACAACCGAACCACAGGTTCCCCTTTTTATCTTCATCAATGCAAAGGATGAACTTATGTTTTAAGCCGCTGTTCTCATCGTAAGTTTTAAAAGCGGCGCCATCATAAACGCTCAGGTTGCCGCCGAGCGCGCCGATCCAAAGCAGACCTTTGCTATCTCTGAAGATCCGGTAAACGTGATTGCCACCTAAACCGTCAGCTATGGTATAACTTCTGAATTCCCTTGTTTGCGGATCAAACTTAGTGGCTCCTTCTTTTGTCCCGAACCAGATATTACCGAGCTTGTCTTCTGCAATGGAATACACAATGTCACTTGCCAGTCCGCTTGAAGCGGAATAAGAAATAAATTTCGATTGGCCTTTCGGAAGCATGAATACGCCGCTGAAACCGGATCCAAACCACATGTTGCCTTTTGAATCCTGGAACGAAGCTAAAATGGCGGTACCTGCCGGTATACCTTGCTTAGCATCAAAAACCGTGAGCTTGTGCCGTTCAATTCTCTTATCCGCGCCATAAGTAAACGACAAGCGGCTCAACCCATTATTCGTTCCTAGCCACATGTTATTATCGCTGTCGTTGCAAATGCTCCAGACAATATTGTTTGGAATGGAGTCCGCTTCATCAAAGGTCTGCATGCGCTCTCCCCTGTATTGGTTCAGCCCAAGGTCGGTCCCGATCCACAATGTATTCTCCCTGTCCTCAAAGATGGAGCTGACATTAAAATAGTTCAATCCCTGGCGCGTACTGTACGTTTTAAACACGGCTTGTTTCAGGGATTCCGTTCTGTCCTTGTCTTTTTCAGGAATGAGCAGGGAGATCCCGCCTCCGATCGTTCCTACCCATATCGCTTTATTGTGATCTTCAAAAATGGTACGGATAAAATTCGATCTTAAGCCATTGCTTTCATTCAATACCACCTGCGAGGATGTAATGTGTTCCGCCAGGCCATCCTGAATATCCCTGCTCATATCAATGCGTGCTGTACCGTTATCGGCAGATCCCAGCCATAATTCATTCTGCGAAGTGAAGGTAACTGTAGTGATATTTGTACTAAAAAGTTTGTCTTTTCCCGCGATCCTTATAAAAGAGCCCGAAGCGCTGATCGGCTTGTTCAGGTTGTAGACCGTCAGTCCCGAATCAGTAGCCATCCATACATTCTTGTATGGATCGATCATGAGATCATAGACAGTATTGCTCGAAAGGCCATCCCTTTCCGCAAGAGCAAACATTTTATTATTTGAAGGATCATAGATAAATACTCCGGCCCCTTCAGTAGCTATCCAGAATCTCCCTGTTTCGTCCTCATGAATTGCGCGGATCGACTTGAAGCGGGTATATTCTTCCAGGCCGAGGTTCTCAAAATTCTTTGTTTTTATATTATAGCGGGTTACTCCACCTGCCCAGTGACCAAACCAGATATTGCCTTCTTTATCTTTGCAGCTGGTAGTGATCCAATCTTCCGCAAGTCCCTGATTCTTTGTGAAGGAATTGAATTTTGACCCGTTATATTTGGTAAGTCCTGCAATGGTTCCGATCCAGAGGTTTCCTTCGTCATCCTGAGTTATGCTCTGCACCTGGCTTTGAACCAGGCCCTGCTCCATTCCATAACTGATGAAGCTGGTGGTTTGTGCCCTGCCCTGCAGGAACAAAACAAGAAGCAGAAGACTGAATGGTATGCTAACCGTTATTTTACTTTTTTGGTTTTTCATGCGGTTTGCCCCTGTTTTATAAAGCTATATTATATTGGGATACTTCCGAAAAATAATCGGCCTCGGTGATCTCCTTGTCATTTCTGAAATAATAAGTAAGACCCCAATTGTACTTTTCTTTGCGGTAAACGGTGCTTATCCCACTTTCAAATACAGTGATCGTATAAACTGATTTGAAGGTCTGGCTCTCCAGATCAGTTGTAATTCCAACCATTGATCTTGCCCTGTATGATCTTGCTTCGGGAAGTTTTTTGGCATGCGAGGCGCGGAATGAAAGGTCATGATAAGCGACATCCTTGATGAGTCCGGTTAACTCCTGGTTGCGGATCCTTGAATTAAGCACGGCTTGTTTATTCTTCATTTTCATATTGAAGCGGGTTTCATCGCTTTTCGCCTTTACGATTGCTTCCTGCTTCAGTGTTTCGATCACTTCGTTTGTTTCTGCCTGATTCTTTCCTTTTTTGAAATCGTTTTCTTTCAGTTGGCGTTCATTTTGGGCCACCAGTTTCAAAAGGTCATTCTCATAATTTGCTTTTATTGCTTTGTTCTGTTTTTCCTTTACCTTCTTTTGTTCCTTTTCAATGGTAAGCTTTACCTCTTCTTTAACCAGCGACTGGTTTGATTCGTTTTGCTTTTGCGTCAGTGAACTGTTGGCTTCATTCTTTTTTTCCTGCCTGTTCTTTTCTTCCATCAGTTTGGCGAGGGCCTCGGCATCTTCTTTGGATCTCTTTTCTGCCAGCATGATCTGCTCAAGACGCATGCGCTCGTCTTCTTCCAGCTTCATTTTAGCTTTCAGTTCTTTTTCGCGCTCAGCTTTTTCAAGCGCGAGCCTTTCGTCTTCCTTCTTTTTTACTTCTTCCGGATCAATATATAGGGTCCTGATAAATTCATCAACATACGGCTCATCATCGCGGAAAGATTTTTTTCCGTCGTAAATTACTTTCGTAAAGGGGTTTTTGAAATTTGCATAATTGATGGTTGACTTGCCCAGGTCAAAAAAAGCGACATCAATATCATAAATAGGGAAGATCGCCTTGTCTGAAGTGTATTTAGATCCGTATACCATTGCATACATGTCAACGCATCCCGGATAGGAAAAAGTGATCTTGTAATCAAAACCAAGATCCAGGTCAAACATAAACTTACCGTTTTTATTGGTGATAAGTTCCGTCATTTTTACCCCTGATTTATATACTGTAATTTTTGCCCCTGCCAGCGGTCTTGTATCCCTGATCGTTCTCCCTGCAAATTCCAGGTAACCTTTTTCCTGTGCGAAGCCGGATAAACTAAACAGGCACATACAGGATAGAGTCAGTATCCGGACAAAGAGCGATCGGTTCTTAAATAAATGGTACATAGGGTGCAGGACAAGAATCAAGAAAAATACTAAAAAAATTTTAACCGAAGCATTAAAATCGGGAAGCCTTAGACGTAAGGTAAAAAAAATCGATGAGCCAAAAAACCAATAAGCTGATCAAAATCAGAAAAAACAGTTAATGAGCTGTAATACAGCGGTTTGGCAATTAAACTCAACGTTTTGGCTTTTAACAGTTTACAACTACTTAAAATTCGCATTGACCGGTTCTTTGTTCTTCCTGTCGCTTCGGTATCTTTGCACAAATTTTTAGGTTATGAGTATTGAATTAAGTGAACAGGAAGTAATGCGTCGTCAGAAACTTGATGAGCTAAGGCAATTGGGCATTGAGCCCTTCCCGGCTCAGGAGTTTGAAGTGAATGTGAATGCCGCAGATATTAAGGAAAATTACGAAAGAGATAAGCTGAATTATAAAGACATCAGTATTGCGGGTCGTCTTATGAGCGTGCGCGACATGGGTAAGGCGGCTTTTGCGGAGATCCAGGATTCAACCGGACGCATACAGATCTACGTGAAAAGAGATGAGATCTGTCCTGGAGAAGACAAAACACTCTACGATTCGCTTTGGAAAAAATTATTGGATATTGGAGATATACTTGGATTGAAGGGCTATGTTTTCACAACTAAAGTTGGTGAAATATCCGTGCATGTGAATTCCCTCCAGTTGTTGAGCAAGGCGCTAAGGCCGCTGCCCGTTGTAAAAACTGATGAAGAAGGGAATTCATTCGATAATGTCACTGATCCCGAGTTCCGTTACAGGCAACGTTACGTGGACCTGATCATTAATCCGCACGTGCGTGAAACTTTCCGTAAGCGAACACAGGTGATGAGCTCCATGCGCAATTTTTTTAATGAAAGAGGTTACCTTGAAGTTGAAACGCCAATTCTGCAGGCAATCCCCGGAGGAGCTGCGGCACGGCCTTTTAAGACGCATCACAATGCGCTTGACATCCCTTTGTATCTACGAATAGCCAATGAGCTGTACTTAAAAAGACTCATTGTCGGTGGTTATGATGGGGTTTATGAGTTCGCCAAGGATTTCCGTAATGAAGGAATGGACAGAACGCACAATCCTGAATTTACGGTAATGGAAATTTACGTTGCGTATAAGGATTACAACTGGATGATGAAGTTTACGGAGCAAATGCTGGAGAAGGTTGCCAATGATGTTCACGGAAAAACAACGCTGACTGTAGGTGAAAAAGAGATCAGCTTTCAGGCTCCTTTCAGAAGGGTCACAATGTATGAGGCCATTAAGGAACATACGGGTTATGACATCAGCGCAATGAATGAGGAGCAGCTGCGTGATACCTGTAAGGCCTTAGGTATACATGTTGAACAAAGTATGGGTAAAGGAAAGCTTATTGATGAGATCTTCGGAGAGAAATGTGAGCACAATTATATTCAACCCACTTTCATTACGGATTATCCTGTAGAAACCTCACCGCTGACCAAACGTCACCGGAATAACCCTGACCTGGTTGAGCGCTTTGAATTAATGGTGAACGGAAAGGAAATTGCAAATGCTTACAGCGAATTAAATGATCCGATCGATCAGCGCGCACGTTTCGAGGAGCAAATGAAACTGATGGAGCGTGGCGATGATGAAGCGATGTTCATTGACCAGGATTTCCTGCGTGCCCTGGAATACGGAATGCCTCCGACTTCCGGTATGGGAATCGGTATCGACCGTCTTGCAATGCTCATGACAAACAACAGCTCTATACAGGAAGTTTTGTTCTTTCCTCAAATGCGACCAGAGCAAGCTTAGCTTGCCTGGTCGCATTCGCCACCCGGCATTGCAAATGACGGGTGGCAAATGCGACTATTTGTGATCGCTTTAAATTATTAGTCAGTTTTTATTCCTAAAATAAAAACAGGTAAATGCGGATACCGGTTAAATTTTAATCAGAAAAAGTATATCTCTTCAATGAAATTTTTTTTACACTTTATTACTGTTCTTTGTCTTGTAGCTCTTGCTTTCTCCTGCAGCAATGAACAGCCTCATAAACAACCTAAGGAAAGGATCTTCAAAGGTTATGATGTTTCCCTTGATTCGGTGATCCGCAATCAACAGGGAATCATCCGCGGACTGGAGCTCGGTGCAAAAATAGGAGAAGTAAAAGCTGCAGAGCCTAACCTGCCTGTTGAATTTGATGTGGATTACTATTATTACGAAGGAAAAGTAGATTCACTTACCTCGTATTCCGTAGCCTATACTTTTGTTCACGATTCCCTTGATGAGATCGAAATAAAGATCCATAGCCTCAGCCTGGATGCAGGGGCAACCATACTGAACGATATTAAGAAGTATTACCAGCAGAAATATACCGCGCCGCTAATGGATCAGGGGGTTTATGTGTTCAATTGTTTCGATTCCCGCAAGCGAAACTTTAAACTTTCCCTAAGCGATAACAGTGGAATCGACATGGCTCACATCAGCCTTCTTGTTTACCGCGAGAAGTAAGCCTTGTTACATTTAGCGGAGTCCTTCGTTGATGCCTTTCAGCGTTTCGGCTCCAGGGCAAAGTTCTTTTTCAGTAAGGCGGTTCATGGGCGTATCGCTGGTTTGCAGCAAGTGATGCAGATCGGTACAATCGGGGTTCATATACAGCAAGCCGGTAAGGATCTCCTGCTTCATTTTAGATTTCTGTATTGCATTGATCGCTGATAACCTGTCCAGCGGGTCCCAGTCCTGCGCAAGCTTATGCAATTGCACCTGCGAGCCATCGTGCATGTTTACTTTTTTCATGCTGCCTTCCTCATAGCTGGTGGTGATCTCCGCCATTTCCGGAACAAAGTCAATGGTTGAAGTCGCTTCAATATGTTCCCGCACATAATCGTAAGCTTTGGTTGAGCCGGAATTATTATTGAAGGTAACGCAAGGGGAAATTACATTGATGAACGCGAAGCCGGGATGTTTAATGGCAGCTTTGATGAGAGGGATCAATTGTGTTTTGTCTCCCGAAAAGCTTTGCGCAACAAAAGTTGCTCCCAGCTCAATGGCGAGACTGGAAAGATCAATACCTTCGAATAAATTTACATGACCCGACTTATTCTTTGATCCGTTGTCCGCTGTTGCCGAATCCTGGCCCTTGGTAAGACCGTAACAACCGTTATTCATTACAATATACACCATGTTCAGGTTCCTGCGGATCACATGAACGAACTGACCCATTCCAATGGAAGCGGAATCTCCGTCGCCGCTTACGCCGAAATAGATAAGTTCTTTGTTGGCAAGGTTAGCCCCTGTAGCAACAGAAGGCATGCGGCCGTGAACCGAATTGAATCCGTGCGAATTGCTCAGGAAATAAGCGGGTGTTTTCGATGAACAGCCGATCCCGGAAAGCTTTGCCAGCTTATGCGGCTCAATATTCATTTCGTAACAGCATTGTACAACTGCAGCGCTGATGGAATCGTGTCCGCAACCCGCGCATAGTGTGGAAAGCGCACCTTCATAATAATCTACGGAATAGCCCAGTTTATTCTTAGGAAGTTCAGGATGACGGAATTTTGGTTTTATATAAGTCATAACAATTTGTTAGTTATAAATAATACTGAAAAATTTAATTTGCGGCTGCCGCTACCGGTTTCTCACTGAGCGCTCCTTTGATCTGATTGAAGATATTATTTGCGGTAATAGGAGTGCCATCAAAATTTAGAACAGATACGAGTTTCTGAGGATTAGCCTGGAGCTCGATCATGAGCAATGATTTTAACTGCGCATCGCGGTTCTGCTCGATCACAAAGATCTTTTCATGCTGATCAATGAATTCCTCAACAGATTTACTGAAGGGGAACGAACGCAGGCGAATGGCATCAACCAGGATACCTTCTTCTTTTAAGAGGTCCATTGCCTCTTCGGAAGAATAGGTCGAGGTGCCAAAGAAAATCAATCCTGAGCTGTGCTTATTCGCTTCCTGGTATGCATGAGGCGCCGGCACCAGCTCTTTAGCCGTGTTCCATTTTTTTAACAGGCGAACCATGTTGCGTTGGTAGGCGTCGCCGTCTTCGGTATAGGTGGCATACTCATCACGTGAAGTTCCGCGTGTGAAATAGGAACCTTTCGTTGGATGCGTTCCCGGTAAGGTGCGGTAAGGAATTCCGTCATTGTCCACATCCAGGTAGCGGCCGAATTTTCCGATCTTTTCCAGGTCTTCCGCGCTCAGCACTTTTCCCCTGTTGTAAACGCGCTTATCGTCCCAGGTGAAAGGAGCTGAAATATGATCGTTCATACCCAGATCAAGATCCGTCATTAAAATTACCGGTGTCTGCAATTGCTCTGAAAGATCAAAAGCATCGGCGGTCATTTCGAAACATTCTTTTGGCGTAGAAGGAAAGAGTAAAACGTGTTTCGTATCACCGTGCGAAGCGTAAGCCGCTTCCATCACATCCGATTGCTGTGTACGCGTTGGCATTCCGGTAGAGGGGCCCGTGCGCTGCACATCGATCAGCACAGCGGGGATCTCAGCGAAATAGGCGAGCCCCAAAAATTCATTCATCAGGGAAACGCCGGGGCCGGAAGTTGCAGTGAACGATCGTGCGCCGTTCCAGTTCGCGCCGATCACCATTCCTATAGCGGCAAGCTCATCTTCTGCCTGCACGATGGCGAAATTATTCTTTCCTGTTTCTTTATCTACACGTAATTCTTCCGCGTAGGAACTGAAGGCTTCCACAACAGAGGTGGAAGGGGTGATCGGGTACCAGGCAGCTACGGTTGCCCCTGCGTAAACAGCGCCGAGTCCGCAAGCGGAATTCCCATCGATCATGATGGCATCCTTTAAAAGATCTCTTCTTTCTACACGGAAGTCGAGAGGATAGGTAAAGTTCTTCTGTACGTAATCCACTCCCAGTTGTAAGGCTTTAATATTCGGCGCGATCAGTTTTTCTTTTCCTTTGAACTGATCACCGAGTAAACCTTCAATTGCAGAAAGCTCGATATTGAGTAAAGCAGAAAGCGCACCTACATAAATAATATTTTTGAAAAGCTGCCTTTGCCTCGGATCGGTAAAAGCATCGTTGCTCATCTGCATCAAAGGCATGCCCAGGTAATGAATGTCTTCGCGCACAAATTCCGGGTGCAGTTTTTTAGAGCTGTCGTATAAAAAATAACCTCCTGGCCTTACACTGGCCACATCTTTTGCAAAACTTTGAGGATTCACTGCTACCATCAGGTCAATTCCTTCGCGTCTTCCCAAATATCCT
>JBJMLS010000270.1:0-17832 GCA_045805185.1 Bacteroidia bacterium | reverse complement strand
ACTCCTCCTCCGGCAGTTACACTCGCAGTTCCATTCGACTGGCTGCAACTGGAAGGTGTGCTGGTAATAGTAGCGGTGATGGCAGGATTCAGATCGGTGATGGCAAACGATTGTGTTGCCTGACATGAATTTATATCTGTAATGGTGCAGGTATAATTCCCTGATGCCAATCCCGTAGCGGAATTTGCCGAACCTCCCGCAGGCGCCCAGGAATAAGTGTAAGGCACAGTGCCGCCTGAAACCGTAACTGTTGCGGATCCCGTACTTGCACCAACACATTGCACGTTTGTCTGCGCAGGAACAATAGAAAGCGCTGCAGGTTCGGTGATCGTCACCGTTTGTGTTCCTACGCAAAGGTTAGCATCTGTAAAAGTACAGGTATATGTTCCTGCGGAAAGATTAGTTGCTGTTGCCGAAATTTGCCCGGGCGTTGTACTCCAGGAATAGGAATAAGGGCTGGTACCAGAAGTCGGCGACAGGATCGCCGAACCATTACTTCCTCCACTACAGGAAACATTTGTAGTCACTACGGTTGCCGTTAAACCTCCACCTGTATTTCCAACAGCTACAGAATCTGTTAAAGTACATGACAAGGCATCGGTGATCGTTACCGTATAATTCCCTGAAGCAAGTAAGTTAGCCGTAGAACCCGATCCGCCGGAAGGGCTCCATGCATACGTATATGAACCTGTTCCTCCTGATACTGTGGCGGTGGCTGTTCCATTCGCCGTACATCCTGCAGGAGTTGAGCTCATCACGGCGCTTAATGCTGCAGGCTCTGTAATGGTCACCAATTGCGAGCTGATGCAGCCGGTATTATCGGTAACACTTACTGTATATGTTCCTGCCGCTAACCCGGACGAAGTACTTGCTCCGGCTAAATTATTATCTGTTTGTATCGTTCCGCCTGCATTTGCCCACACATAATCATAAGGCGAGCTTCCGCCACTTGCCGAGACAGTTGCGCTTCCTGTTGAACCTCCATTGCAGTTCACATTTGTCTGCGCGGTAATACTTAATGAAGGTCCCCCTGTATTATTAATGCTAACCGTAACGGAAGCAGTACAGTTATTATTATCTGTAACGCTTACTGTAAAAGTACCTGCTCCAAGGTTGTTCAACACATCACTGCCGGGTATATTATTCGTCGTCTGCAATGTTCCCGAAGGGCCTGTCCATACGTAATCGTAAGGACTCGTGCCATTGCTGGCCTGAGCAGTAGCGCTTCCATTCGTACTGCCGCATGAGGCATCGGTTGAGGAAGTGATCGCAACCGCTAATGCAACTGCTGGTTGTGTAATAATAACCGTCTGTGTAGCTATACAGTTATTATTGTCCGTTACTGTAACGGTATATGTTCCTGCTGCCAAACCATTCAGCGTATTCGGCACGGTAATATTGTTTGTGGTTTGTAAGGTTCCTGCTGAGCCTGTCCATACGTAATCGTAAGGCGAGCTTCCGCTGCTTGCGGTGGCTGTTGCGTTACCTGTACTTGCGCCAAAACATAAGACGTTTGTCTGGGCGCTTATGGAAACCGCAGGCGCCGCGGCATTGATCAGTGTAACAGTAGTTGATGTTGTACAGTTGTTATTGTCTGTAATAGTAACAGTGTACGTTCCGGCCGATAAACCGCTAAGTGTATTGGCAACAGTAATGTTATTGGTTGTCTGGAGAGTTCCCGCCGAACCCGTCCATACATAATCGTAAGGACTCGTACCATTGCTGGCCTGCGCAGTTGCGCTTCCGTTAGCGCCTGAACAGGAAGGATTGGTTGATGCAGTAATTGAAACGGAAAGCGCGACCGGCTGCGTGATGGTAACAACTACTGATCCCGGACAACCTGAATTATCCAGTACATTTAAAGTATATGTACCTGCAGCGAGGCCCGCGAAAGCCTGTGAGCCTGCAACGTTATTAAATGTAGCCACTGTTCCGCCCGCATTCACCAGCGTATAATCATAGGGAGAAGCGCCGCCTGCTGTTGACGCGTTAAAGCTCCCCGTTGCCTGTCCTGCACAGGTTGCGTTCACTTGTCCTGAAGGAGTAACCGTTAATGAAGGGCAGCTTACACAGGAAGGTAATGAAGCGAGACTGGTGATGTACAAACTATCGTGGTTCGTATTGATTACATAGATCGGATAACTTGCTCCGGGAGTAATGGTTGTACCGGTTGCAAAACTTGTCCAGGTTGTAGTAGTCGGGCCAGCAGCAGTAAATGGTCCGTTGCAATTGGCAAAGCCGGTAACGCAGGTTGCTGTAGTTACCTGGTGGTACCAGGTGAAAGGACCCGTTCCCGTAGAAATGGTAATATTTCCATTCGCTTCTTTACAGGCGACCAGTGATCCGCAGTTGTTCACTTTAATGGAGATCGAATCAATTCCGCAGGGTAAAGTATAAATAATGGTATGTGTTCCCACTCCTGCCACAGCCGGGCTGAATACTCCTGTTGATGCATTCGTAATTCCCACACCGCTCCAGGTACCGCCGGGAGTAACGGGATTAAGCGTTACCGGCGCATGAGTCAGGCAATAAGGTCCGGCCGGACAAACGGTAGCATCACAGCAAAACAGTACCGGTGCATCGCAGGCTCCCATGTTAACTTGTTGAATGTATCCTGTGCGGGCTGTATTTGAATTGTCATTATTCGTTCCGCAAACCAATACATTTCCACCATAGCTTACGGCAACATCCGACACGCGAAAAGATAAAGCAGTAGAAGAAAGTTGGTTCAGGTTCGCGTCGTATTTTACAATGGCATTGCCCGAGCCAACATATACATTTCCGCAACTGTCCAGGTCGATACCACAATTCCCCGCCTGGTTCATGCCTCCGCTGGCAACGGAAATTCCACCGGGAATAGCCGCTGAGGCAAGTATCGCGCCTGTAGCAAGAGCGCGCTTATGAACCGTTACGCCATTCTGCGTATAGACAAAATTCTTATTCGCTCTTATGGCCACTATGGCGCCATTACCGTTGTTCGGACGGTTGGTCTCGCATTTATAACCGAAAGAATAGCCGTGGTTTACCGCCCAGAGTGGGACAGGTGTTGAACAGGCGGAAAAATTCTGATCGATCGTTCCGATAGAATCAAGGGTGAGAAAATAATATCTTGCGTTCCTGGAGGAAGTGATCGAACGCACTTCTTCTCCATCCGTAACCGGAAAGCCAAAAATAGTATAGGTTCGCTTCGAGCCTACCTTAACCGCGGTGTTCACACTTCCATTGCTGGTATTGATGTCAAAAATATAACCGTTAGGCGCGCCGACAATGCGTGTACCTCCGACAATAAGTTTTGTCTGATCGCAGTTAAAAGCGATGGTCCAGTATTCATCAAAGCCTCCCCCGGTAACTGCCCATACCTGCGTACCCGCGCTGTTCACCTTGGTCATGCGCGCACTGGATCCATTGGTAACGTAAGAGTTTCCGGCGAGGTCGGTTGCCATTGAGCCCAGCCATTCGCCACTACTTGTATCGTAAGCCGTGGTAAAGGTCCAGACCAAAGCTCCCGCCGAGCTGTATTTTTTCAAGCGCATTGGCGTTTCACCACCGATGATATAGGCGTTTCCTCCAGCATCCTTTTCGCATTCCCAAACGCCGTTTGACGCGGTGAATGTTGGTGTTTGCGTCCAGGGATCAACCACCAGCGTTTTGGTATGATCGTAATTCGCCAGTTGGAAAGAAATTGTTTTTCCATCCTTAACAAAATGCGAAGCGATCACTTCGCTCTTGTCTTTTGCGTAAAAACTGATCGGCGCGTGGTCGATGATATCGCCGAATTTCGTGTGGATGTGCAGGTCACCGTTGTCCAGTAGTTTTACATTATCGCCATAGTGCATTTTCACCTGGGAAATATCCGCTCCCGGGTTCAGGATGAGCGCATATTTAATTCCTTCCTGCGGGTGAAAAGTATATTCCACATCAATATTCGGGTAAATATTCTTATAGGTTAACTTTTTAAAGCCGCTGATGAAATTCTCATTTTTCCAGTTTCCATCATTATCTTTAAATGTGTAGCTGAAATACTCACTGGTAGGTTCCGATACTTCAACCTTTGAATTTACATTTGCATTTTCCCAATAGAAACTTATCCTGTCTGATCTCACTTCCATGCGACGCTCTTCCTTTTCGTGCTCCAGAAAATCTTCAGCGCTTTTGAACCCACGCATTTGCTCGTAGTATTTCTCCCTGGCCTTTTCTTTTTCATCGCCTTTTTCTTTTTTCCAGCATTTGATAAAACTATAGCTTACTCCTTTAGCGGTGAAATAGATCATGGTACCTCCGTTGTCGTAGGCGTAAAGAACCTGCTCATTGGCATCACCGGTGTGGAATTGGCCTTTGTTTTCAATAAAAGCCTTACTGTTCTCAAAGCTCATGCTCCAGGATTTCCCGTCATCGGCAAGAGCTGCAAAAGAACAGAACATGCCGGCGAACAGGCATCCTGCACGCAATAAAAGTTTTTTGGAAAAGGAAAAATTCTTCATTGGTATTTAGAAATAAGATTGGATACAGTTTAAGCCAACCAAAAATAAAATAATTCCCGATAGAAGCAACTAAAAAAAATTCTCTATTATTGGAAGTCAGATTATCCATATTTACCAAGATCTATTGCTTTTAAGAAGCTACGCCTGTCCTTACATTGGAACTCTTTTTTATATTGCTCGCTTTACAAGTGAACTTTACCCGGCAAAATGCCAGTCCAGAGATTCTCATGCGTTGAACCCCGGCCTTTAAGGCCATTCGCTAAATGTCCATATACTCAACCTAACCTCATTAATTCCATTTGCGCCATCCTACCTAAAAGTTCATTGCTGGCTCCGGCAAAAGACCTGAATAAAATTCACCGCCAATTTGCGTCATTTGCAACTGCGGCTGACCTTGTCCTTGCTATGATTTACATTTTAGTACGTATTTTTTACAGAATTTAATTCTATTTTAGTATTTTACCTACGAATTATAAATCCTTTATGGCAAAAAAAGTGGTCGTCCTCGGTGGCGGCGTAGCAGGCATGAGCGCTGCACACGAGCTGATCGAAAGAGGTTTCGAGGTCAGCGTTTACGAATTGAAAACCCTGCAGGGAGGCAAAGCGAGGAGCCTGAATGTTCCTAACTCTGCAACCGGCGGACGCAGGCCTTTGCCCGGTGAACACGGTTTCCGTTTCTTCCCGCGCTTTTACAAGCACCTTCCCGATACGATGACGCGTATCCCATTTCCAGAAAACATAAATGGGGTATTCAGCAATCTGGTGGATGCCACGCGTGGAGAAATGGCGCGTTACGGAAAAAAGCCGATCTTATTAGTGACGCGTTTCCCAAGGAATGCAGCCGATATTGAAGCCCTGATCAAAGAAATTTTTGGAGGTGACGATACCGGCCTCTCTAAAGAGGATCTGGAATTCTTCGCGAAGAAACTGTGGATCCTTACCAGCAGCTGCTATGAAAGAAGACTGGCGGAATACGAAAAAATTTCCTGGTGGGATTTTATTGGCGCCGAAGGGCGCTCTCCCGCCTACCAGCAATTGCTCGCAGTTGGTCTCACACGCACGCTCGTGGCAGCTAAGGCGAAAGAAGCAAGCGCGCGCACTGGAGGCGATAATGTATAGCAGCAGATCTATGACATCATCACGCCCGGCGTAATCAGCGATCGACTGATCAATGCGCCTACTAACGATGCCTGGCTCAATCCCTGGCTGGTTTATCTGAAAGAAAAAGGCGTAAATTACCAATTGAACTCTACGGTAGAAAAGATCAACTGCGACGGAAAAGTAATTACCGGCGCCATGGTAAAACAAGGGAACAAGGTATTTGAAGTAAAAGGCGATTATTACATTTCCGCATTGCCGGTAGAAGTGATCTCCGATAAAATTACACCCGAACTGGAAAAAGCGGATCCCTCGCTTAAGAATATAATTACACTCGCTCCTTGTGTTTCATGGATGAACGGGATCCAATTCTATTTAAAGAAGAATGTGGACATCGTGGAAGGCCACACCATATACATTGACACGCCCTGGGCTCTTACTTCCATTTCACAAAGGCAATTCTGGCCCTCTGTGAATTTCGCAGACATGGGAGATGGAACCGTACAGGGAGTTCTGTCGGTTGATGTCTCCGACTGGAAAACCCCGGGAACCTTATTTAAAGACGATCAGGGAAATTACAAATGCGCGAGCGATTGCACACACGAAGAGATCAAAGAAGAAGTCTGGTTCCAGCTGAAAAAGAGCCTGAACATTGACTCGGAAATTCTCAGCGACGATCTGCTGCATTCCTGGTTCCTGGATACGGATATAGAAATTCCAGATGAGGACAGGCCGCATCCTACGATTAATCTTGAACCCCTGCTCGTCAATAAAAAAGATACCTGGAAACTCCGGCCCGATGCCAATACAAAGATCCCGAATTTCTTTCTCGCTTCCGATTATGTACGTACGTATACCGACCTTGCCACTATGGAAGGCGCAAATGAAGCGGCGCGCAGGGCGGTGAACGCCATCCTTAAAACTTCGGGTAGTGAAGAGCCGGCCTGCGAACTCTGGAATTTGCACGAGCCTGCTTTGCTCGCGCCTTTCCGTAAGCACGACCTGGAGCGCTTTAAAAAAGGCCTGCCCTGGGATGGCGAAGCCTCCGGTATTCTTGGATTGCTTTCGCGCTTCATTACCTTCATTATTGGGATCTTTAAAAAATTCTTAGACCTCTTCAGAAAAAAAACAAATGCATAAACTCTTCAATCTCATTGACTATACAATTGCCGATCACGTGTTCTTTGCCACGGGCTGTTTGCTCTGGGTATTCACGTATGTGATCGTGATCCGGAACATTGTAAAAATGAAGTTCGTTGAAATTCCTATTGTCGCGGTTTGCGCCAACTTCGCCTGGGAATTTTTATGGAGCTTTGTGTTCAGGACCGACATGGGCGAACTGTATATTTGGGGTTACCGAATCTGGTTCTTCCTTGATTGCTTCATCGTGTTCGGACTTTTTCGCTATGGCGTAAAGCAGGTGAGCCTCCCGCTCATCGCGAAATATTATTCACTCATTACCGCCGCCTGCATTGCCGCCTGGGGAGTGATGTTGTATTACTACATTAAAATTTACGATGAGCCATTCACGCACATGGGCGCGAATTCGGGTTACATCCTGAATGTGATGATGTCCGCGCTATTCATCACTTTATTCCTGCGCATGAAACAGCCGCAAAGCTTTTCACTTTTATCCGCATGGTTCAAGGGCGTAGGCACAATTCTCATCACTATTTTCTGTTTCCTGCATTTTAAAGACGGCTTTTTATTGAGCATGTGCATCGTCACCGGCATACTCGATATTATTTACATTAGCATGCTACACCGGAATCATTCACCTGAAATCAGCGCGAGATAAATTGAAGTTCGATCTTATAGATATATTTAAGCTGGCTTCACTGGACGAAGAGGAAAAGCTCAAGCGGCGCATTCTGCTGCGCACTATTTTGCTTACCGTTTGCTTTGGATTCTTATGGGCGCTCCTTTATGTAATTCTCGGCTTCCCCGTCCCTGCCCTGGTGCCCTTCGTGTACGGACTTCTTTCCATCGGGAATATCCTGCACTTTTACCTGTATAAGCGTTACAATGTATTTCGCACCACCCAGCTTATTCTCATCTTATTGCTCCCGGTCTGCATGCAGATCTCGCTCGGCACTTTTACCGATGCGAGTACTGTCGTACTGGCCTCTGTGCTTTGTCCCATGGGCGCTCTCATGTTCCATACGGTAAGGGTAGCGCGGATCTTTTTCTATTTTTTTATCGGGGTTGTCATAATAGCCGGTCTGTATTCAGCCCTGGGCCCCGAGCCAGTCCACCACATGAACCCAGTGATCAGCGTGATCTTTTTTGTTTCCAATATCGTTGTTATCTGTACCATTATTTTTGTGCTGGTGGAATACTTCGTAGCGAAAAAGAATTCGATACAGAATTTACTGGCGCAAAAAAATAAGGATATCACCGACAGCATTACCTATGCGAAGCGGATCCAGCAGGCCATTCTTCCTCCAGACAATTTAGTAAAGCGCCTTTTGCCTGAATCTTTTATTTTGTACAAGCCCAAAGACATTGTAAGCGGTGATTTTTACTGGGTGGCCGAATGGGGCGAACATATCTTATTTGCCGCAGTGGATTGCACAGGACACGGTGTTCCCGGCGCTTTCATGAGCATCGTAGGACAAAATATGCTCAACCAGACCGTAAATGAACACGGTCTTTACAAACCCAATTTAGTTCTCAATTCCCTGAACAAGGCCGTGGCGCGAACTCTCGGGCGCGATGCCAACAACCGCATCAAGGACGGAATGGACATTGCGCTTTGCTCCCTTGATAAAAAGAAAATGCTGCTGGAATTCTCCGGCGCCTTTAATCCCGTTTGGATCCTGCGCGGCGAAGAGATCTTCGAGATCAAAGGCAATAAATTTCCGATCGGCTCCTTCCTCGACAACACCGTTCAAAACTTCGACTGCCATGAATTTGCCCTGCAGCCCGGCGACCGCGTTTATGTCTTCACCGATGGCTATGCCGACCAATTCGGCGGTCCCAAAGGAAAAAAATTCAAGTACAAGAATATCAAAAAGCTTTTACTTGAAAGCCGTAATCTCTCCATGCCCGAACAAAGAGCCGTATTAGAAAAAACGCTTGAAGACTGGAAAGGGAAACTGGAGCAGATCGATGATGTGCTGGTGATGGGGGTGAGAGTTTGAAAGGGCAAATACCCAAAGCTCAGGACTTTAAGTCCTAATTCCTTCGAAAATTAGAAACTAAGCCTGTGATCTCACACTGTTTTGAGGTTCAATATTTTATGCGTAAATTTGCATCATAACCTGGTAATTGCACAGCATCATAACCTGGTAAATACACAACATGATAACCTGGTAAATGCACAGCAGTATAATCTGGTAATTGCACAAAAAATTGAAAATTAGCGTATTATGGCAAAACCAAGCGAAAAACTTGCCGAATCACTTGAGGTATTAAAAGAACTCCAGGATAAAGGAATTACAGCCATAAAATCTACAGCGCTCAGTCGCACTTACAGGGAAAGGCTAATTAAAAACGGATTCATAAGAGAGGTTACCAAAGGCTGGTATATTTCTACATCAGCCGGGGAACAAGACGGAGATAGTACATCCTGGTATACTTCCTATTGGCATTTCTGCGCGGAATACCTGGCTGACCGTTACGGAAAAGATTATTTTATATCGCCGGATCAGTCGTTGCAATTGCATTCCGGTAACTGGACAGTTCCTCAACAACTTATTGTGCGTACTTCCAAACTATCGAATCACAATACACCTTTACCTTTTGGGACTTCTTTATGGCATTGGGAATCTCCTGTTCCGGAAACTGCGGAATTTGTGACGTTAAACGGCATACGAATGATGACACTGGCCTCTTCACTTGTACATTGCACACCTGCGGTTTTTACCAATAACCCGACCGACACAAGAACAGCATTGGCTATGATTAGAGATTCCTCTGAAATAGCAGGACAATTGCTGGACGGAGGACACTCGCGGATCGGTGGAAGGCTTGCAGGCGCATTCCGGAATATAGGACGAGACAAGATTGCAGATGACATTTTAAAAACCATGCAGGCCGCAGGTTACGATGTACGGGAAACAGATCCCTTTACAACAGCCACTCCAATCGTTCTTTCCGCAAGAGAACAATCACCTTACGTGAACCGGGTAAAACTGCTGTGGCATGAAATGAGAAGCGTTGTACTCCGGCATTTTCCAAAAGCTCCGGGACTTGCTTCGGATCACGAGATGTACATGAAGCAGGTAGAAGACATTTATGTGACCGATGCTTACCACTCTCTATCCATAGAACGCTACAGGGTAACGCCCGAACTGATCGAACGCGTGCGCAGCGGGACCTGGGACGCAAAAAATCACGAAGAAGACCGCAGGCAAAAAAATGCCATGGCAGCGCGCGGTTATTGGTTAGCCACCCGGGAGGTAAGAGCAAGCATTCGAAAAATATTAGCAGGGAAAAATGCAGGCTTAGTTGCCGATGTCGATCATGGAACCTGGTACCGCGAATTGTTTGCACCAAGTGTTCTATCGGGAATTTTGAAAGCTTCCGATCTTGCAGGATACAGGAATAGCCAGGTATACATTGGTGGGTCCAAACATGTGCCCATGGACAAAGATGCGGTACGCGATGCCATGCCAGCTCTTTTTGAACTTTTGGAACATGAACCCGAAGCATCCGTACGCGCCGTACTCGGGCATTTCATGTTCGTGTTTATTCATCCTTACATGGACGGCAACGGGCGCATGGGACGCTTTTTACTGAACGTAATGCTGGCCTCCGGCGGCTATCCCTGGACAGTCATCCCGGTTGAAGAACGCGAAACGTATATGCAAGCCCTTGAAAAAGCAAGCACCGAAAAAGACATAACAGCTTTCGCGAAGTTCTTGGGGTATCTGGTGGAGGAAGGGATGAAGGGGAGGCCGGTGGCGGGGATTAAGCAAAATTAAAATTTCCCTTTTTTATGATCCCCTATATACAATCTTAACTCCTCAAGAGATACTATTTTATTCTTATATCGATGAACCATTGAATGACAATTCGCACATAAAGCAGCGAGATCTTCTTTAGGATTTACTTTATTATTTTTCCCATAACTTGAAATTGGTTTTAAATGATGAATATGAATGAAACCTTCTCCGATTTCGCCATAAAACTCTTTAAAATTAAACTTGCATACCTGGCAATCATAACCATGAATTAAAATCGCAAGTAAACGTAAATGAGGATTACGTTCATGATATGCTGAGTAACGAAATTTTTTAGCTCCTTCAGTTAATTCATAAGACTCATAGGCCTCCTCAAGGCCTTGCTTTAAATCATTTGTAGGATATTTAACTAATCTTTTCTCATCCCTTTCTATGGATATCCCAGATAACGAAATTATTTTATCAAAGGTCTCTTTATTTATTGATCTTACGCCATCTCTAAAATAATTTGTTTTTCTATTCTCAGGTATATGTTCAATATATTGATTTAAAACTTTTATTGGAACTGATTTGCTGAAAGGAATAAAATTTTCTATTTGGCAATAAAAATCATCTTTTGAACTATAAGAATCTTTGTAAAATTTCCCAACAACAGCTGTTCCGAAATAATGCGCATCGGTAGTCATTCTTTTCTTAATAAATATTTTATTCCTCATTCTTCCCTTATAATAAATCACTTTCGTTCCCGGCTGAAGAATTTTTTGATATCTTGAAGGATAATGGTAAATCGCTCCGGTTTCATCATTCCATTGCGAGGTATCGTTTTCAGTAATAATTGTATATGCCAAAATTTCTATTTTCTTTTATTCTCCACTCACAAGTCTACGGTTATTATAAAAGTAAATAAAAGGCTTCAATATATAAAGTTCTTCCTAGTTTTTGATTCCATATACAGTTCGTAATTCTTCATAATTCTTATAATCCACATTTCTTTTCTTCATAGAAGGCGGTATAATTACAACTTTAACCTGACACGTAGCACTATAAAAAGAATTGGGATCGCTACCGACGCCCACCCCATTATAAACCCAATGAGGCTCAACTAAACCTACTCCGGTAATATAATTCATAAAATAATTAGTTGAAGCTACCGCAGTATAAGGCATAGCTACCCAATTCGTACCACTGTTAGTACTCAAAAACACCTGAACTACCCCTTTACTATTTACATCGGAAGTAAGCTCTGCGATAGAAAGTGAGGCATAATAGAAACTACTATTACTTGCCCACGTCTTTACAGTAAAGGTTTTAGAAGTAATGTTTACGCTTCCTGCGGGACCTTCCGGCCCCGTGTCACCTTTTTTACAATTAGAAACAGTAAATCCAGTTACGAATAATACAAGTATAATACTTACTTTGGTCTTGATAGAATTGTTCATGTGCATTTATTTAGTTTTCTCTATTTACATATTAAGCAAGGAATTTGAATACCTTTTCTTCTCTTTCCTATGTCTCCACCAGTAGTAATTACTTCGTCCAGGTCACAAGATGTTGTTAAATTGACAACTTGAACCCTCATCCCTGGATTCTGTTCTTTGAAGCTGTTAATAGAGTCGTTTAATTCCTCCTCCGATTTAGACTCAAATTTAACCAACTGATATTTACTCTTAGACTTTTTAAATATATATATTCCATCAGTATTCATTAATTCTTCATATGCCTCTATTGCTTTCTTTTCACCGTCGATTGGAAATCCCAACTCATAAGCAAAGGATTCTTCTTTAGATGCAAGCTTTAGACTATCTCTTTTCCTTCGCTCTTCTCTTTTCTCAGAGATGAAATCTGCTACTTGATTTCCAGCTTCTACAACTGCTTCTACATCAGATTTAGTTACTGACTTGTTCTCCTCTTCTGAATCATTTTCACTGGTTATAGATTGTTGAGGAGAGATTTCAGCAACGCTTTGAGTACTGTCCTTTTGTTCACAGGAAACAAGTCCGGTAAAGTAAACGAAGGCTATCGCAACTCCAACTACTAAGGTGAGAAATAGCGACCGAACATTTACTCCTTCTTTCTTTTTCATAGGTGATTGATTAATATTTATATTCCCTTGTAATTCCCCACAAGAGGTGCATTTCTTTTTTCTTGCTTCCATTTCGCTTCCACAATGCATACAACTCTTGATATTAACTACTTTTTTGGGAGCGCCACATTTTGGGCAATTTAAGGCTTCATGATCGAGCGTGTTTCCACACTGCTTACAGTTAGTTAACATGATAATAAATTTGTCAGGTTAGCTCCAAATATAAAATTATTTTCCAATGACACAATACCGCCATTCTATGGCAGCCAATATTTTCAAGGCTTTCAGCCTATTCGTTTCATCGAATATTTCAACCATTCGTCGGATTTAAGCTGTCATTTGTTTTCTCCTTGTCCTGCCACTTCCGCCTATTTCCTTTATAGCAGCATTAAGAACCTTGCGTTTAATAGTTATGAAACCACGT
This sequence comes from Bacteroidia bacterium, assembly GCA_045805185.1. Lineage (GTDB taxonomy): Bacteria > Bacteroidota > Bacteroidia > B-17B0 > Aurantibacillaceae > JAHEYF01. Next base: position 4,839 of record JBJMLS010000270.1, on the reverse strand, counting down.
TTAATAAAGCTGTTTCCATTTCTGTCAGTTTTTGATGTCATGGCATTTTACTTGAAAGGTCTTGCCTGTTCCTGTATATAGGATGCGGAAGCCGAAAAGCAACAAGAGTAGGTATAATCTCAATCTTATTCTCATTATGAGTAAAACTAAAGGAAATGGTGGCATGCCAAGCACAACGGGCAAGCCATCGGGAAAAGGAAGAGACAATAAGTAATCTTCAGCAAAGCCACATGAATTGTGGCTTTGCTTTTTAAAAATGACATTTACCACTCCGGTGCCTTTCCATTCCCCCCCTTCATCCACTATTTCCTACACTTCATACACTCATCCCGCTTCCTTATTTCCATTTGATTAACTTCGGTTATCAAATTATAATCCCATGGAAATAGTTATACCCGCTTTCGGAAAAAGGATCCTGCTGCTTGCCTTCGCAGCGCTTGCCCTGCACCTTCCGGCACAAACGCTTTACCTGTCGCCTGATGAAGGCGGCGGAGAAATGCCGCTGCAGAAAAATGACGCGCAACATCCCTGCCTCAGCGCTGAGCAATATGCACTGCTGGGAAAACAAATTGAAGAGAACTGCCGTCACCTTGGACTTCCCCTGACCCAACAAAAGACAATGACAACCAGTCTGAGCTGGCCCCTGCAGACAAAAACCGGCTTCAACGATTGCAGTTATTATACGATCTCCGCGTACGTGGATCAGAACCCTGCCGCAAGTACATACAGCGACTGGAATTGCGGCTCAACTACCTACGATGGGCATAAGGGAACGGATATCGCGATCTGGCCCTTCCCCTTTTACAAAATGGACAATGACCAGGTGGAAGTCATTGCTGCAGCTGCAGGTACCATTATCACCAAAACGGATGGGAACTTCGATAAAAATTGCGGCACGAATAATTTAACACCCAATTATATTGCGATCCAGCATGCAGACGGCTCCACTGCCTTGTACCTGCACATGAAAATGAATTCGCTCACTCCAAAAACGGTGGGCCAAACAGTGGTGGCCGGAGAATTCCTTGGGAGAGTTGGAAGCTCCGGAAGCTCCACCGGACCTCACCTGCATTTTGAAGTATGGAGCGGCAGCACAGTCGGTACACTGAACGATCCCTTCTCAGGAACCTGTAACACATTGAACCCTTCGACCTGGTGGACAGCGCAAAAACCTTATACCGAACCCGCGGTCATTAAAGCCTCGGTACATCCTATCGCCGCAGTGTTCCCTGCCTGTCCTGCAACCGAAACACCCAATGAGGATTCCTGTTTTACCGCAGGAGCCAGCGCTAAATTTTACATTTTCATGCGAAACGAAACAAATGGAATGACCGTTAACATGAAGATCCTGAACCCGAATGCGACCACCTTCACAAGCTGGACGCACAGCAGCACCGTAAATATTACCGGCAGCTATTGGTACTATACCAAAACCCTTCCTGTAACGCCTGGCACCTATACATTCGAAGCGACTTACAATGGAATTACCTGCTTGAAACAATTTAAGATCGGTTGCACGCCGGCAGGTATAACAGAACAGGAAGAGCTGCAAGGCCTGAGCCTGAGCCCCAATCCTTCGAGTGAAAAATTTTCAATTCACGGAGAAGGAGGTCCGAACGAAAATTACACCTTCACTTTGCGTACCGTCAGCGGTCAGGTTGTGCAGGAGGAAAAGTACAAAGCAGGAAGCGGTGGTATCGATCTGCAAATTTCTACAGCTGAGTTGACAAATGGGATCTATTTTCTCAGCATCGAATCGCAGCACGCCAAACAGGTAAGAAAGGTTCTTGTCCAGCACCCTTAATTTTATCATAAGGAACTATACAGGAATAACAGAGCTTAAGGGATGACTCTTCTCATCCCTTAAGCCATCCCGTAACACTCATCCTTCTTTCGTTGGTTACCAATACTTCATGTTCCAGCTCATCGCTTTTAAAAAAAACGGTTCTACCATTCGTGGGATCAATTGACTGCTCATTCCCGGCATGATGAATGAGCAATTCTCCTCCATCGCCCTGCTGCCATTCGCTATTCAGATAAGAAATAAGTGAATATTTCCGGCCGGAGTTGTTGCTGAACTGATCGAGGTGTTTTTTGTAAAAGCTTCCGTTTTCGTAAAGGGAATAATGAAATTCGTAGCCCTTAATGCCGGCATAACAGCTGTGATTGAGGTAGCGGATAAAATCTTCGATGAGGTCAAAGAATTCATTCTCGTGCTTATTCTCATGACTTTTGTCGAGCCAGTAAATGGAATCGCTCCTTACTTCTTTATCGTGTACATGTTTTTCCGCATTGCCGGTCCCTGCGGACCACATCAACTGCTGCCGCTCGAGCACAAGCATATTCTCTTTTAAATGTGCGGAAAGCTCAGGGCTTAAAAAATGATCGGAGATCCCGACCTGGTTCTTTATGAAGCTGCTGATGAGCGTTTCAAAATTCTTTTCCAAAGCCTGCTTTTTAAGTGCGGGCCGGAATTGACAAACACAGAACTAAGGTAGTCTAAATCCGCATAGCGAATGAATTGTTCATTCGCTAAGGAAACAGATCTTTATTTTTCCTTGCACCAAGGTTCGGATGATGACAAGGGTCATGCCTGCTTATGACGAGGGCCAGCTTTTCACATCTGTTCCTGTCGTTACTTTATCTTTTACTCTTAACAAATTAAAAAAACCGGGTATGACAACATCACAAAAGAAAAAACTGGCTTTGTTTGGTCTAAAGGTTAAGAAAGCGCGCCTGGAGAAAAAGTTAAGCCAGGTGCAGTTATCCACATTAATAGATGTAGATGTGAGAACCATTCAGCGGATAGAAAAGGGGATTTACAATGTGAGTTTTCTCACCGTTATTTCGCTATCTGAAATGCTGGGATGTAAACTATTTGTGTGTTCCGAATAGCCGGGAATCATACTAAAGACGATTACCCCGCAACCTTGCCGGACCTTGTTTTTGCCGTAACATGACCCTTTTCCCCGACAAATCCTGAAAAAGCAAAGATCAACGAATTTTGACTATCTTTATTCCCTGAAATTTATCAAGCGACCCGCATAATTTTAACTATATAAAAACATGAAAAAAAACACTACTTACTTTGCAGTTCTATTGAGCGCCCTCTTCTTTGCCTTATCGGTAGAAATACAGGCGCAATCCTGTCCCTGGGCCAAAAAGGCCAGCGGCACGAATGAGGATTTTGGTGTGGCCCTTGCCACAGATGCTTCCGGAAACGTTTATTACCTGGGGAATTTTTATTCCCAGTCGGTAGCCTTCGGAGCCACTGTTCTTCAAAACCAGCCTTACCAGGCATTCAACTACGGGACAGAGATGTTCCTTGTGAAATATGATTCCTGCGGAACGCTGAAATGGGCCAAGCGCGCCGGCGGTAACAGCGACGTATTCGGGCGCGGAATTGCCTGTGATGCCAGCGGAAACATTTATGTTACCGGAACTTTTAAAGCAACAACTGCAACTTTCGGGACTCTCACCCTGAACAATAGCGCGAATTACGATGTTTTCCTTACGAAATACGATCCGAACGGAACAGCGCTATGGACTACGGGCGGTTTCGGCAACCAACAGGACAAAGCTTACGCGATCACAGTTGACGGCGCAGGCGATGTTTACATCAGCGGTCATTTTAGCTCTACTACGCTTACGTTTGGAACAAATAGCGTGAACAATGGCACAGATGACGGTTATACTTTCGATGCCTTCATTGCCAAATTCGATAATGCAGGGACTAATCTTTGGGTGAGGGCCAACACCAGTCACAGCAGCTCCAGCGATCATGTTTATTCCTATGGGGTCAGTTCCGACGCGGCCGGAAATGTTTATGCCTGCGGCTCCTTCGGATCGGATTATATACGTTTCGGGAACGATTCGATTGCCGTAAGCAATCCTTCTGACAGGGACATTTACCTCGTGAAATATGATGCAACAGGAAACGTACAATGGCTCAGGACCGGAGGAGGATCCTCCACTGATGCCGCTTATGCGATCGCTACAGATGCAAGCGGGAACAGCTATATTACAGGTTATATCGGCGGACAGGCAACTGCGGATTTCAGTCCGCTTGCCCTGGTCAATAATTCCGCAAACAGAGCTATTTTCCTTACCAAGTATGACATGAATGGAACTCCGCAATGGGCGAATACTGCCCAGGGAGATTTTTACTCCGATAACGTCAGCAATTGTGTTACACTGGATGCAAACGGCGACCCATACATTATCGGAGCCTATTCTTCCGACTCACTGAATGTTGGCCCGGTTACGCTATTCAACGCTTCACTTATGAATGGAAGCGGTGGGGGAGATTATTTTTATGATGTGTTTGTAGCTAAATACAAATCCAACGGTTCCCTCTCCTGGGCAAGAACAGCGGGAGGAGATTCAACTGATCTCGGTAATGGTATTGCATGCGGGCCGAACGGCGCTCTGTACATCACAGGAGAATATTTTTCGCCTACATTGGACTTCCATGGAATTCCCCTTACAGGAGTGAACTCTACAGGTGATGCTTTCATTGCAAACAACATTGCAGCCACCAGTTTGACGCCTGACATTTGCCTGGTATCCAGCGACAGTACTTCTACCAACAATGTTGTGTATTGGGATAAAACTTCTTTCACCACTGTAAAAGACTTTATTGTTTACCGGGAGGTTTCAACCGGCACCTACAAGCGCATTGGAGTAGTGCCTTACGATTCATTGAGCCAGTTTATTGACACAGCGCGTACAGTAGTACCTGCCAACGGCGATCCGAATGTCGGAACTTACCGTTACAAACTGCAGACCGGCGACACCAGCGATTGCCTGAGCCCAATGAGTCCTTACCACAACACGGTT
>JBJMLS010000269.1:0-5522 GCA_045805185.1 Bacteroidia bacterium | reverse complement strand
GGATGCCAGCCAGGATAATGAAAAGCGCCGGCATAAAAGCTGTTGTAGAGCCAGTAAAGCTTGAGCCCTGTACGCGAGCTTTTCAAAGAGCTTACTTTTTTTTATCATGTTTATTTTTTTTCTTTTTAAAGTATTTTTTAAAGGGCCAGGAATATTTAAGGGCCTCCATGTTCTCATTGAAATTACCTGTTCCGTTCCTGATGTTCTGCATGCTTTTGTTGAGGTTATGCACCAGCATGGTATCATTCAGCAATACGCCTACCGAACCCTCTCCCCGCTTAAGCTTTTTTACTATTTGAGAAATATTTCCCGAAACGTATGCTGCGGTGTCGCTTATGCGTTCCAGCCGGATGACAGTTTGGTTTATCCTTGAAGAAAGTGTGGTATCCGTGATCAATGCGCCTATGCTTCCTTTCCCGTTCTTTATTCCTTTAGTGATCTCTCCCAGGTTCCCGGTAACGTAAACGGCCTGGTTACTCATGAGCCTTAAATTTACAACCGAGGATTTAATATTGTCTGCAACTACGGTATCCATCAGCAGGCTCCACAAGCTATTCCTGCTGCTGATCTTATCGGTTATGTCCCGCAGGTTGGTGGAAATGGCTTTGATATTTTCATTAGTCACGTTTAATGTTCTTACCATTTCATCCATCTCGACCGGCCTGACTGTCTGTAGTATGTCCCCATCTTCCACGTGGGCATCGATCGCCGTTGCAGAATTAATGTTTACCAGCTTATTTCCCATAAGGCCATCGGTCCCGACGCCAACAGTTGCATTCTTCCGGATGAACTGCTGAATATTCTTTTCGATAACCATTGTTACTTTCACGGAGGTATCGCTCAGGATCTCAACAGACTCAACAGTTCCTACATCGATCCCCGCGAATCGCACATTATTTCCTTTCATCAATCCGTTTACATTATGAAAGTTTGCACTGATGCTGAAAGTGGATCCGAACAGGTTTTGCCTTGAACCCATAAAATAGAAAGCGCCTACGAGAAGAAGCGTCCCGATTAATACAAATGTTCCTAGCCTGATATTTCTTAAACTTTGTTCTGCCATAATGATTATTCAAAGAAACGGTTAATGATGGGGTCAGGTAAATGTTCAAGAGTCGCGTAATCGCCATCAGCGTAGCAGCGGCCTTCATTCAGCAGTATGATCCTGTCCGCTATGATCTTTACGCAATGCATATCATGTGAGATAATAATGGAAGAGGTATTGTATTTTTCTCCCAGCTCGCGCATCAGGCTGCTGATCTCTTTTCCGGTTATCGGATCCAGGCCGGTGGTTGGCTCATCATACAGGATGATCTCTGGTTTCAGGATCAATGTCCTTGCCAGCGCTACCCTTTTTTTCATTCCTCCTGACAGCTCGGATGGCCGCATGTCTATTGTTTCGGAAAGTCCCACATTGGACAGCGCTTCCATAACTAATTCGTCTGTTTCTGTTTTGCTGAGCTCAATAGAATGCCGTCTAAGCGGAAACTCCAGGTTCTCCCTTACGCTCATGGAATCATACAAGGCATTGCTCTGGAAAAGAAAACCAACTTTTACCCGGATCCTATCCAGCTCTTCCTGTCCAAGCTCAGGTATATTTTTTTCCAATACCCTGATTGTTCCTTTATCAGGCCTGATCAGCCCTATAATGCATTTGATCAATACCGACTTTCCTGAGCCGGATTTTCCGAGTACAACGAGATTTTCCCCTTTTTTAAGATCAAGGTCAAAGTTCTGCAGCACACGATTGCCGCCGAATGATTTATACAAACCCCTGATCTGGATCACGGATTCATTTTCCCTGCTTTCTTTGATACCCGGTGTGATAAGCGTTTGGGTATTCATGTCAATCTGAGTATATCGCTGAGCTGCGCGGCAAGCAGGTCAAGCACAAAAACGAGGAGTGAAGAAATAACTACGGCAGAGTTTGCCGATTGACCGACTCCTTCTGTTCCTTTATCAGAATTGTATCCTTTGTAACACCCGATAATACCTATTGCGAACCCGAACAGAAAAGTTTTACCGATGGAGGGGATCACGTCACCGAAAGTCAGGGTGTCAAAAACCTGGTTCCAGTACAGGTCCCAGCTGACCACGCCGCGAATGTTTGTCCCAAGGTATCCGCCATAAAGTGAAACGGCATCTGCCATCACTGCAAGGATCGGGATCATTAGCGTGCTTGCCATTACGCGTGTAACTACGAGAAATTTAAAAGGGTTGGTCCCGGAAACTTCCATGGCATCTATCTGTTCGGTCACTTTCATTGAGCCGAGCTCAGCGCCAATTCCTGAACCTACTTTACCAGCGCAGATCAGTGCAGTTATCACCGGTGCAATCTCTCTCACCAGTGAAACGGAGACCATTTTCGGCAGCCAGGCTTCAGCTCCAAATTCAACGAGGGTCGGACGGGATTGTATCGTAATGACCAATCCCATGATAAACGCGGTTATAGCTACCAAACCAAGTGAACGATAGCCAATGAAAAAGCATTGCCGCTGGAGCTCGGCAAATTCATACGTCGGTTTGAATCCTTCCCGGAAGAAGCGGGATCCGAAGGAAAAAATGGAACCTGCTTCGTTCAGAAAAAGCCGGATAGCGGTTAATTTCATCTGTACCGTTCGCGAATTTATTCGTGTATGGCCATTACAGGAACCTTTGCAACAAAAGCAACTTTCTTTGTGTTGGATTCAATAAAGAAATTATAGAAGATGGAGTGTTTTTTACTGATAATAGTAACCATGTCTGTATCTGCAGTAAAGCAGTATTTCCTGATCCCGTCCTGCACTTCATTTGCTTTGATGAGGCGGATGGGAAATTTCTTGCCATTGATCGTTAAGGTATTCGATACCGGCTCAAAGATTTCATTTGCTGTACGCACATGCAGAAGTGTTAAGCCGGCCTTTGCCTGCTTAATGAATTTTTCAAATACATTTAACGAAGATTTAACCAGCTTTTCATTGTTGTCGACCGCCAGAAGTACAGTGGATAGTTTGTGTTTTTTGTATTTTTCAGGAACGATGATCACCGGGCAATCGATCTTTCCTGCTATGTTGACGCCATGGCTGCCATATATAAATTTGGAGATCCTGTTCTTGGCTTCCAGACCCATAACAGCAGCCTCAACCTGGTGCTTTTCTGTGAACTCTTCCAATTCGGCTTTCAGAGCGCCGCTTGTTGCAAACCAGGATATCTTTACAGAAGGAAACGACTCTTGAAGGTCTTTTGTGAGCTTTGCCGTTTTATGTTCGCTTAGGTTTTTTTCTGAATTATAGGTAATTCCATATAGCCCGACATTGGAATGGATCACGGGCGCTTCGAACATGTTAAAAATGGTAAGCTTGCAGTTCAGCTTCTTCGCGAGCATGGCCGCATACCTGCATGCGTTAATGGAAGAAGGACTGAAGTCTGTACCGGCGATAATTGTTTTCATATAATTGTTTTTTAAGGATTAAGGAAGAGGAGGCCTCGGTTATAGACCTGCTTCGGAACCGATTTTAGCTTTTTAAATTAATAGCAATAGCTGATGTCACTTACCTTGATTTAATTTATTTGTGATCGGGCGCTTTCAGGCAACTTTACTGAGATCTTCCCCTTGCCTGTTCTGCTCTTCCAGGGTCCACGCGTCAGTAACGGTAGTCTCCAGCCATACTTTTCCGGACTTCCTGAACACCTGAACACCCAAGCCGTAAACTTCACCAAATCCCTGTTCGAGATCCGATACGGTCATATTCGGAGTGATCGTAATTTTCCCGCTTTTATGAATAGTGCGGCATTCTCCCAGAGTTTCACTGTTGCTCTTCACGTATTTTTTCGCTGAGCCGCCCCCCGCCTTATGGGGCTTTGAGAAAAACTCAAGTTTCAGGTAAGGGAACAGTTGATTGAATTCTTCCTGGATAGCGAAGATCTTTCTTTTGTCGTTGATGGTAATTTTCATTTTAGTGGTTTTTTTATTGTTATTCGTGTAATGCAAGTAAGGGTACTTCGCTGTGAAAAGCCATTTTCCTGGTTTGCTTTTCCTGGAAAAGCGATTTCAAAAGAGAGTGCCTGCGCGGGATCATTACGACCATATCCATATTTTTCTCGGTGATGAAATTATTGATGCCGTTTACAACATCATCGTTGCGCATGTAATGGAAAGTATGATCGGTATCTGCCAGGGAACTCTCCAGGCTAATGAAGTCTTTAACGGATTCCGAAACTTCCGGCGCTTTTTCCTTGTCACGGAACACATTCAATATGTAGATATGTGATTTGAAGAGTTCCGCAATTTCCCTGAGCGGCTCAAGTATTTTTGCGTTCTCTGTTTTTTCATAATCGCATGCCAGCACAATTTTTTTAATGTTCCTGAACTTTACTTTTTCGCCGATTGCAAGCACCGGGCATTTCGCCTCGCGGATCAGCGCGGTAGTTGTGCTGCCGATGAGTTTCTCGGTCAGGTAGCCAACGCCCTGCATGCCCATTACGATCAGGTCAACTTTGTTTTCTGATGTGAACAAATTGATCTCTTCGATCACAAAGCCGCATTTGCATACGCATTCGGTTTCAAAGCTGTTCCCGTATTTTTTCAAAAGTCCGGATGCTGTTTTTTTGAGCTCATCCATGCGGTCTTTTTCAAGATCTTCAAGTGTTGGATAAATTACAGGAACTTCGGCTGTTATAACCGGAACATGGTAAACATGAAATAGGATGAGCTTTGCTTTTGTAAGCTGAGCGATCTCAGCCGCATACTCAATGGTGTTCTGCGCGATCCTTGAAAAGTCGGTGGCTACTAGTAGTGTTTTCATTCCGTTCTTTAATTTAGATTACAAGAGCTACGAGGTCGAGAACAATTGCCAATGTGCTCAGATAAATGATAAGGCGCATTGGTGCAACGGCCAGCATAAGTGCAAGAGAAATGATGGTAGGAAAAGCCACGAGCGAAAGCCGGAACGGATCGCCGTGAGCGCCGAATGCTGCAGCAACTCCGCCTATGCAGCCAAGAACGGTCAGCAGAATGGGAATGATTGCGAAACGGCTGGATTCCGCCTTTTGCCAGATAGTTGAAACTGTCTTTTCTTTTTTTTCAGTTCTTTGGGCGGCCAGGCCATGACTGGATTTCATTGTTGTTTCCATGATTTATTTGTTTTTATGGTTTAAAGATTAAAGCATCAAGTGACCACAGGTTCCAGTGTTCCGGAACAAAAAGCAGGACAAGGATCAGTACAAGCCTTGGAAAGACATGTTTACTGTCCCACATTGGCCCGGTGATCCCGAAGCCTATGGCCGCAATAATAAGATTTAGTGAAAGGAGGTAAAGCGCGCAGTATTCAAAAAGGCCAAACAGTAGAAGCGCACCGCAGATCAATTCTGTCAAAGAAGTGAACCAGGAGGCGCATAAAACCAGGAAGCCAGGAACATGTTTGCCTTCGAAGCCATTCCGGTAAGTTTCTACCACGCGCGGCATTCCGATATTGAACACAGCATCATAACCCTGGAAAAGAAAAAGAAGACCCAGGAAAATACGCGCTGCAAATACGCCTGCG
>JBJMLS010000268.1:0-7601 GCA_045805185.1 Bacteroidia bacterium | reverse complement strand
CAGCCCAAAATTCCCGCCGTTTTAGCCACCGGTAATTCATATTTTAGTTATATTTGAGGAATGGAATTTTCTGCAAAGCAAATTGCTGCACTGCTCAATGGAACCATCGAGGGGAATCCCGATGCAACTGTAATTAATTTTTCCAAGATCGAAGAAGGAAAGCCGAAGACCCTGTCCTTTCTTGCAAACCCTCATTACACCAATTATATTTATTCAACAGACGCATCAATTGTTATTGTTAACAGGGATCTGGCGCTTGATAAACCCATAAAGCCGGGATGTACGCTTGTCCGCGTAGATAACGCCTACGAGTGCTTTGCGAAATTACTGGAAATGTACCAGGAAGTAAAAAGCGCTAAGAAAGGAATCGAGCAGCCGGTGTTTATCAGTCCGACTGCAAAACACGGCGAAGATTGTTACATTGGCGCATTCGCTTATCTCGGGGAAAATGTCAGGATCGGCAATAATGTAAAAATATATCCCCAGTGTTATATCGGCGATAACGTTAGTATTGATGACAACACTACTCTTTTTTCCGGCGTAAAGATCTACCACGATTGTGTGATCGGTAAGAATTGCATGATCCATGCGAGCACGGTAATCGGAAGCGACGGTTTCGGTTTTGCTCCGGGAAGCACCAGTTATACGAAAGTACCGCAGCTCGGGAATGTTATTATTGAAGATAATGTGGAAGTCGGATCAAATACCTCGATCGATCGTGCAACCTTAGGCTCAACTATTTTGCGTAAAGGAGTGAAGCTGGATAATCTTGTGCAGATCGCGCACAACGCGGAAGTTGGCGAGCATACGGTAATTGCGGGTCAAACCGGTGTCGCAGGTTCTACTAAAGTAGGGAAGAACTGCATGATCGGCGCCCAGGTTGGAGTTGCCGGGCATTTGAAGATCGCGGACGGCGTTAAGATCGCCGGGCAGTCGGGAATTGGATCGGATATTAATAAAACAGATGAGATCGTTCAGGGATCGCCTGCATTTAATATTGGTGAATACAAGCGCAGCTATGTATTATTCAGGAATCTTCCTAAGCTGAATGACCGGATCCGTGAACTCGAAAAAAAAGCAGTAGAAAAATAACCGCATATCCTTACAGATTAAATGAGCAGCAAACAAAGAACCATCAGCAACCCGGTATCGCTTACAGGAGTTGGCCTGCATACAGGAAAGAAAGTAACGATCACCTTTAATCCGGCGCCTGAGAACCACTGGTATAAATTCCAGCGGGTGGATGTGGAAGGACAACCCATTATTGATGCGGATGTCGACCTCGTTGTGGACACTTCGCGGGGGACCACGCTCGAGAAGAACGGGGTGCGTGTTCATACGACCGAGCACGTGTTGGCTGCACTGGTTGGACTAGAGATCGATAATTGCCTCATCCAGATCGACGCTCCTGAAATGCCGATCATGGACGGAAGCTCGGTTAAATTCATTGAAGCGCTGGAAGCCGCCGGGATCGTTGAACAACAAGCGGAGCGCGATTATTTTGAATTGAAAGATAACCTTACTTACGAGGATCCGGTTAAAAAAGTTGAAATGCTTGCCGTACCACAGGATACTTTCCGGGTGACCGTAATGGTGGATTATAATTCCGATGTATTAGGAACGCAACACGCATCCATGTACCAGGTAGGGGAATTTAAGAATGAGATCGCGCGCTGCCGTACTTTCGTTTTTCTTCATGAGCTGGAAGCTTTGCTTGCGCATAACCTGATCAAAGGAGGCGACCTCGATAACGCCATTGTGCTGGTGGATAAAGAAGTTCCAAAGGACAGGCTTGATCACCTGAAGAAAGTATTCAATAAGGAGCACGTAGAAGTAAAAGGAAAAGGCGTCCTGAACAATACGCAGCTTCATTATTACAATGAGCCGGCGCGTCATAAATTGCTTGATATTGTCGGCGATCTTGCCCTTGTTGGAAAACCGATGAAGATCCATGTACTTGCGGCTCGTCCGGGTCATGCAGGCAATGTGTCCTTCGCAAAAAAAATAAAAGAGCTGATCAAAAAAGAGAAAACCGAAAAAGATTACCCTAAGGTTGACCTATCAGCCCCTCCCGTTTACAACATTGTAGACATTATGAAGATCCTTCCGCATCGCCAGCCAATGCTGCTGATCGATAAGATCATGGACATTGGACCTGAGCACGTGATCGGAGTGAAGAATGTTACGCTGAATGAAGAGTTCTTCAAGGGACATTTTCCCGGAGAACCGGTAATGCCTGGCGTTATGCTGATTGAGGCCATGGCGCAATGCGGGGGAATTCTCGTGCTGACAACAGTTCCCGACCCGGAAAATTACCTCACTTATTTTATGAAAATAGACGGAGTGAAATTCAAGCAACGCGTTGTGCCAGGTGATACGATCGTATTCAGCCTGAAGCTGCTTACGCCGATCCGCAGGGGCATTTGTCACATGAAGGGTGTCGCTTATGTGAACAACAAGCCGGTAATGGAAGGAGAAATGATGGCGCTGATCGAAAGAATAAAAACTGCAAGTTCACCAAAACCAGAGCCACAACTTACCTGATTTATGATTTCACCTTTAGCTTCTATTGATCCCAAAGCGCAACTCGGTACGAATGTAACTGTATCTCCTTTCGCTACTATTTTTGGTGACGTTCAGATCGGCGACGGAACCTGGATCGGTCCCAATTCGGTGATCATGGATGGGGCCCGCATCGGAAAGAACTGTAAGATATTTCCCGGTGCAGTGATCAGCGCTATTCCGCAGGATTTGAAATACAAAGGCGAATATACAACCGCGGAGATAGGAGATAACACAACTATTCGCGAATGCGTCACCTTCAATAAAGGAACGGCGGACAGGAACACCACCAAAGTAGGAAGCAATTGCCTGTTGATGGCTTACGTTCATGTAGGACACGATACTATTATCGGTAACAATGTTATATTGGCCAATAGTGTTGCAGTGGCAGGCCATATAAACATAGAGGATTGGGTGATCTGTGAAGGCAATGTGGCCATTCAGCAATTTGTTACTATCGGGGCGCATGCGTTTATTGCCGGCGCATCACTGGTGCGGAAAAATGTTCCCCCATATATCCGTGTGGCGCGTGAGCCATTGCAGTATATCGGTGTGAACACGGTAGGGTTAACGCGTCGCGGTTTTTCTAAGGAAGCGATCACCTTAATAGAAGATATTTACCGGTTGATCTTTATAAGAGGACATAATGTTTCCAAAGCGCTGGAATTGGTGGAAGCGGAAATAACGGAAACTCCCGAGCGCTTACAGATCGTTGATTTCATCCGTAATTCAAAAGACGGTATCGTGAAAGGAATATAATTCATGCACTTATCCATTCAGCTCGAGAATCTTGGTAAACGCTACCTGCGCGAATGGATCTTCAGGAATCTGTCGTTGACGATCAACCCCGGCGATAAATATGTGATCCTTGGATCCAACGGCTCGGGGAAATCCACATTAATGCAGGTCATCGCCAATTACCAGGTTGCAACCGAAGGAAAAATTACCTATGCGGATCACGGAAAAGAAATTCATCCCGATAAAATATATGAACGGCTCAGTATCGCCTCTCCTTACCTGGAGCTGATTGAAGAATTTACGATTGTAGAAAGCATCACGCACCAGGCGGTATTCAAACCGTTCCGGAACAACTATTCCGTAAAAGAGCTAATTGAAATAGCAGAGCTTGAACATGCCAAGGATAAGTTTATAAAGTTTTATTCTTCGGGGATGAAACAACGCTTAAAATTAACGCTTGCCATACTGGCGGAGTGCCCATTATTGTTGCTGGATGAGCCTGTTTCAAATCTTGACCGCTCAGCGATCTCCTGGTATAAAAAAATGATGGAAAAATATGCGTCGGATAAAACCGTAATCGTCTGCAGTAATAAAATAGAAGATGAGTATGAATTCTGCACAAAGCAAGTTGAAGTGGAAAACTATAAATTACGGAATACCTGAACTGGAATAATTCAAAACTAATTAACTCGACAATTCACTAACTCAACAATTCTCCAACTTAACAATCTCTAACTCAACAATTCTCAACCCAACAATTCTCCAACTCAACAATTCTCCAACTCAACAATTCTCCAACTCACCAATTGAATAAAAATGATAGATCTCCGAAGCGATACCGTTACCCGTCCCTCCAAAGCAATGCTTGATGCCATGTTCAGCGCTAAAGTGGGAGATGATGTTTTTAATGAGGACCCAACCGTAATTGACCTGGAGCAGAAAACCGCTGATATGTTCGGTCATGAAGCGGGTCTGTTCTGTCCCAGCGGCACAATGACCAATCAGGTTGCCATCCGTGTGCATACGCGTCCGGGTGATGAGCTCATCTGCGATGCGAATTCTCATATTTATAATTATGAGGGCGGAGGGATCAGCAGTAATTCAGGTGTTCAGGCAAGACTGGTGCAGGGCGACCGCGGAAGAATTACTGCAGCACAGGTGGAACAGAATATAAACGGCGACTACGACTGGCTTACGAGAACTTCGCTCGTTTCATTGGAAAATACGGTGAACAAAGCAGGAGGAAGTTATTATACTATTGGCCAGATTAAACCCATTCATGAAATGTGCCGCTCCAAAAAGTTAAACCTTCACCTGGATGGCGCGCGGATCTTTAACGCTCTTGTGGAAACCAATGAGGATCCGAAGGAAGTAGGAAAGCTCTTCGACAGTATTTCCGTCTGTTTTTCAAAGGGAATGGGAACCCCGGCAGGTTCGGTGCTTTTGGGCTCAAAGGAGTTCGTTAAGAAAGCGAGAAGGATGCGGAAACTCTTCGGCGGAGGAATGCGGCAGGTTGGATTTATTGCAGCGGCAGGAGTGTATGCGCTGGAAAATAATATCAGTCGGCTGAAGGATGATCATGCGCGGGCGCGAAAGATCGGGGAGATGCTAAAGAGATGCCCGTTTGTGGAAACTATTTTGCCTGTAGACACCAACATTGTCATCTTCGATATAAAAATGACAGCGGATGCTTTTATTGAGAAGCTTGCCGCACAAAATATTAAATGCGCCGCGTTTGGAAAACAAACTATCCGTTTTGTAACTCATCTTGACTTTACAGAAGAGATGCTTGGTGATGTGGAAAAAGCGCTGAAAAAGATCAACTGATATTTTCAATAAGAGTAGCAAGAGGAACAGGGCTACACAGAAATAAATAATTTTAGCTTTGAAACTAGCGCTTTAACTGAAAAGAATAAAAACTCTGCGAAGCCCCAAAAACTCTATTTCATATTATTCAATATAAATTCCACATTCTTCGGATAAATAACTCAGTGAAACTCTAATAATCCTGTATCTCTGTGTTGAAAAAAAGTAGTTCCAGTTTTGAGCGGGTCGAAACTACCACTTACACTTACAGCTCGGGGAAAATTCCACTTTAGCCCAGGGAACCATTGCTGCCAGTTTCGCCTGCATTTCATCTGAAATTAAGATAACGCGAAGGTCCATTACCCGCAGGTTCTTCAGCTGGCTGAGCGTTTCGGGAAAATCCTCCAGGTTATTGCTCCACAGATCCAGTACCTGCAGGTTTTCCAGGTTGCCGATTTGAGGAGGTAGTCCGAAAAGATCATTATTATTTGCATTAAGGTAAACGAGATTGGTCAGCTTGCCGATATTTTTATTGAGATTGGTCATTCCATTTCTGCTCACATTGAGGTATTGCAGTTTGGTGAGCAGTTCGATACTGTCGGGTAATTCTTTAATGCTGTTTTTACCGATGTCCAGCCATTGCAGATTTTTAAATTTGAAGATCTCTTTTGGAAATGTTTTCAGCTTTTGTTTTCTCAACTCCAGCTTGATCACATTGTCCGGGTTTTTTAATGCTTCAGCCAGGCTGGTATATGGCATCACTGTATCCAGGCTCAGTGAATCCAGCAACTGCGAAAACATGGAGTTGCTCATGAAAATAAAAAAAATAAATATGGAAATAGTTGTCTTCACGGTTTTTTGTTTAAACGGCTGAAAGCGCCTGTAGTGCATTGATCTGGTCCACTTCAAGCTGTTTTTTTAGCTCCTCTAAGTTAGCAAATTTTTCCTCGTTGCGCAACCGTGAATGAACGTTAACTCTTAGTTGTTTAGTGTACAGGTTCTCGTTCAGTTCAAAAATATTCACTTCCAGCTTGATTTTTCCATCATCGTCCGTGGTTGGATTGACGCCAATACTGAGCATGCCTTTGTGGAGCCTCCCTTCGAATTCAACTGTAACGGCATAAACACCAATAGCGGGTAACAGTTTTAAACTGCTTTCGACCTCAATATTTACAGTGGGATACCCAATGGTGCGTCCGAGTTTTTTGCCTTCGACGACCTTACCCGTGAAAAAATAAGGATAACCGAGGTAAGTATTAGCACTATTCACGTTTCCTTCTTCGAGCGCTCTCCGGATCCGTGTGGAGCTGATGTTGATGGAATCAATGTCGTGAGCCGGGATTTCCTCTACCGTATAGTTCAGATCATGACTGAATTTTTTTAAAGTGTCTATATTTCCTTCGCGGTTATGACCGAAGCGGTGATCGTAGCCGATCACGAGTATTCTGGTATGTAAGCGGGCGACCAGGAATTCCTTTATATATTCTTCCGAAGACAGTAAAGCGAATTCCTTGCTAAAAGGATAAATGATCAAATGGTCAATTCCAGCTTCTTCCACCAGGGCGGTTTTCTCGGCAGTTGTTGTGATCAGCTTCAGGTCCTTTTGTTCCGGGAAGAGTACGGTGCGGGGATGAGGATCAAAGGTAAAAACCACGGTTTCTCCGTCATGAAGCGATTTTAGCTCTTTAAGCCGGTTAAGAATCTTTTTATGTCCCAGGTGGACCCCGTCGAAGGTGCCAATGGTGAGAATGGGCTTGTTAACAGCTTCAAACTGCGCTATATCTTTATAAATCTTCAATTTACCGATAAAATAAGGAGTGTAAAGGTAGAAATATATAAAGGATATTTGTTTTCGGTTAATAATTATTAACAGCTCCTTTAACCATTAATTGAAAAACATTATCTTTGCACCCGAATTAAAAAACACCTAATTAAGATGTCGAAAAAAGTTGGAAAAATAGCCCAGATCATTGGACCGGTAATCGATGTGAGATTTGATACGGAGGGAGGAAAGCTGCCGAATATCCTTGACGCTTTGGAAATCGTAAAAAGCAACGGGCAAAAAGTAATTCTTGAATGCCAGAAGCATATTGGTGAGGACACTGTCCGCGCAATTTCCATGGACTCTACCGATGGTTTAATGCGAGGCATGGAAGTTACCGCTTTGGGAACTCCTATCACCATGCCAACCGGCGATAAAGTGAAGGGCCGCTTATTTAACGTTGTTGGCGAGGCCATCGACGGTATCGGACCTGTTTCTAACGTAGGTGGTTATTCGATCCATCGCCAGCCGCCAAAATTTGAAGAGCTTTCAACTTCAACAGAGGTGCTGTTTACCGGGATCAAGGTTATTGACCTTATCGAGCCTTATGCAAAAGGTGGTAAGATCGGTTTGTTTGGTGGTGCCGGTGTGGGTAAAACAGTATTGATCCAGGAACTCATTAATAATATTGCGAAAGGCTACGGAGGTTTGAGTGTGTTTGCGGGCGTGGGTG
>JBJMLS010000267.1:0-16222 GCA_045805185.1 Bacteroidia bacterium | reverse complement strand
GAAGCGCGCGGGGAAGCTCCCAGGAAAAGTGAAGTATTATTGCGGGTGCTGTTAACGATCCCGGCAATATAGCTTAGCAGGTTATTTTCGACGTGAACGGAATATACTTTTTCGCGTATGGCTTTTATATCCGTAGCATTCATAACGGTCGCAATGTTTTCAAGATCGATCACGTTTCGCCGCTCATGAAAATTCTTCAGGATCTCGGTCTCATTCTCAAGGCTCGGGTAATTCACCTCTATTTTAAACAGGAACCTGTCGAGCTGCGCTTCAGGTAAGCGGTAAGTTCCTTCCTGTTCAATCGGGTTTTGCGTGGCCAATACCATAAAAGGCGAGCCAAGCTTATGTGTTGTGCCGTCTGAAGTAACCTGCCGCTCTTCCATTGCTTCAAATAGTGCGGCCTGAGTTTTTGCCGGTGAGCGGTTGATCTCATCCGCAAGAATGATGTTTGCGAAGAGCGGGCCTTTGCGGAATTCAAACTCAGTGGTTTTGGCATTGAAAACGGAAGTGCCAATAATATCAGAAGGCATCAGATCGGGTGTGAACTGGATCCGCTTGAAGCCGGCGTGAATTGTTCGGGCAAGCAATTTTGCCGTAAGCGTTTTTGCAACTCCGGGAACACCCTCGAGCAGCACGTGCCCGTCGGCGAGAATGGCGATGATGAGCAGCTCCACCATTTCGGATTGCCCGACGATGTGCTTCGCGATCTCGGTTTTAATGCTGACCGCACTCTGTTGTACATTGCCGAGGTCGATGCGGTTACTGAATTGATTTTCCATTTAGCGTTTGTTGTTTTTGTAAAAGTTATCGATAAGGCTGTTCAGTTCGGTTAATTCCTGTTCGGTGATGCTGTGCTTAAAATTTACCCGGTCCACGGTTTCGAAGAGCAATGCAAGCTCT
Organism: Bacteroidia bacterium; assembly: GCA_045805185.1. Lineage (GTDB taxonomy): Bacteria > Bacteroidota > Bacteroidia > B-17B0 > Aurantibacillaceae > JAHEYF01. Next base: position 15,322 of record JBJMLS010000267.1, on the reverse strand, counting down.
TCCCTGCTGATCCCCGAAAGTACAGAAACCCTTTTGTAGAATGACTCATCAAAAAGCCGCGTGGATACCTGGAACCTGCTCCGTATGAATTCGAGAAACACATTGATCTTTTCTTCCGCGATCATTTTGTGATTCTTCGCCGAATAATAAACGCTGCCGACTACTTCCACAAATTCAAGGGTGGTATTCTTCAGAGGAACAATAACAGGGATCATTCTCTGCCTGCGCTTTGTTTCGAAAGCCATGAAGAAGAGCAAAGAAAGTAAAGCAAGGATCCAGGCTGCGTAAAGCGAATCATTGGCAAGAACATAACCCAGGGGTGAATCGCTCTTCTGTCTTCCGCTTTTATAATGCTCATCCCACCATAACACAGGATTAGCCGCATAGCTTAATGCTTTATAGCTGTAATCCCTGTTGGGCTCGTTTACAATAAAATAATTGGTGAAGACATCGGGAAGTGTGGAGAAGATAAATTTACCTTTACCATGAGCGATGCTCAGCAGGTCGGTCTTCTGTTTTTGATCGGTGGAGAGAACAAGGGCCCTGGCCGTATCAAAAGAACTGAAGTAATTATTCTGCAACATTCCGTTGTAAGCGTAAGGCATTTTTGCGCTGAGCTTTGGATTGCTGAAGTACAGGAAAGTTTCGGCTTTGCCCTGTTTCACGCTGTCCTTGTTGAACTCAAAATAAGAACCCAGGTTTACATCTGTTGTTATGGAAAAAGTATCTGCCAAGGGACCGCTGATGTCTGCCGCGCAGATAAAGGCCGTATTTCCGGCCGAAACAAATTTCATCAGCTCCCTCGTATCCAGCCGGTCGAACTTAATATGAGCATCAATAAACAGATAAGTAGTTGGGGGGCCGGTCTTTTCTTTCAGGTTCAGGGCGCTGTAAATGCTTTGGTCCTGATTTTTTACTTCTTCCGAGATGAGCCGGCTTTCCAGTAATTGGTAGATCGCGTTTGTTCCATAGGGAATTTTGTGCGCAGAAAGGTAGGTACGGCTCCAGTTGATCGCCTTGGGCGATAAATACTGGTACGCGGCCAGGGCGATAAAGATAAGCGCGAACACCAGGTAATATTTCCTGTTCCCTTTAAGCATTGGACCGCGCATTATTTACGGTTTGTTCGAATTGCCTGAATTGTTCAACCGATTGCGAGTAGATCTTTTCATCAATGGTAAAGTCTCCATACCAAACGTGTTCATAGACGCTGCTTACCGTCCTGAATTCATGCTTCAGGATTTCCGGGCTAAGCTCATAATAGTAATCGAAATTTGTTTTATAAGGCTTCCATGCGATAAGCTCTTTTCTGCTCAGGTGCTTCAGTAATTTCAGGTACCACCATCTTGTAGCAAGGCGATAATTTCGCTTCTGCAGAGCTTCATTGATGAGGCCATCAATATTCAGCTCATTGATGTTTTCAGGGACATCTGAAAAATTTACGCTTGTTTCTGCCGGTTTTCCTGAAAAGAGTTTCCGGATCTCTGTTTTGAACAGCAGGAAAGCGAGAAGAACAGCAAGGGCCACAATTAATGCAATGCGAATGATGGCCCAAAACGTATTTGCATTCTCATGGGTTGCCGCTCCGAATAGTTTACGCAATAGCCAGGCAAAAAAACGATCGGTCGGACTCTCACTGTATGTCAGATCCTTTTTGTAATTGAATTTTGAATCAGAAAATATTTCCCGTTCTTTTTCGGGAGCCGGCTTATGTAGGCTGATGGAACTCGTGTCTTTGCGGATGGCCAAAGCTTGTCCTTTCTGTTGGATCAGCAGAAAGGAGATGATAAAAAAGAATATTCTTGGAAGAGAAAACAAGCTGCTTATTTTATTTCGTTTATGCGTTCCAGCAGTCCTGTTCCTTCGTGCTTTTCTTCCAGGCTATAGTAATGAAAGCCTGAGATCAATACCAGGATGGCATGAACCAGTGAGGTACCGATCATATAGACCATTCCGAAAATAATAAAGAGCATGGCGGAGGAATCGTCGTCACCATATCCGTCGCCTCCTAAAACGCCTTTGGTACGACTGAAGGTAGAGGCAAGAGTAACGATGAGTTCCGGCAGGGAAAAAATGAAGCTCGCAATGGAAGTGCCAATATATGCTACGAATATGATCACCCAGGTCCACCAGTAATTTTCTTTCATATAAAAGCGGACCCTCGAAATTGCTTCCCCGAGTCCAACCTGGTCCTTAAGACAAACGAGAAAAGCAGCCATGTATATGTACAGGAGATTGGGAAAACAAAGAAGCATTCCTATTATTACGAGGAAAAGGAAGAGGATCATTAGGCCCGGACTGCCGGCATAAAAAAGAAAAGCAAGACCGCCGATTACAGCAAGTAAAAGGATGGTAATGATCAATAATCCGAAAAAGCAGGAGAGAAACATTCCAAAGTTACTGAACAGGCTACGGCTGATATCGCTTACGCTGATACTTTCACCTTCCTGTTTTTCCTTATACACCATCATGAAATGGTAAACAACAGAAATAAGCAGGGCATGGCTGAGGAAGGCCGAGAACATAAAAGCGAAATAGGTCCATCCGAATCTCCCGAAAGGAGAACTTCCGAATCCGATGGATTGAATTGTATCATGCTGGTATAACCCGTAAAGTCCACCCGTGATGAGGTACATAGGACCTACGATCAGCAGGAGGCTGCTGAAAAACGCCTTTGCATTCTGTTTTACGAATTTAAAGGTGACGTTGAAGAGAGTGCCAAAATCACGGTATTCTCTGAAATTTATTTTTTGCTTGATCATTTTTTGCGGTTATTAATGTGAGGTAATTTTTAAAAGTAGCAGGATCAGGGATAATGTAAGAACAAGAACAAGGGCCATTCCCCTTATATTCTTGCTGAGAGAATGCCTGGCAAAAGGATAAACCACAAAATACCAGGAAATGAAAAGAAAGGATGTAATAATAATTCCAAGGCTGAGCCAGATCGGCATTTGCGTGTAGCGGGTAACAAAGCTTTCGAGAAAGCCGGCGCATATAAAAACAGGGATCAGGCCAACAATGATCTTGATTCCTTTTTTCGCGCCCATTATAAATGAAGCGCCTCTTGGATAGGTCCCGGGAAAGAGGATGCTGTTACCCATAGCAAAGCCGGCTGCACCGGCAATGATGATCGCGGAGATCTCGAGTGTGCCGTGGATCCAGATAACCAGCGCTGATTGCATGAGCAGTCCTTTGGTGTAGAAGAAATACTGGAAAGAGCCAAGCATGATCCCATTGAAGAATAAAAAATATCCTGTGCCAAGGGAAAAGAAAACGCCGAATACAAAGGCGATAAACGAAACGCGGATATTATTTACGGTGATCCCGATGAACATATCGGCCTGGTGCATTTTTTTGTAAACCGCCATCGGATCATTGTTGTTGATGTTCTCGATGGTTTGGTTCACATAGCTGTCGCCAAGGATCACGCGTACAAAGTTCTCATCGTAAGCGGCAGAAACCGCTCCTATTAAACAGGCGATCGCAAAAACCGCAAAAGAGATAAATAATTGAAGCTGATGCTGACGCATAACATCAGGCAATTCTTCCTTCCAGAAATATTTCAGGCGGCTGCGGCTCTCCTTTTTGCTCTTGTATATTTCCTGGTGAACGCGGGCCGTGAGTCCGTTCAGGTATTCGGTTGATTTTGCCTGCGGGTAATACGTTCGCGCATAGGAAAGATCATCGGTAAGCTCGATAAAAAGTTCCGCCAGTTTTTTAGGATTGTTCAATTGCCTTTCATCAAGCATTTTCTCAAAGGCTTCCCACTTTTCTGCATTCTGTTTTAAAAAGCTGATCTCTTTCACTTCAAACCGGATTACTAAGGCTAATATGCTAATTTTTTTCGGAATTTTAGCTACCGTTGCATGAATTGACTTTGTCTTTTAGAGTATAAGACCTTAAATGAGTTTCCGGCCTTATTCTATATGAAAAAGAAGTCCCAAAACCGGAGGACAATTATTTCTTTCTGTATCTTCGCTGTACCATGGCATTTGATGACGACAGCATTAAAATAAACACGACCCAGAATGTTGTTATTGGCTATGAACAGGCCGGAGTGGGCGACAGGATGCTTGCCGCTTTACTGGATTACCTTTTTATTTTTGTCTATTACCTTTTTGTAATGCTCCTGCTTGGACTCCTGGCCAATACCAAATTATTAGGAAGCGGCTGGGCGATCATTACAATTATTAATTTGCCGGTATTATTTTATGACCTGTTGTGCGAGGTGTTTTTACAAGGGCAGAGTTTCGGAAAGAAGATCATAAAGATAAAAGTTGTAAAGCTGGATGGTACGCAGCCCGATCTTGGCGCTTATTTATTACGCTGGGCCTTCCGGATCGTTGATGGAATTACTTTCCTCTGTACGGTTGAGCTGATCGCTGTGGTGCTGAGTGAAAAGGCGCAGCGGCTGGGCGATATGGCGGCTGGGACCACGGTGATCCGCCTGCGGCAGAAAGTGAAATTACGCGACACCATTTTATACAGGCCAAAAAGTGATTACAAGATCGTCTTCCCGGAGATCGCAAAACTGAGCGATAAGGATATCGGAGTCATCAAAGAGATCTTCGATCATTGCAGCCGGAACAATAATTATTACGCCTTAACGAAGCTGGCAGCGAAGACCAAAGAAAAGATGGGAATCAGCTCATCTCTCCCCGATGTGCAATTCATTAAAGTGGTGTTGCTGGATTACAGTAATTACGAGTTTGATAAGTGAGGTTTAATACAGAGAAGATACAACCGCGTAGAGATAGTCAGTCAGTTTTATAATAAAAAAGTCCCGCTCATGAGCGGGACTTTCAGGTTTCCATCTATAATGTATTCAATTGGTGATGAATTATTATTCCTGACATCCAATTTTAAATCACAATTTCATCTTCCAGCTCATTAAAGAATTTGCATTCCAAAAATCCGTAACTCACGCTGCTGCGCAATTCTATTTTTCCTTTGTAAGTTTTCTGCCATTTCTTTAAGATGCTTGGCTTAAAGAAAGAGCCTTTGGTAATGTATGCTTCTACATAAGGATGCACGCCTAATGTAATGTGTTTCCTGTTTTGCTCGGTCATGATATAACGCAGGTTATTCTCGATCTGCTCCACGAACAATAAGCTTGGCTGAACTTTTCCGGTACCGCCGCAGCTTGGACAAACTTCCATTACATCCACATTCATTTCCGGGCGCACACGCTGGCGGGTGATCTGAACCAAACCGAATTTGCTAGGCGGTAAAATGTTGTGCTTCGCGCGGTCGCTTTTCATTTCTTCCTTCAGCTTCTCGTAAAGCAGCTTGCGGTTATCCTGGTTATGCATGTCGATAAAATCGACCACAATGATCCCGCCCATATCGCGCAGGCGCAATTGCCTTGCTACTTCCACCGCCGCTTCAAGGTTTACCTCAAAGGCATTTGTTTCCTGGGTATTGTCGCTTTTTGCACGGTTCCCGCTGTTCACATCGAACACGTGTAAAGCTTCTGTATGTTCTATGATCAGGTAAGCGCCGCTCTTCATGTTCACGGTCTTACCGAACAGGCCTTTTATCTGGCGCTCGATCCCGAAATGATCGAACATCGGAACTTTAGGATTGTTATAATATTTTACAATATCAACTTTATCAGGAGCGATGTTTTTCAGGTAGGCGCGCACCTCATCGTAAACATGACTGTCGTTTACATGTATGTGATTGAACTTGGCATTCAGCAAGTCGCGCAATATCGCGTTGGTTCTGTCTACTTCTCCAAGCACGCGTACCGGAGGGGTAGCATCTTTGAGCGCTTTAAAGCAATCGTCCCATTTTTTTACCAGTTCGTTCAGGTCGTTCTCCAGTTCAGCAACACTCTTTCCTTCGGCAACCGTACGCACGATCACGCCAAAATTTTTCGGCTTGATGCTATGCATGAGTTCTTTCAGACGGCTTTTTTCTTCCGATGCTCGGATCTTTTGTGAAATGGAGATCTTATCTGCGAAAGGGATCAGTACCAGGTATCGTCCGGCAATGGAAATTTCGGAAGTGATCCGGGGACCCTTGGAAGAGATAGGCTCTTTTGCAACCTGTACCAGGATATGCTGTCCACTCTGCACCACGTTTCCGATCTTGCCGTCCTTTGGAATATCGCCCTCATTCTTAAAATACATGAGATTCGATACGTTCTGCTTTCCCTGTCGGGTAAGATTGGTGAACTTGATCATGGAAGAGGCTTGCGGGCCGAGATCGAGGTAATGCAGGAAGGCGTCTTTTTCGTAGCCTACATCAACGAAGGCGGCATTCAGCCCCGACATTACTTTTTTTACCTTTCCGAGGTAAATATCGCCAACTGCGAATTTGGTGTTGTTCCGCTCACGGTGCAGCTCTACGAGCCGTTTATCGTTGAGCAGGGCAATAACTGCTTCGTTGGGCGATGAATTTATAATGAGTTCGTAATTCACGCTTGAATAATGTTAATGAATAGTAACGTAATCGCCATCAATGGCATAAAGAAGGGATGCAACTCAGGCAGGGATATGCAGGTAAACGGAGTAGAATGATCTACTCCGTTCTCTTGCAGCATTGATGGTCGGAAAACAGTTAAATATTACCTGTTTTTCTTCTTATGACGGTTTTTCCTAAGGCGTTTTTTACGCTTATGAGTGGCCATCTTATGTCTTTTTCTTTTCTTACCGCTTGGCATAACAGAAATGTATTAAATTGTTAATGATTATTTTTTAGTTTCTCTATATACTTACTTATTTCTTTCTTCTCATCTTTACTTGGGACCAGGTCCACATATTTCTGCAAGGCTTCTATTGTCTTTTCCGTATTCCCGCTTTTTTCGTAAGCGTCTGCTAAATACAGATAAGCTTCCAGGTAATCCGGCTTCAGCTTCAACACTTTTTCAAAACGCGCAATGGCTTTATCCCACTGTTGCGATTTTGCCGAGAACATTGCGAAGTTCAGTTGAAGGTTCACATTGTTTGAATCCGTCTTTTCCACTTCCTTCAGGATCGAGATCCCTTTCATTGGATCGGCGGTCCCTTCAACATAACAGGCGGCTAATCTTATTTTAGCTTCCACGCTCCCGGGTTCCAGTTCGAGACCTTTGCTGTAGCAATGGATCGCCCGCTGGTACAAGGCTGCTACTTCGTTTACGTCCTTCACAAAACGCACAGCGTAATAGTAGCGTTCTCCTGCCGTGAACCAGGCTGTGGATTTCTTCGCCAGCTCCGCTTGTTTTTCTACATAAGCAGAAGCAACATCAGGAAGCATTTGCCTGTCCCAGAACTTCACCATAGAATCGAGAGCCGCATTCTTGTCGGCAGCTTTAGCGATCGCGTTTTCCAACTCGCTGTATTTTTTCTTCAGCGAATCGTTCAGTGCGGCCGTTTTAGCCTCAACAAAAACTTTTAACTCAACGGTTCCGATGCTCTGGCCCGTTTGAGCGACTACATCTTCGGCTTTCTTAACCGGCTTCTTGTTTGCAAAATATAAAAGAACGAATAGGACTATGGCTGCTAAAATGATCCCGAGCTGAAGTTTATTTACCGACTTCATTCAGGCTTATTCCGGCACTGCCACTTTTACGTTTTTCTTCACTTTTTCGGCAAATGTTTTAGCCGGTTTAAATGCCGGAATAAAATGAGCCGGGATGATCACAGTGGTATTCTTAGAAATATTACGGCCTGTTTTTTCGGCGCGTTTTTTTACAACGAATGTTCCAAACCCACGCAGGTAAATGTTTTTACCTTCCGCCATGTTATTACGTACCACCTTCATGAACGATTCAACCGTAGTTTGCACCACCAGTTTTTCGATCCCTGTCTTCTCTGAAATCTCGTTAATAATGTCTGCTTTTGTCATGTTAATATAATCGGTTTATAATCAATAATTTGAACTCTTATATCAAAATAGGGTGGCAAAGATACTATATAAAACCTGATACGCAAAAAAATACCTAATTTTTTTACTGCCAATTGGTTACAATCCCTAAAATTAACAAAAAAAAGCCTGTTTTCGCGGGTTTTGAAGGAGCTCAGGGAACAGGGAATCGTATCTTTGCGCTTTAAAATCAGGTAACTGGAACCAAAATTGTTTTCATCCGTCCTTATTAAGTGGTACCGCGGCAATAAGCGCGACCTTCCCTGGAGGCGCACCACCGATCCATACAAGATCTGGCTCTCCGAGGTGATCCTGCAGCAAACCCGGGTAGAGCAGGGATTGGATTATTACAACAGGTTTGTTGAGGAGTTCCCAACTGTAAAGCATTTGGCTAATGCCAGTGAGGACAAGGTTTTAAAATTATGGCAGGGACTCGGTTATTATTCCCGCGCGAGGAACCTGCATCATACTGCAAAGCTGGTTATGGAAAAGTACAAGGGAGTTTTCCCCTCAACTTATAATGAGCTTGTTCTGTTGAAAGGTATCGGAAACTATACGGCATCGGCAATTTCCTCTTTTTGCAGTAATGAAGCTAAGGCCGTAGTTGATGGCAACGTATACAGGGTACTGTCCCGCATTTTTGGAATAGCAACACCAATAGACTCTACAATTGGAAAAAAAGAATTTGCTCTACTGGCGGAAGAATTATTGAGTAAAAAAGATCCGGCAACACATAACCAGGCCGTCATGGAATTCGGAGCGCTGCAATGCAAGCCTAAAAATCCGGATTGCGCAGTTTGTCCCTTACAGCACAAATGCGCTGCAGTTGCCGTAAATAAAATTGCGGAGCTGCCGGTGAAAGCGAAAAAGACCAAAGTGAGCAAGCGTTATTTCGAATATTTTGTATTCAGGTATAAGGATCATCTCTATATAAAGAAGCGGACCGGAGATGACATCTGGAAAAATCTTTATGATTTCCCAATGCTGGAATCCGACACAGCATTAAAGGAGGAAAAAGTATTGAATCATGCACTGCTTCTTTCCTATATTGATAAGCGAAAATACGTACTCTTGGAAGCGGGTCCCGTATACAAGCATGTGCTTTCTCATCAGCATATCTATGCGCGCTTCTGGCAATTTAAATTCAAACAGCAGCCGTCTGCACAAAAGGAGTGGAAGAAAATTCCTCTGAGTACTGTAAACGCTTATGCCTGGCCGCGACTGATCGATAAATTTTTAAATAATCAGTTGAGAAGCGGTCAGGTTTAAAAAATTCTCTTATTTTTGGTAGCGGATTATTGGAACAGTTGTTGACTTCTGACCATAAATCAAAAAAAAATAATATGAAAAAATCTATCCTGTTCCTTATTGTTGCTTTCTCTACGATCAGCTTTTCAAAGGCGCAGATCTATATGGGAAAAGAGTCACTGATCACTTTTTATTCGCATACAGCCGTTGAGGATATCGATGCAAAAAATACTACAGGTAAACCTGTGCTTGATGCCGGAAAAGGAGATATACAGGTAAAAGTTACCATTAAGGGCTTCAAATTCAAAAGCGGCCTAATGGAAGAGCATTTCAATGAGAACTTCCTGGAAAGCGATAAATATCCGCATGCAATATTCAAAGGGAAGATCAACGAGAAAATAGATTATTCAAAAGACGGAGAACATAAGGTTACAGTTACAGGAAATATGGAACTACACGGCGTTACAAAGCCGGTTAATGTTGAAGGTACCCTCACGGTAAAAGGCAAACACGTGATCATTGACTCTAAATTTCCAATAAAACTCTCTGATTATAAGATCGAGGATCCGAGTATCATTGGGAAAAAAGTTGCGGAAGCAGTTGACGTTACTATTAAATCAACCCTGGAACCCTATAAAAAATAACCTGTATCTATGCTTAAAAAGTTACTCTTTTCCATTGCGCTCGTTGTTTCAGGCGCATCTCTTTTTGCCCAGGATGATCTGTTGAGCCTTGTTAGCGATTCCACTCCTGTGAAGAGGGAAAAAGTATACGCTACTTTCAAAACCACAAAGATCATCAACGCGCAATCGGTTGAGACAGTAAAAAAGCGGACACTTGATTTCAGGGTAACTCACCGCTTCAGTGATATTGGCGTTGGGGGAAGCGGACACACATTATACGGATTCGATAATTCAACCGATATACGCATTAGTTTTGATTATGGCGTAACGGATAACTGGACACTTGGTTTTTCCCGTAACAAATACCGCGAATTACTGGAAGGATACAGCAAATGGCGCTTCCTGGAACAGCAAAAAGGCGGCGGGATACCTGTAAGCATGGCTTTATATACCAATATGGGATATACGCCTATGGCAAAAGAATCTTTTTATGAGGGAGTAGACAAGAGCGTTGCACAGAAAGGAATTCACCGTTTGTCCTATTTTCACCAGCTCATCATTGCACGCAAGTTCAATTCCCGGTTCTCCTTACAATTGATGCCTTCTTACCACTACCGGAATTTTGTACGCGCTGATGTGAATACAAGTAATGGCAAGGCCGGAGAGACCAATGGCTTATTCAGCATGGGAATAGGCGGCAGGTTAAGATTCACAAAGCGTATGGCATTATTGGTGGATTATTTTTACACGGTTTCTCCCTACCGTACCAATAATAAGTTAACACCCTTCTATAATCCGCTTGCGGTAGGATTGGAAATCGAGACCGGGGGACACGTGTTTCACCTGAATTTCACAAACAACGGAGCCATTTCCGAAAACAACTTTATTCCTTATACTACAAGCAACTGGCTGGACGGTCAGTTTAAGTTCGGATTCAATATTTCGAGGGTGTTTTCATTTTAGATAACAAATCCGGCGTGCTGGTCATTCTTTATTAGCCGCGTTTCGCGAATTTATTAATTTTGTTTGAGGGTGGTTGTTCCTAAAACTTTTCATCTGATATTCCTCTTTGTTTTTGATCAGGCTTTTTAAGCTAATTTTGCACCCAGCTAAGGGATGCCGGAAATAGTAAAAGATACTTTATTTGTGAAAAGCGACAGTATAAAGCCTGTTCCTTCCAACACGTATGAGCACATTTTCTCGGGTCACCTTCTTCATCCGATCCATTCCGCAGCTGAGAGCAATAAAGCGGAAAAAAGCTACTGGCCCGTATTTGTGCTTTTGTTTTCTTTTATCCTGTTGGTTTATCTCCGCGTGAATAGTTCAAGACGCTTTTTTCAGATCATCCGCGCTTTTTTCAGCCTCAGCTACACCCGTCAGCTCGTAAGAGAAGAATACAGGCTCAACAAGGGAACATCGATCGCATTGATTGTATTATTCATCATCACCGCTTCCATTTTTCTTTATAAGCTGAACAGTTATTATGGTTTCGTTGAGTTTAGCATTCCGGGCTTTCCATCCTTTCTTGTTATTTGCCTTTCCATCCTTTTTGTTTATTCCCTCAAAATACTCATCAATCGTCTGCTCTCTTTTCTAGTGGATGAAACGGAGAGACTTGATGAATATATTTTCAATGTATTTATGATGAATAAGGCAACAGGCTTTTTCCTTTTCCCGGTCGTGATCGCCCTGCAATACATAAAGGTGGACCCACATTACCTCTTCGTTTGCGGCCTTGTCATAGCAGGCTTTTTTTATGCAATACGATTATTCAGGGGTTTTGTGATCGGATATGCCGGGAGAGGAATTTCAATTTTCCATTTATTTTTATACCTTTGCACGCTGGAAATACTCCCGTTAGTCGTTTTAATTAAATTACTGGTGAGTAAAATTTGATGATTCGGCTATATTAAAAGTGTTTTTATAGATGGCTTTAAAAAACAAAAATAAAAGCAAGGCAAAAACTGCTGTTAAGAAGGTGGTTAAGGCTATTAAGAAGAAGGTAAAAAAGCTCGCTTCTAAAGCGAAAAGCCTAAAGCCCGTCAAGTCCGCACGGCCCGCATTTGCTAAACAGGAAATTAAGAAGCCTGTTGTAAAGCCTGCTGCCGTAAAAAAAGCAGCAGTCCCGGTTAAAGGTCCGGCGAAGCCAGATAAAGAAATAAAAAAAGAAAAACCCGTTCCCTCAGCTGAAGCACAAAAGCCAAAAGTAATCATACCTGCCGGGCCTTCTTATGTTGAGGCCGATAAAAACGGACCAAAAAGCAAGGTAAGGACAATACTCATCTCACAGCCAAAGCCCGAAACGGAGAAGTCGCCTTACCTTGAAATTGCCAGGAAGTATAATGTGAAAATTGATTTCCGCCAGTTCATACAGGTGGAAGGAGTTCCTGCAAGGGATTTCCGTCAGCAGCGTGTTAACCTTACCGAACACCATGCGGTAATTCTTACCAGCAGAATAGCGATCGATCATTATTTCAGGATGTGTAACGAAATGCGTTATACCGTTCCTGAAACCATGAAATATTTCTGTCTTTCAGAATCCATAGCTTATTATCTTCAGAAATATGTTCAGTACAGGAAGCGCAAGATCTTCTTTGGGCACCAGACCATTGCAGACCTGGTTGATGTAATTAAAAAACACCGCGAAGAAAAGTTTCTCCTTCCGGTTTCAGACATTCATAAAGAACAGATCGTATATTTTCTTGATGACCTTAAAATACAATACACGAAAGCAACATTTTACAGGACCGTGAGTGCCGACCTCAGCGACCTCGGTGGCAAGCTGGATTATGATGTGGTTGTGTTTTTCACTCCGGCCGGGATCCGATCCTTATTTAAAAATTTTCCCGCTTTTAAACAGGGAGATACCCGGATAGGCGCATTCGGGGCAACCACGGCAAAGGCGGTCAAAGAGCACAAGCTCCGGTTGGATATCGCGGCTCCTAATCCTCAGGCTCCTTCCATGACGATGGCGTTGGAACAATATATCCGCGACGTTAATAAACGCTGAGTCCGCCCGAAACCCAGGATCCATGTTTACCTTTAAAAAGTCTGAGCGTCTTTGCAGTAAAAAAGACATTGAATTGCTTTACACTTCCGGAAAGCACAGAACGGTGCCGCCACTCAAGCTGTACTGGAAACCGGTTTTATCCGAAAGCCCTTCGCATGTGCGGGTCATTATCAGCGTTCCGAAAAGGCAATTCAAAAAAGCGGTTGACAGGAACCGGATCCGCAGGCAAATAAGACAGATCTACCGCCTGAATAAATATAAGTTCACTGAAATTTTAATTAGGCAGAAAAAGAATTGTGATCTCATGATCGTTTATCTTGGAAAAACCCATCCAGAGTTGAAACCATTGAAAGAGGCCTTGTTGACGGCATTTGTTAGCATAGGTCGCGACCTTGAAAAAGGCTGAGGGTTTTTTAGAATTTTTATGAAAATTACCGGAGCCTTACAACTATTTCAGGAAAAAATCGTTTAACTTTAATACGGCTTAAAATGCTCCTTCCCTTAATTGTTTCCAAATGAAAAAAATAAAACTACTCATTATCGTTATCGCTACATCTGCGGCATCGGTGCTCACCTTCAGCTTTACAGAAGATTATTTTGAAGTATCCAAGAACCTGGACATTTTCGCCACGCTTTTCCGTGAGCTGAATATTTATTACGTGGATGAAACCAAACCGGGAGAGCTTATGAAGACCGGAATAGATGCCATGCTGGAATCGCTCGATCCCTATACTAATTACATCCCGGAATCCGATATTGAAGATTACCGTTTTATGACAACCGGGCAATACGGAGGAATTGGCGCTTCGGTGAGAGAGATGGGCGACAAGGTGATAATTACGGAACCTTATGAGGGAACGCCTGCACAAAAGGCCGGGCTAAAAGCCGGGGATATTCTACTCGAAGTGAACGGAAATAAAATTGAAGGAAAAAATTCCGATGATATCAGTAAGCTTCTTAAAGGTCAGCCCGGAACTCCGGTTAAACTTGTATTGCAACGACCAGGGGAATTGAAGAATATTGAGCTGAACATGGTTCGCGAAGAAATAAAAGTAAAGGACGTACCCTACTCCGGAATGCTCAACGGTGAAATCGGCTATATTAAATTGACGGGATTTACCAAGGATGCAGCAAAAGAAGTAAAAGAAGCATTCTTAAAATTAAAAACAGAGAACAATTGCAAATCACTGGTGTTCGACCTCAGGGGCAACCCCGGCGGATTGCTTCACCAGGCGGTTGATATTGTAAATCTTTTTGTGGATAAAGGTCAGGATGTTGCCATTACCAAAGGAAAAATTAAAGAATGGGAACAAACATTAAAAGCGGTGAATAACCCGGTGGACGTGAATACCCCAATTGTGGTGCTGGTTGACAGGAACTCAGCTTCTGCAGCCGAGGTTGTTTCCGGCGCTTTGCAGGACCTGGACAGGGCAGTCATATTAGGTCAGCGCACCTATGGTAAAGGGCTCGTGCAGCAAACACGACAGCTTACCTATAATTCGCAGTTCAAGGTTACAGTGGCTAAATATTATATTCCCAGCGGACGCTGCATTCAGGCGCTTGATTATTCTCACCGCACCGATGACGGCAGCGTTGAAAAAGTTCCGGATTCTTTGATCACGGCTTTCAAGACGAAGAATGGCCGCATTGTTTACGATGGTGCAGGGATCTTACCCGACATAAACACCGAGCCTGAAGCATACAGTAATATTTCCGCTGCGTTGCTTAACAAGAACCATATATTTGAATTTGCAACGCTGTATGCCATCAGGCATCCTAAACTGGAAGTAAGCGCAAGGGATTTCAAATTAAGCGAAAGGGAATACGAGGATTTTATGACATACCTCGAAGGCAAAGATTACACCTACAGTACGCGTAGTGAAAAAGACCTGGAAGAGCTTAAAAAAAGCGCGAGTGAAGAGAAATATTTTGAAGATATCAGCAAGCAATACGAAGCCCTGAAATCCCAAATGAAAGAAAATAAAAAGGACGACCTGATCAAGTTCAAAGACGAAATAAAGGAATTGATCGAAGATGAGATCGTTTCACGATATTATTTTCAGAGCGGAAGACTTGAAGCGAGTATTAAATACGACCAGGAGATCAATGAGGCGATCAAACTGCTTTCCGCCCAGGACAAAGTAAAAGCCATACTCACTACCATTGAGAAGCCTACCAAGCGCTTCAATCCAAATAAAAAATTCTGATCTTTGAAAACAGGTTTGTTCTTTGGCTCCTTCAATCCCATTCACGTGGGGCACATGGTGCTTGCCAATTACATGCTTGAATTTACCGATCTTTCTGAGTTGTGGTTTGTGGTTTCACCTCACAATCCATTAAAGGAGAAACAAAACCTGCTCAACAGCAAACACCGCCTGTATATGGTTAACCTGGCAGTTGAGTACCAGGCTAAAATGAAGGCCAGTAATGTGGAGTTTAAACTTCCGCAGCCTTCATACACGATCAATACACTGGCCCACCTGAAGGAAAAGTACCCTAAAAAAGATTTTGTGCTGATCATGGGCTCCGATAATCTTCAGACCCTTAACAAATGGAAAAATTATGAGCAACTGCTCAGGAACCATGATAT
>JBJMLS010000266.1:0-10710 GCA_045805185.1 Bacteroidia bacterium | reverse complement strand
TTATACCGGTATTGGCGGAGATCCTGCTTTAAATAAATATTACCTCAACAGCATTAACCCAACACTTACGCTTGAAGTGAATTCTCCTGCCTTAGCTGATAGCGCTTTGTATAGTGGTATGCGCTTTACGGACATGACTTCTAAGGTTGCGCCGTTCACCAATCCCGGAAAAGGCGTGCTGGGTCTTGATTCCACTGGAAGAGTTATCTATGTCGAGGGCGGCAGCGGTTTTGGAAATTTATGTGCCAATCCCTCTAGCCCCTTGCCAAATAACTTTGAGGTTCCAATGGGCGGCTTTAACTATAGCTTTACCGGGTTTGGCCAGGCTAATGCAAATGCAGTCCACATAGGTAATACTTGCGGTATAAATTTTCCGGCAAAGCTGTTCGTAATTCAACAGCCATCTTCCCTCCTTCCATTTCCTGCTGCAATAGCAAGCGCGACTTATTCAGGATACTTCCTTAACAGGGATTGGAAGCCAGGTGGATCAGGTTTTCAAATGTTTTATGGGGTTGCGGGGCAGAGCCAGGATATTTTAAGTAATATCAGTTCAGGAAGAACAGGAGTGTATGGCATCGCACAGGGCGCAAAGTATGACTATGGGGTCAAGGGAGAAGCAAAGACAGCAACCAATGGCTATCAGGTTGGGGGCGTATTTCAGACGCTCAGTCCGGTTAATAATTCATCGTTTTCCGCTGGCGTATATGCAAAGTCGCCAGCAGCTCTTAATTCATGGGCTTTTTATGGCAATGGTTCAGTGCTTTTCAACGGAGGAATGCTTTTACCATCAGATGAGGCAATCAAACACGAAATAACCCCGATCACAAATGCAATGTCGGTAATTAATCAATTAAACCCCGTTTCTTTTAAGTACGACACTGCCTTTGCAAATACTAAAGGCTTGAATTTAGCAGGAGAAAAAAACTATGGGTTCACTGCTAACGAAATTCAGGAGATTCTTCCGGAACTTGTTTACGATGTGAAAAAGCCTGACGATCTGGATACAACCGGCGCTGTTGTTTCGCCTGAATACGCATACAAAGCCATGAATTATATACCGCTTATCGGGATTCTTACTGCGGGCATCCAGGAACAACAGCTCTCCATCGACAGTCTCCGCAATACGAGTGGAAGCGCTGCGGCAAGCAACGGTTTAAGTGTGAGCTCAGGAAATACTGTCCTGGGTAATAATTTAGGGCTCACAAGCGCTCAACTTACCAATGACCGTGAAATTCCTTTGAACAATAAGCGCTTGTTCTTCTCCGATGCAGGAGCAACATCCGGTTTGAACAACGGAATAAAAATAGGAGGCGCTGGTATCGGGATCCTCGAAGCAAAGCTGGATGTAACTAACGCCAGCTTTGGGAACGGCCTGAATATCCTTACCACTACCACAAGCGCGGGCGCGACAAATCATGGAATCATTACCAATTGCAGCGGCTCATCCATTTCCAATTACGCGATCGAAGGTACGGCAAACGACGCGGCTTCTCCCGCCAACATCGGCGTACGCGGTAACGCGCGCAATGCCTCAGGAGCAGGAGCGCTGAACTACGGCGGTGATTTTGAAGCTTTCGGCAATGCTTCCGGCTCCAGCACTAACATTGGAGTCTCTGCACTGGCAACACCGGCCAACGGCGTTTCAAACACGGGTTCCAATTACGGCGGAAGGTTCAAGGCGCAGCAAGGCTCGATTGAAAACTACGGCATGTACGCGGAGGCGCAATATGGTTCAGGAAATAATTACGGGGTGTATGCCACAGCGGTTGGCGGCGCTTCAAATTACGCGGGCTATTTCAACGGCGATGTTACCCGCACCGGTTCGGACAATTTCACCAGCGATGCCATGTTCAAAACAAACCTGGACAGCATCAGCGATGCGCTTTCCATTATTAATAGCTTAAAGCCGCGCAAGTTCAACTACGACACTGCAAATACTTATGGAATTAATTTCAGCTCAAAAAAACAATACGGTTTCGTTGCCCAGGATGTTCAAACCGTTTTACCCGAACTGATCGGCAGCGCCACGCATCCGGCTACACGCGATTCGGCAGGGAATGTTATTTCCCCGGCGGTCACTTACAAAACGCTGAATTATCAGGCCTTCAGTGCCATTGCAATTAAAGCGATACAGGAACTTAAAAAAGAAAATTCTCATAAAGATTCTGCCTTAACTTCAATGCAAAATCAGATTGACCAGCTGGCAACGCTTATCAATTCCTGCTGTTCCAACAACGTAAGAACTACAAGTAACACAGAAGTCACTTACACCGATGTTGAATTGAGCGATAAGGATGCGATCACGCTTTCGCAGAACGCACCTAATCCTTTTGCCGAGCATACGCTCATCCAATACAACATTCCCCAGGACCGTGGCTTTGCACAAATTATTTTTTCCGACCTGAAAGGACAGATAATTAAGGTGATCGATATTAAAACAAAAGGCAAAGGTCAGCTGAATGTATTTGCAAGCGATCTTTCTTCGGGCATGTACACCTATTCTCTCTATGTAGACGGGAAATTATTTGAGACTAAAAAGATGCTGAAAACGCAATAAAAAACAATCAACAAGTTTGAAGTCCCGCCCTTTTAGCGGGGCTGAAGACGCAATAATAAAAAATTAACGTCTGAAGTCCCGCACGAAGCATTGAATACGAATGGTTCTTTGATAAGGAGCAAAAACAGAAATGGATCTGATCATCCCTTTTCTGTTTTTATAAAACCTCTCCGCTTTCCAGGCAGCTTTACACTTAAGATCTAAGGCGTAATGCTGACAAAAGCTCCCAGTGTATAATGCATGACATAAGCGTAGGTTTTACCGTTCACCGTCATGTTGGAGTAATTTTTAGTGTAGAGGAAAATCTGGTTATTGGATGAGCCTGCAGTAGCATTAGTCATTTCTGCCGGACTAAAGGTAATTGAAGTCGCGCCCGGACCTACCGATTTATAAATGCCAAAGCCACTGCTCCCACCTGTTAACATCAAACCAATTGAATCGGCATTAGTGATGTTGCCCGCACCGAAAGTAATGGTTAGAGGATTTGATTTGCTGAAGCTTGCCGGCAGCAGGCTTGTATTAGCAATAGTAGGAAAGCCACGGCTAACGGCAGTATTGAAAGAAGGAAAAGTTGCATTGCCCTTGAGGTTCCAGCTTACCCCTCCCGAATAATTAGAAGCGCTTACAGTATCGGAATACGTGTTCAGGCTATTGGGATTTACCGTTTCATATTTTAAAATAGTACTGTTGAGCTTAAGCGTATCGGCGTAATCAGTGGCGCTTACAATGGTAGTAAATGGGTTGAGTACCTGCAGGGATTGGGCTGAACTGTTGAAGCCTGCATTGGATTTATAAAGCGTAAAGCTCAGGGATGGAAAATCCAGCTTTTGAGCGATCAAAACTCCATTAACAGAAGCGGAAGGCAGGCCATTACTAATGCTGGTATTGGCGCTGCTGGTACTGTTTGTTGTTGAATTGGCAGGGCTTGAATTGTTTTTTTGACAGGCAGCCAATAGCAGTCCGCCAAGAGAACTGATAACATACAATAATTTTTTCATAAGGTTTAGATTAGTGTTTAATAAAAATTTGATTCAGGTTTTAATTACCAGGGAATAGTGTAGGTTGCACTGGCGCCCATGCCCAAATAAATACTGTCCTGGATAACAGTATGAACGCCGGATTTTGTTTTGTCTAAAGTGATTTGCCACCAGCCCATCGGGTAGTTGCCAAAGTTTACTGGCGCTATTCCGAACTCAAAAGTTTGCGGAAACCAAATTAGCTTCCAAACTCGTTCTGGTTCAAACGAATGCAAAACTCTTTGTTGCAAAATAAGAGTGAATGTATCAGGTGTGACAATATTAGTTCCGGCTGGCAGTGAAAAGGGACACGTTTTGAAACTTGCAGAAACTCCAAACTGCTGAAACTCGCCAAGCTTATCCGCTTCTATTTCCTGCCCTGTCCCGAAAAATTCTGTATCGTAATTACTGTATCCGGGAATAGAGATCGCGTAAGTATATTTGTCTGAAGTGCTGACCTCCGTTACAAACGAAAAATTCCCGCTGGCGTCCGTTTTCGTAATGAGCTTGCTGCTTTCTGTTTTTCCGAAGGATTTTTTCCGAGTTGTAATGAAATTCACGGTCACATCTGCAAATCCGGAACCGGTGCAGTTATTCCGCACATTTCCGGAAACGGTCATGTCTTTGGAATTATCCTTTTTCCCGCAAGAAGCGAGAAAAAGGATAAGTAAAAAAGTGACTAAAGACCTCATGTTGCTTTATTTTGAAATGATCAGTTTGAAATGTCTGCTGCTCTTCTCATTTATTACCGTTAGCAGGTAGATCCCGTTTCCCAGCTCTTTTAATTCAAAGGGAATGCTCCTTCCATTGGCGATCTCTGTCCTCACCATTACCTTGCCGGCGAGGTCCGCAATGACAAGATCTGACTTGCTTTCTTCAGTCAGATTCGTCAGCTCAAAGGTACCATTATTCGGATTCGGATAAACAATCAGTCCGTTTTTATTTGAACTGACATTTTTTGACGTAATGCCCGGATCATTTTCAGAGATTCCCGTGCCTACAGCGCTGGCTTTCGCTTTTCCTGCATGGCTTTCCCGGAATAAGTTATTTGCACAATTGTAATCCTGGATATAGGCGGCCAATTCCGCACCCGGATCTATAGAAACTCCCGGTAAGAGCTCAACCTGGTCTCCGCTGTGCAAGATAGCCTTTGCATTGCTGGGGATTATAACATCGCCGTTAGGCGTGAGGTAATTATTATTTCCATAAAGGGAATAGATATTCGCGCCGGCATTTGTGGTTTTTCCGGCAATTATTTTGTTCCTTGACTCAAATTCCGCTGTATAACCACCGATGTAGCCTGAATAAGCGTTGGCTGTTTGCCCGATCGTTTGATTAGAGAGAAACAAATTTTCAGGGGCGACCTCCGTTCGTGACAAATAATCCCCCATCATGCTCTGCGGATCCTCCACGTGTAATTGATTCCTGGGTTTTGGTGTGACCCCATCGGAATAAGTGCCATTATTGTTTCCGATTGCAAAAACGGCATCATAGGGCGTTATTGCATAATGATTTGTCGGATTATTAAAATACGGAAATCCATACCTCTTATCTGGTTCAGTTCCTACAGGTCCAATTGTAAAAAGATTTAAAGATGCCGGCGATTGAAAATTATTCAGCGGGGCTCCTGTTGTCGGGTCATGAAGGTCCAGCGTAGAAACCGTTGGGGCAAAACCATGAAGCTGGTCATCATGGTAAGCAAAAGCATCGCCCGTAATTCCAAGGAACCAGTTGTTGTAAAAAGGATAAGCGCTCTGCGTGTACATTTCAATATGAGCCGCCAGTGTACTTGCAGGAGCATCATCTACATTACCAGGGTCAGGCGCTCCCTCATGCAGGTCTCCGTACACCGTGTAATCGGAAGTGCTGTAGGGCCCAATACAGGAACAGCTCCATCCTGTGAAAATATTCCGGACGCAGAGCATGGGGAAAATAGTTGTGCCATCGGAAACCACCCTTCCGTCAAACAGATTATTGCCATTGATACTGCTCCACCATCTTGCCTTCATTACTTTTTCTGCACGCATCAGGTGCCAGTCGTAAGTGCCGCCGCAATCCGAGGGCCAGCTACTGGCGGTTAGCGCATCAAGTCCGGACTTTAAGCGGGTATTGAGGATCTCCGGCTGAGCATGCGGAATGGTATAACCCAGTCCGCTTCCCTGGGAAACTCCGACTCTCCTGCAAAATTCAGGATACCCGTTGGAAGTGTTATACGGGATTGACGCAAAAGTATTCAGCAGATTTGTGCGATCCGGGTGCTGGCCATTCCCCGAGGAAGCCATATACCTTGTCAACTCGTTCGCTCCGGGATTATTATTGTAATCATAAGATAAGTTGGCAACTATAAGGTTGATCCAGTCAACGGAAACTTTCAGCCAGTTTAAATACAAAGGTAAAGAGGGCAAAACATGCGCGGTTTCCTTCTGAAAAGCAAAAAAATGCTGAAGCCCGAGAGGAACATTCGCGCCCTGGTTCTCGGTCTCCACGCTCACCCACATGCGTGTATGCGGGTGCGGCCCTAAGCCTTGCTTATATCTCGATTCCATAAGGGAAAGCGCCAGCTTCGTTGCGATGCCACCGGCGCTGTAACCGCTTACTACGTTCTCAAAATAATACCCGTTTGCGAATTTCTGCTGGTTGATCTGCTCGATCAGCTCAATCACTAAGGCAGCGTTGTTGATCGCGTAATCTGTCCCATTGTCATACTTAAGAATAATAATGTCGTAGCCTTCATCCCTTAAACGATCCAGATACCTGTCGCCATTATCCGAGCCTTCATTGCATTGACCGGATTCTACAGGGGAAAAACGCTTGTTGTAGCCGCCGTTATAGGTTTCATAATATAGTCCCCGCCAATCACCGTTCCAGCCTCCGTCGGGCAGGCTAATGGTAACGTTATTCACAACAAAGTTCAGGAAATTGGGGAGCCCGTTCGAAACCAATTGCTTTCCGTTTCCCGGATTGAAACCGGCAGAAATAATATAAGGCTTACGGATCAGGCCGGAAGTATTGCAGGTGGAATGCCACACAGCATATTCTCCCGAAACATAGGTTCCAAGCTTGGTGGTGGAAATTGAATAAGGACCTCCCGTTGGAAGTTGTGGCGGAGTCGAGCAGCCCGACACTGAGTGCTGCTCATATATTTTTTCAGCGCCAAACTGATCCATGATTGTGATCTTAAAGGCGGAAAAACAGACTTTACCTTCAAGACCCATTTTTAACCTGATGATCTTTTCTCCCGGCGTATCGTAAACTATTGTACTTGTATTACCAGGGATCAGATCGCGGTAGCCTCCGCCGTCCGCATAATCCGCCTGGAGAAAGTTAACATCACCCCAGGCCACGTTAGAAAGGAACAGATCCTCATTGAACACAAACGTTACTTCATTTGTTTCAATAGCCTCATTCAATGCAGAGGAAGCAAACAAGATCTCCTGTTTAAAAGGATAGAAGCCAGCCGGACTTTGCTCCAGCAGGCGGTGACCATCCCATCCGACAGTATTCAAATAGATCGCACTGTCTTTCAGGTCTGCATATTTTACCAATGCAATAGATAAAGGGAGAACTTTATTCTTCACTCCTTCTATCATTTTTGACAGGACATACTCACTGTTTATTTTAGGATGTGAATTAAAGCTGGAAATGTCCAGCTCATTGATGAGCGAGAGATAATTAAGTCCGCTGCATATTGAATCCAGCGTGTCTCCACGATGGGAATCGTATGGGTTCAGCGGAGTCCCGATGATCTTATACTTAAAAAACTCCAGCTCCGGGTATTTAAGTTTATAGTTGAGGGTAACATAATCGGCGTAGGCTTTATAACTCCTAAACCTAAGTGTGTCCTGTTGAGCCTTTGTTTCGTTTAAGAATAACAAAAGGCAGAGGCAAATGAAATGCTTCAGATAATTTTTCATGATTCGTCGGTATAATTTTATTTTTCTGACGTATTTTTCAGCTTCGCTATTTCCGACAAACATCCATTGAGTTTTTTGTCCTGGTCCACCATTATAATAGTGAGCTCCTCAACCTTTTTTAATAAAAGCCTGTTCATCTCTGCAAGATCCACTCCTTCCTTCAACACTTCTTTTGCGGATGGGATCTCGGGGAGATGCTTATTCGCTTTGTAAAATGCTTCAATGTCTTTCAGCTCAGGAATCTTATAATTTTCCTCGAAAACAAAATCCGCCCAGTTACTTATAGTTACGTAACAGGATTGCGTTACCAGCTTTCCATTCACTGTTAAGAGCGCGTCACTATGAAGAGGAGACAAGGATTGGTTCTTGTGTCCTATATGTGTTTTTCCGTCAGCGAAAACAGTAAACGGAGAGGCGCCGGGAAAAGCCGGATTTTCAACAGAGATCAATTTAACGGAACTGTTCCAGCTCCGGAATTTTATTCCCTTGCCATCATTAACATGAATTTCAAGGGCTGTGTTCAATGGATCACTTATTCCCCACTGCACCGAGCCGATCTCGACGTGCTTCGCCATATTCACCTGCTCGCCCATATTCACCCAGCCACCTTTATTTGGCAGAGCATTGTTCGTATTCAGGTTAGTATTACGTCCACAAAAATAATTCACAAGTAAACTGTTCGTTGTGCCGCCTTTATCGTCCGATCCTTCCACTTCTATGATCCCGCTTCCATCCCAATTAGCAGAGGCCATTGTTAAGCTGGCATCCACCATTCCATTCTGCGCCCGGGAAATAAATCCTCCCTGGAGATAGAACCAGGGATTTGTATTTGGCTTAAGACAAGTTGCCAGCGGAACCTGGACGTTTCCAAGAATGTATTTTTCCGCCACTCCATTCGAAGCAGGAGTGTATTTTAATCCATTCAAAACGTCGAACATAATTCCTTTTTCGGCGGTTAGCGTATTCTTAAATAAAGCATTCCCATGAACGGAAAGATCCTGCTTAACATTCAAATCCGTTTCGAAATGACCGGATCCTCCTACCTTAAATAGGTGTTGGCTCGAAGGATTGGAAAGGCCAAGCGGATTAAGGGTTAGATTTCCATTATCCAATATGAAATCACCGTTTGCCTCAAACTTTCCCCTTACCTGGTTATTGGTTTTAAATATAAGCGGGCTGTTATTCGTCGTTCCAAGATAGTCGCCGGTACTTGCATTGTTTCCATTACTTTTCCAGTTAGACTGAGCATTTGAATTATTATTTTGGCCAGAGGTGAAGCATACACTGCACATAACAGCGCTCATTGCTAATAAAATAGTTTTCATGGGTTTTTTCTTAGTGGATTTTTGGTTTAGGTTTTATTTTAGTTGTGTTAGGTTTCAATAAAAGGGATAGCCAGAGAAATTCCAAAGTCATTTTCCAGATTAAAAAAAAGGTTTCTCTAAAAGCGTAAAGCCAAGCATTCGTTGCGTCATAATAGGGTAATACCCGCTGCCCGGCAGGGCCGGAACAGCGGTATATTACATCCCGGGTTTTAGTGTTGGTTAAGTGTTTCATGCTTAACGGCGGCAAAAATAATAAAAAACAAATACAACAAATGTCTGTGCCCGATAATTATTTGTCGCTTGCAAAATCATGTCAGTGAAAACAGCATACATCCCTTGTAAATACTGAAAATTGGAGGGTGAAAAATAATTTAATTTTTTTTGAGCTGACAATTGCTTAAAACTTAAATGGCACTATTTATTCTGTATATACATCCAATTCTTTGCAAACGCATAAATAAAATGAACGAATAATAAGCGTTGGAATTGATCCCGCTTTGTCTTTTCTGAAGAGGCGCTGTGTGCCCCGCATCCCTGCTTTTAAAAATGAGTATCTTTCTTCGTTATTTAAAAACCTTAAACGCATGATCCATTTAGTTCGCTCTTCTTTAAAGCGCGCAGGCGCCTTACTCCTGCTTATTGCCTTTAGTACAAATGCCCAGCAACCCGATAGCACCAAAAGCAAGGACCTGTTCGAGCTCAGCTTTGGGCAATCCCTGCTCTTCATCAGCAGCAGCAAGCTGGTGGATCTGCGCAACCAGGAAGCCATAGTGGTACCCACCAGCTCCATTCTTTTTTTTGCCGAGCTGAGGCCGCGCAAGATTATACGCATCCCAATCTTCTTTAATGTCCCCACGGAAACCAAGCAATTCCTAATAAACGGTCAGCTGGTAAACGAAAAGGCCTCGCCCACGCTTGGCACAGGACTGGAGTTCCGCCTGCTCAGCTTAAAGCTCGGTAAAAAAGCAACTATCGATCTGGAAGCCGGTCCGCTGGCGAGCTTTCTTATTGACACAAAAAGGTCCATCCGCTTTGCGCCTGTGCTTGCCGCGCGGCTCCGCATCATGAAAGGAGAAAACTTCATCATGTACCTTGGCACGAGTTACTCCGTAGGTATTGATACCTGGGGAATACTCTACGGGACGGGGACCACTTTTTAGTCCGGCTTATGCAGTAGCGGGCGACTCCCGGGAGCCGGCTAGCTGCGTTAGCCGGACTTATACCGGGAATTATGCTTCGGGCTTTATGCTCACTGGCAATTCATTTATCTGTTTTTATTGTAACCTGTAATATCGGACATATTCCAGTAAAGCAAATTAGGACTGAGACAGCTGCATCTTTTAAAAAAGAATTGCCAGGAATCGAAAATAAGCTGAGACTGTAACCGCTCCTTTTCCAGATTATTCTTTCGCCTCCTGGCAATTAGTCTGTTGTGCGGCAATCTTCATGGACCGTCATAAAAGCGCCAAATTCGGACATTTGCGCCGCATTTACCATAAGACTGACAAAAAACGGCGTCTTTTTAAATTACAACAATAAATTAACGCGGCCAAAATAAATCTGCTTTTTATTTTGCGGGATTGCATATTTTTTCTTTTGGGGGGAGAAGGCTTGTTATATTTTAGCGTCGTAACAAATTTTATCATGAAAACTTTTATTGCAGTTCTGGTTACCTTTCATCTGTTTATAGCTAACGGATATAGTCAAACCACAAAACAAAATAATCAAGCAAAAAATGCAAGTTCAGACACAAAAGTAAAACGGTTGTGGTGGGACAATAATATTGTTTATGACTTTTTTAAAGATACCCTTACACCGGGAAACAAGGAATATTGGGTAAAAGAGAATAGCAAAGTTACTTTTAGAATTACAAACGTCAACCGCTTGCTATATGATGT
>JBJMLS010000265.1:0-8174 GCA_045805185.1 Bacteroidia bacterium | reverse complement strand
GGCAACAAATTCTCTCCCTTCAAGGTGAAAGCTGATGGTCATTACTGATCCCTCGGGCCTTCCGTGAATCTCGAAGCCTTCTTTACCGAAGTAGGAAGTTTTCCCGACCCCTGAATTTTTAAACACGGAAGTGTAGAATTTTACTGCCTCTTCGGCGTTTCCGTCGTACCAGAGGTTGGTAGTGATCTTTTGAAGGCTTGACATGGGGTAGTGGTTGTATACTGCAAAAATAGTCCATTGACAATAAATGTATGTTGTATTCTGCGGTTAAATACCGGATAAAGTGCGATTGTGTAAACGCGGATTTTATAATAGATCAGTGTCCTTCTGAATTGTGATCTAAGAAAACCCGGTAATTCCTCGTGTTCTGAATCAATAAATAAGAGGCTGAAGTTTAGAAGATCTTCGTTTTCTTTTTAATTTTCGCGGGAATTTTATATCCAATTTGTTTTCTGGGAGTCGCATTTTCTTTCTTTTCCAACAGTTCATCAAGGTATTGAAAAACTACTTCTATATTTTTCGAATTGTTATCGGCCTTTTTTCTAATCTCTTCAATTCCCAACCGGAGTTCTGTGTTATCAGCTAAAATCTCTCTTAATCTTACAAATATGTCGATGATCTTAAAGCTCACATCGATCGCCCGTTTACTTTTTAATACGTTTGATAATTGTAAAACGCCATGTTCTGTGAACACCATTGATAAATAACGGTTTCCGCCGCGTCCGGCTTTTGAGGTCGCAAATTGCGACCTCAAAGATTCAGACTCTTTTTCAGTAAGTTCAAACAAATACTGAGCTGGAAAACGCTCAATATTTCTTTTTACTTGTTCTTTCAGCCGTTTGGTTTCTACCTGGTACAATTCGGCCAAATCGCTGTCAAGCATAACTTTATGTCCTCTGATAAAATATATTTTATTTATTATAACCTCATCGGGAATCAACACTTCAATTTCTTTTTTTGTCATATACTTGTTTTGAGGGCTTAGTCTGCAACCTCAAGTTTGATTACAAAACTATTTTTTTAATAAGGATAACCAATTTCGTGGTCAGATTTAAAAATAATTCTTCATCGCGCCATGTTTTGTCAGTTTTCGCAAAACAAAAAATCCCGCACTCATCGTACGGGATCAATTCAAATTTTATTTCTTCGTTTCTATTTTTGTCCTTTTCCTTGTCTGAATCCGATCAGGATCACCGCGCATCCTGAACCTGAATTGGCGCCGTCTAGCTTTGCTTCGATGATCACTTCCAGGCTTGACTTCACTTTGAAATCCCAGTAGGGTGCATTCTTGTAGTCTTTGTTGGAGAAGAGTAAATTCCGTTCCTGATCATAAATGTAAAATACCAGGTTGCCATCCGACATCCCGCTGCAAGCTGCAATACGGTAAGTGGTTTCGCCGAAAAAAGTAGTGTGGAATTCCGCAGTTTCTTCCGGGTTAAGCAGTAAAGCGCGGTATTGCTGACCATCGGAGATAAAAGTAGAAATGATATGTTTGGCGCAAAGATTCGCAATCGTGTCGCACTGAGCCTGTGTACGGGTGTTCAGTGAAAGAACCGCTGTAACAACTAAGAACAATTTTACAAATGTCTTTTTCATAGAATATTTTCTTTAATTTTTTTGTAGAGGTTAATCAGGATTTAACAGGATTTACGATCTTATCGCGTATTGCCTGAACCTTGGCAGTGATCTGATCGATCTGTTCTTTGGAAACGTTTACTTCCGTACGGCTATTGATCGAAGTTGTTTTATTCGCCACATCAATTACCGGAGCTTCGTATACATATTTGAATTCAATTGTTTCGTAAACTTTGTTCAGATCTTTCAAGCCATCAATAAGCGTTGTGTATTCAGGCTGTGAACTGTACTGGCCCAAAAGCTTGATAATACTTGCAAGCGCTTGTTTTTGCTCAGCAATCCGGATCTTGATCTCTTCATTGGATTTGTCCTTGTTCACCATAATGGCAAAATTCAGACTCTCGATCCAGCCTCCTGTTAAAATAAGGCCGCTGACATCATTACGCTGGTTATTCTTCAGGTAAGCATCGCTTGCACGGTAAGCTATTCCCACCAGTACCAACATTGAATCTTTAACGGTGATGTTTTTGTTGATGCGTTCCATGGTTGCCTGGTCGAAAGCGCCGGAAACCCCGAGGTCATCGGCCAGTCTTTTTACAGAAGCAAGAAAAGAAAGCGCATCCTGGGTTTTGTTATACATGGTAACATAACCGAGGTCCGCTCCATAGATCCCAAGGTTCAGTGCTTTTGAAAAGTCCGTCTTGTACAGGCTGTTGTTTGCAGGTAGATTTAAAATGGATTTGTCGTAAGCTGCTCCTGACTTCTGGATCAGCATGGCTGTCTGAACAGGAGAGGGAATACTGAACAATTCGCCTCCTACATTTAGAACGCCATTATTGGTAACCTTTTCGGTATCTCCGGCTGTTTCATCCGTACTCTCAGGTGGGTTGTTTTTATCGTTCCCGCAGGATAGCGTAAGCAGCATAAATGCACCTAATGTGATAAAAGAAGTTTTCAATTTCAAGTAATTGAATTTCATTGTATTGAGAGATTAATAGGTTTTAAAATTAAAGATGCAAGTAAACAAAAATAATTGAAACGGGCAAAAATAATTGTTGGTCTTTATAAAACAGGCTTTTGTCCCGAAAGTCCCGGAAAATCACAAAAAAGCCCGGATCTTATCAAGTACTTTTTCAGTGGAGCCGGAATGTGAACTAACATAATGAACCGCTTTAAGAGAAACTTCTTCCCGGTATTTGCTGTTTTTGATAAACCGACCCAGGATAGAAAGTAGTTGCTGACTTTCAGTAAAAGAAAAGCCGGCTCCAAGTTCTATAGCCTGTAAGGCTTCGTTAAACTTCTTATGATCCGGACCGAAAGTTACCGGCAAGCCAAAAGCCATAGCTTCGAGTATATTATGAATTCCCGATCCGAAGCCCCCTCCGATATAGGCAAGATCTCCATACTGGTAAAGCGAGGAAAGCATGCCGATGGTATCCACAATTACTATATCCGCTGTTTCAAAACCTGACGACTGCTTTGTATAACGGATACAGTTCAGCCCGGGGCATGTTTTTCGAATTGCGGAAGTCAGCGCTTCAATGGTATTTTCATTTACATTATGCGGTGCAATGATCAGCTTCAAATCCTTGCACTCTTTTCTTAGCGTATTAAAAACAGGAAGCAACAGGTCTTCGTCTTCCGGCCAGGTGCTCCCGGCTACTAGTACACAATTTCCCGCCTTAAAAGCGTTGAAGGCTTCAGTTTTTTCAGGTTGCTGCGCAAGCTTAAAAACCCTGTCAAAACGGGTGTCCCCGGTAACGGAACAATTCTCAACTCCAAGCGATCTCAGCAACTGAAGCGATTCTTCATTCTGTAAAAAAAGATGGGTATAACTTTGAAGCGACTTCCTGAAATTTCCCCCATACCATTTAAAAAAATGCTGGTCGGCCCTGAAAATACCGGAAACCAGGAATACGGGAATTTTATTGCTTTCCAACTCTGCCAGGTAATTCAGCCAGAATTCATATTTCACAAATACGGCAATCTTCGGCTGAACGATCCCGAGAAATTTTTTTGCATGGGAAGCAGTATCTGAAGGAAGGTAAAAAACGAGGTCGGCGCATTCGTAATTCCTGCGAACCTCGTAACCGGAGGGTGAAAAAAAGGTAAGCAGGATCCTGTGATCGGGAAATTGTTTTTTTATCAGCTCAATCAGCGGTCTTCCCTGCTCGAATTCGCCCAGAGAAGCGCAATGGAACCAGATAAGCTGACCGCTGATCTTTTTCCTTTCTTGTTGCAGGCGCTCAAAAATGCGGCGACGGCCATTTGTGAATTGCCTGGCTTTTGAATGAAATGGAGAAGCTAAAGAAATAAGAAAATGATAAAGGCGTACGGTCAGGTTATAAACGAACATGATCAGTTGGAATAAAAATCTTTAGGGGTCCTTTTGTAGATTGGCAGGATCCAACCGATGCGCGCACCGGAAAGTATATCTATCCTTCTTTTATCATCGCTGCTCATTGTGTCGAACTGGTACCCGCGGAGCCCCCTGGTGAATCCTTCAAAGAATTCAAAACCGGCAATAAAGTTAGCGAGGCGGTTATTGCTCAGGTAAAAATAGCCAATGAACTGGCTCAGCATTGGACCTCCTGTAAGCTTATCGTATCCCTTTTTGTATTCCCCGTTGATCTGGGCAAGGTTACGGCCAAGATCGCTGATATTGATCTTATGCTGCATATAACCCGCGCCAGCCAAAATAATTACTCCTGAATTCTTGTTCGGCCCTGCCGCGAATATTTTTCCGATACAGGCAGTGATGCTCCATCCTCTTTCCTGGATGCGGACATTCCCGGGGTTTCCATCAGAGTTGGTGATCGAGCCTTCCGGAGTTCTCAAATTCGCAAAAATATCTACCTTCAGTTTGTGTCCGAAAAAATAATTGAACTCACCGCCAATGAGAATGTTCTTTTTTGTTTTGTAATAGAAAGGAAGTCCGACATTACCATTGATCCCGAAACGGTCAACCAGATCACCCCCGGGAAGTTGTGCACTCAGGTGAAGTCCGACAAGCGGAACCTTTATGCAGGAATCCTTTACGTTTTGCGCTGCAGCGCTGGCGCAAAGAAAAATAAACAGGGGGAAAAAACGGAGTTTCGCCATAATGAATTCCTATTCTTTATTTTTTTCCAGCTTATGGATCTTTTTGGTACCCTCGTACAATTCAAATTTAAGAAATTTACATTCCAGCGCACCATTGTACAGTGTTATTTTTCGTGTCGGACGAAGACCAATGTGTTTTATCGCTTCAGCATTCGAACTGATGATCCAGGCCGTATAACCGGAAAAGTCCTTTTTTAGCTTATCACCGATCTTTTTATAGAGAACTGTTACATCACCGTCCTTATCCATCCGTTCACCATAAGGAGGGTTAATGATCACTGTTCCTCTTGTTTTCGGCGGCTCAAACTCAAAGAAATCCGCACACTGTACCTTTACAATATCCTCTGCCTTACAGTTTTTAATATTTTCCCTGGCTTTTTTCAATACGTTGCTCGAAATATCAATACCGATGATGGTTTGCTGGTGATCGGTGATCTTATTGATCGCCGATTCATAAATTGTGTCCCATAAGGCCTTATCGAAATTCTTCCATTTCATAAAACCGAATTCCTGCCTGAAATACCCCGGCGGAATATTATTGGCCATCAAAGCCGCTTCAGTAAGCAGTGTGCCCGATCCGCACATGGGATCGATAAAGGTGGTGCGCCTGTCCCAACCCGAAAGGATGATCATTCCTGCAGCGAGCACTTCTTTCAGCGGTGCAAGGTTGGTATCCTCGCGGTAACCGCGCTTGTACAGCGAAGGGCCGCTGCTGTCAAGTGAAACTGTTACTTCATCCCGAAAAATATGCACATTGATCTTAACGGTGGGATGCTGCAGGTCCACATTAGGCCTCACTCCGAATTTATCGCGGAACTGATCAACGATCGCATCTTTTGTTTTCTGCGCAACAAACTGGGAATGGTTAAAATTATCTGTATTGAGCGTGGCCTCAACTGCAAGCGTATTATCCTTTTCCAGGTATTCGTTCCAGTCGATCTGCTTGATGCCGTCATAGAGGCGCTGCTCATTATTGGCAATGAACCGGTGAATGGGCACAAGCACCTTTAATGCGGTGCGTAGACTGAGGTTCGCTTTATACATAAAGCCCTTATCACCGGTAAAGTTAACAATGCGGTTATGTGTGCTGATCTCCCGTGCGCCAAGCTTTAATAATTCTTCTGCCAGTACCTCCTCCAATCCATACATGGTAGTTGCGGTCATTTCATAATCCATGGCCTGGCCATGTTCTTCTGTTCCTGTGTTTTTCAAGGTTGTAATTTGCGGCAAAGATACGAATACGGTTTGGGATTATTCAAATTATGCGACGGAAGGCTTTTCTTAGTAAATTAGCGCGCTAAATAATACAACCGAACACTATCCGTTTATGCTAAAAATTCTTACCATTATCGGAGCCCGTCCGCAGATCATAAAGGCGGCGGCTTTGAGCAGGGCCATTCAAACTGGGTTTAGCGAAAAGATAAGGGAAGTGATCGTGCATACCGGGCAGCATTACGACGAGAACATGAGCCAGGTATTCTTTGATGAGTTAGGTATTCCGGCTCCGGATTATAACCTGAACACAGGTAGTGGCAGTCACGGAAAACAAACTGCAGCCATGATCAGCGGAATAGAGGAGATCCTTGATAAAGAAAAACCAGGGGCAATTGTTCTTTACGGGGACACCAATTCAACACTGGCGGGTGCAATAGCCGCGTCTAAATTGCACGTTCCGGTGGTTCATATTGAGGCAGGACTTCGCTCCTTTAATAAAGCAATGCCCGAGGAGATCAACCGCATTCTCTGCGATCATGTTTCTACTTTATTGTTCTCGCCTACTGCGACAGGATTTAAGAACCTTATTCATGAAGGATTTAATGCCGGCGCGAAAGCCCCTTTCACAGCTGATAATCCTAAGATTTATCACTGCGGCGATGTTATGTACGATAACAGTCTGTTCTTTTCAGGTATCGCTGACAGAAAAACCGATCTGCTCAGCAAATATGATCTTTCAAATGGCAGCTATATCCTGGCCACTATTCACCGCAACAACAATACCGATGAGCCTGTACGCCTGAATGCATTATTTTCCGCTCTTTATAAGATCTCGGAAAAAGCAGCAAAAAAGGTGATCCTTCCCCTGCACCCTCGTACCGCAAAGTTGTTGGAACAGAACCTGGAAAAGAGCCTGCTCGAAAAAATAAGCGCTTCCAAAGATTTTCATATTCTTCCACCAGCCTCTTTCCTGGAAATGATCGCATTGGAAAAAAACGCGCAGATCGTTATGACGGACAGCGGCGGGGTTCAGAAGGAGGCTTTCTATTTTGAGAAGCCCTGTGTGATCCTGCGTCCCGAAACGGAATGGGTTGAATTAGTAGACTGCGGAACAGCTATTATAGCAGATGCGGATGAACAAAGAATAATGAATGCTTATGATAAATTGATCGCTCAGCAGGAAATGAAATTCCCGAAGCTATATGGAAACGGGAAAGCCGCTGAATTCATCTGCGGTGAAATGCTGAAAAATTTTTGGGTTGAATGATATTAATTTACACACATAAAACTTCTTTACGGCTCAAGTATATCCTGAACCTTTTCTTTAAGGATATTTATGGAATAGAACACCGCATTACAAATTCAAAGGAAGAGTTTCAAGCTTCAGCTTTAGCTAAAATAAGTTATTGTCCGGTAGCATTAGGAAACGAGTTTCACATAACCTCTGTTTCTCTTGCCCTGGAAACAGGGATCAGGGAGCAGAATATTTCCATAGGAGAATGGAAGGGAATGAAAGTTTTATTTAAGACAGATTCGCAGGGGGCAATTCCTTTCGACTTGTTCTCCGCCACCTTTTTCCTGGTTTCGCGCTACGAGGAATACCTGCCTCATATCCGTGACCGGTACGACAGGTTTGAAGCTGAAAGCAGCCTGGCATTTCAACACGGTTTCCTGAAGCAGCCCCTTGTGAATTTTTGGGCGGAGGAGTTTAAGAGCCTGTTGAAGCAGCAGTTCCCGCATTTGGAATTTAAAGTACACAAGTACCAGTATATTTCCACGATCGACATTGATAATGCCTATGCGTTCAAACAAAAAGGGATGATGCGGACCATTGGCGGTTATGGCAGGTCGGTGGTCAATTTTTTTTATAAGGATTTCTCTGAAAGAACAAAAGTGCTTCTTGGTAAAATGCACGATCCTTACGATACTTACGCCGAGCAATTAAGGATTCAAAAGCAATATCAGTTACAGGTTATTTATTTTTTTCTCCTTGGTGATTACGGTGTCAACGACAAGAATCTTCCATCCAATAACCTCAAGTTCCAGGGACTCATCAAGCACCTGAACGATTACGCTGATGTAGGAATACATCCTTCCTTCGGATCAAATGGTAATCCGGAGCAGGTTAAGAAAGAGATCGGCAGACTTTCACGCATTGTACACCGCGATATTACGAATAGCCGCCAGCATTTTTTGAAGTTGCATTTTCCGGAAACCTACAAGACCCTTATTGATAATGGCATTACGGATGATTATACCATGGGTTATGCTTCGCAGGTAGG
>JBJMLS010000264.1:0-9522 GCA_045805185.1 Bacteroidia bacterium | reverse complement strand
TTGCGTGTCTACCGATTCGCTAGCTTGTACTATGTTTAACAACATTCACAACAAAGAGATCGGAGCTGAAGTTCTTTTTTATTATTCAAATGAAAGCTTGCAGGTAAAAGGAAGTCACAAAAAGATGGAAATTGAACTATTTGATACACAAGGCAAATTACTTTTGAAGAAAACTATACAAAAAAATGAAAGTAAAATTACCCTTCCGGATATTCCCGAAGGGATATATCTAATTAAAATTACAACAGAAAATCAAAACAGAGTTATTAAAATACCCATAACCAAAAATTAAGCGCATGAAAAAGATCATTCTACTAACAGGAGTTATTCTTCTTTGTACTGGTACGAGCTTTTCTCAGGTTGTTCCTTATTGGAAACTGGGAGGTAATCCGGGATGAGCGAAGCGATGCTGGTTTTAGTTTAGCGCAGCGCAACTGAAACCTTTATCCTCTCCTCTGCAACGCAGCTGTTCCAACACCTACCACTTATAAAGTTAGCCCTTGCGTATCTGATTATTTATCTTAAATTAGCTATTCATTAACCGTTCTCATTTCTATCATGAAAAAATATAAGCTGTTGATATGTCTTTTGTCTTTTGTCTTTTGCACCATAGGGCAAGTTAATCTTGTGCCAAATCAGAGTTTTGAACAATATTCACAATGTCCTGACGGAGCTGACGAATTGAGTTACGTATCAAACTGGTTAAAACCAACCACTGGAACCCCTGATTATTTCAATGCATGTTTTGATTCATCAATGTCTTGGTCAATCGTAATGGACATACCGATTAACTATTTAGGAACTCAAATTGCTAACGATGGAAATGGCTATTGTGGTTTTATGGGCTATCAATATGCAGCAAACTTCAGAGAGTACTTGCAGGCACAATTAAACTCCCCTATGATTTTTGGAGTAAAATATTATACCACTTTTTATGTTTCTTTAGCCGACAGCAGTTCGTTTGCAATCGATGATATTGGAGCTTATTTTTCAAATGGCCAAATAAACAGGACAGATTATAACGCTTTTGGATTTACTCCCCAAATTGAAAATATTCAAGGGAATTTTCTTTCAAATAAAAACGCCTGGATTAAAATAGCAGGAAGTTATGTAGCATTGGGAGGAGAAAATTACATTACAATAGGAAACTTTAAAGATGATAGCAATACAGATACAACCATTATTAGTAATTTCTCCTCGAATTCTGACTACAATTCGGCTTATTATTATATTGACAACATTTGCGTTTCAACTGATTCTTTGCTCTGTAGTTCCATTAATACTATTCAAATAAAGGATACTAAAAACGAATTTTATTTTTATTACTCCCAAGATGCAATTTTTATTACTGGTGGGCATGAGAATGCCGAAATTGAAATATACGAACCCGGCGGAAAAATAATCCTAAATCAAAAAATAACCCCAATAGAAAACCAAATTGATGCGCATTTCATTTCAACTGGGGTCTACTTTATTCGTCTTATACTCAAAAATAAAACCGTTGTTAACAAAATACTTATCAATAAAAACCAGTAATCATGAAACATCAATATAAACTAAAATGTTTGTTTTTTTTAATTATGTGCTATACAATGTGTATAATGGCTCAGATCGGGTCTCCTGTTCCTTATTGGAAGTTGGGAGGTAATCCCGGAGTAGGGATCGATGCAGTTACCGGTCCGGCAAACAACTTTCTTGGCACAAACACAAACGTTCAAGTCCGTTTTGGAACAAATGCAATAACAGCTCTTACCATAGGAAACAATGGGGTAACGCAAAACATAGGGATAGGTATTGTTCCTAACGGTTTGCTTAAGCTTAGGGTCCAGGATAATATCGGGCTCCAAACCTCAGCTCCCCTGGCTTTGGGACAAGGATACTGGATCAATAACAACCTTGTGTTTTCGATCCCCGGCATACGCACCACCCTGCTTGGTGTTGACGCCGGAGGGCAGAACACTTATACTGCAGGTGGAGTAAATGGCTTTAATACCTTTGTGGGTGATGGGGCCGCTGCCAATTTCAATTCAGGCAGAAGGAACACCTTCCTGGGAACCGGTTCAGGATATAATTTTAATAATGGAGAGTTCAACACCTTCCTGGGAACCGAAGCGGCCCTGAATTTTGCTTCAGGAAACAGCAATACATTCGTTGGAGAACACAGCGGATGGAGATGGAGCAGCGGAACCGCCAATTGCTTTTTTGGCTCACATTCAAGCTCAGGGAACTTAGGAGCAACCGGAAACGAGAACGTAATGCTGGGTGATTTTTCCGGTGATAATATTACACAAGCGAACGCCAACACATTTGTGGGAACATCAAGCGGATTGCAGACAACCTCCGGGCACCACAATACTTGTTTGGGATGGCACAGCGGATATAATAATACCACAGGGCTCTTCAATACCTACATAGGAACTGCCGCAGGCTTTAGTAATCAAACAGGGCTCAATAATGTGGCTGTTGGCAGGCTTGCCGATTTTGCTAACGGCGTTAGAAATTCCATTGCTCTCGGAGCTTTTGCAACCTGCCTGAACGATAACCACATGATCCTTGGTGATAATAATGTATATGTAGGCATTGGCTTATCCAATAATTCAACGGGTCCTCAAAATAAACTGGAAATCAATTCCGCTTTGGCTAACGCGACTTCCAATAACTCTGCAGTCCCCGGAAGCATAACCGGCACCACAGGGGCAAGCGGACTTCGCTTCACGGACCTGAATACAAGCTCTACGGCTTTGCCTGTAAATCCGCATGCAAGTCCCGCCGTATTAACTGTTGATGCTAACGGCGATGTTATTTTAGTCAGTGATGGAGGAGCAGGAAACCCTTGTGCATCGGCAAGCCTGAATCCTTTGAACAGCGATTGGAATGTTCCGCTGAATACAAATAATTATTATTTCACCGGACAGTTTGTGAATCAGAATGTAAATGATGTGGCTATTGGATACGCCTGCGGTTCCGCCTTAAGCGCCAAATTGAGTGTGTTGGAACAGGTAACTACATCAGTGATCACGCCAAGCTTTGGAATAAGCAGCATCAACAAAGATATCAGCCTAGGCGGATTCGCCCCCGCAATAACCGGAATTTATGGCGAAGCTACCGGCAATGAAAATTCGGGTTCCTCCAATGTACATGTCGGGGGTGAGTTCACCGCAAGAAATGCAAGAGATATTTATGCAGTCAGAGGTCGCATCTTAACAACGAATACATCGGTTACACAAGGTGTTACCGGTGGCTATTTCCAGGCAAGCACCGATGCAAGAAATCACACCGGGGTTGTTGCAATTGCATCAGGAATACCCGGATCTCAGAGCTCATTAGGTATAAGTACAAGCGCCAGCGGCGCCTCTGTGCAAAATTCAGGTGGGCAATTCTTCGGTGTTTCAACAACAGGCCCTTCTACAACTTATGGAGTTAATTGTTTTGCGCAGGGTAATAACCAGGTATTCGCAGGTTATTTTAATGCGAACAGCCCGAATTCTTCCGTGAACCATGCCATTGACGCGAATGCGCTTATAGGAGCTCAAAGTTGGGCCGGATACTTTAACGGAAAAGTTTTTACCAGCCAGTCCGCCTATTTTACTTCCGATGAGTCACTAAAAATGAATATTCTCTCTATAACCAATGCATTGGCAGTAATTGACAGTTTAAATCCTGTTTCATTTAATTTTGACACTGCATTTGCATTCAATAAAGGCCTCAATCTTAGCTCCGAAAAACAATACGGATTTACTGCAGAAGATGTCCAGGCTGTTTTACCGGAACTTGTCACCACGATCCGGAGTCCTGCACTTTATGATTCTATAGGAAATGAAACAAGAGCCGCCTACGATTTTAAAGGTTTAAATTATAATGCCTTTATTGGCATCCTCACCGCCGGCATCCAGGAGCAACAACTCTCCATCGACAGTCTCCGCAACACGAGTGGAAGCGCTGCGGCAAGCAATGGATTAAGTGTGAGTTCAGGAAATACTGTTCTGGGTAATAATTTAGGGCTCACAAGCGCTCAACTCACCAATGACCGTGAGATCCCTTTGAACAATAAGCGCTTGTTCTTCTCCGACGCCGGTGCAACATCAGGTTTGAATAACGGAATAAAAATAGGAGGCGCTGGTATCGGGATCCTCGAAGCAAAATTAGATGTAAATAACGCCAGCTTTGGGAACGGCTTGAATATTCTTACTACCACAACAAGTGCAGGCGCAACAAATCATGGAATTGTTTCCAATTGCAGCGGTTCCTCCATTTCCAATTACGCGATCGAAGGAACGGCAAACGACGCGGCTTCTCCTGCCAACATAGGCGTGCGCGGTAACGCGCGCAATGCCTCGGGAGCAGGCGCGCTGAACTACGGCGGTGATTTCGAAGCTTACGGCAACGCTTCCGGCTCCAGCACCAACATTGGAGTGTCTGCACTGGCAACACCGGCCAACGGCGTTTCAAACACGGGTTCCAATTACGGCGGAAGGTTCAAGGCGCAGCAAGGCTCGGTTGAAAACTACGGCATGTACGCGGAGGCGCAATACGGTTCGGGAAATAATTACGGGGTGTATGCCACAGCGGTTGGCGGCGCTTCAAATTACGCGGGCTACTTCAACGGCGATGTTACGCGCACCGGCTCGGACAATTTCACCAGCGATGCCATGTTCAAAACAAACCTCGACAGCATCAGCGATGCGCTTTCCATTATCAACAGTTTAAAGCCGCGCAAGTTCAACTACGACACTGCAAATACTTACGGAATTAACTTCAGCTCAAAAAAGCAATACGGTTTTGTCGCCCAGGATGTTCAAACCGTTTTACCCGAACTGATCGGCAGCGCCACGCATCCGGCTACACGCGATTCGGCGGGGAATGTTATTTCCCCGGCGGTCACTTACAAAACGCTGAATTACCAGGCTTTCACTGCAATTACCATCAAGGCCCTGCAGGAACAGCAGAATACGATCGATAGTATGAAAGTAATGATGTCGCAAATGGCAAGCCTGCTTAATTCCTGTTGCAGTAATAATACAAAAACAAGTAATTCCTCTCTCACAAACATCGACGTAGAGCTGAGCGATAAAGACGCGATCACGCTTTCGCAAAACGCGCCTAATCCTTTTGCCGAGCATACACTCATCCAATACAACATTCCTGAAAATCGCGGCTACGCACAAATTATCTTTACCGATCTCAAAGGACAGATCATAAAAGTAGTGGATATTAAAACCAAGGGCCGCGGACAATTGAATGTCTTCGCCAGCGATCTTTCCTCGGGCATCTACACCTACTCGCTTTACGTGGATGGAAAATTATTTGAAACCAAAAAGATGCTGAAGACGCAATAACCTAAAATCAACAAGTCTGAAGTCCCGCCCTTTAGCGGGAATGAAGACACAATAATAAAAAATTAGCGTGTCTGAAGTCCCGCATTTGAGCGGGTTGAAGACCCAATAAATAAAAATAAACAAGTCTGAAATCCCGCCCTTTAGCGGGAGTGAAAACGCAATAAAAAACAATCAACAAGTTTGAAGTCCCGTATTTGAGCGGAGTTGAAGACCCATTGGCTCTGTTCCCTCGACAACTCTGTGTTAAAAAAAATTACAAACGGATATTGATCAGTGAGAGCCGTTTTGCCGGCCGGAGAAAATCTTCTTCGTTGTAAAGCTTAAGCGGCTGGTATTCTTTTGGGATATTTCCAAAAGGAATGAAAAGGTTCTTGTTCACCGATCGCAGCCATACTGCAATAACATAAATGGAAGGGATCTTTAATATATTGAATTCATAATCTCCCGCCGTCTGGTGTTCCTCCACCAGGCTGATCACTTCTGCAAGCGAGCGGTAAAAACTTCCGAAATTTAAGCGGATCGATTTTTCGTTCCCATAAACATTAACGATTTCCGCAGAGCCGATCACATTTTCACCAAGAAGAAGCAGGTATTGCTTTCCATTCAATAAGGCGCACCTGAGTCCCTTTTCGTATATGATATCCTTACTGTTCAGGTGGTATACTTTATGAGGAACAGAAATGAGCATGCCTTTTTCAATATCGGTTTGAAAACCCGCGTTGATCTCAGGCGAGTTTTCCGCGTTCTGTCTCACAGCGGTGCGGATCAGGGCCACATCCTCGTCGCTATAGGGTTGAAAGATCAGCTTCATATTATGCTGTTAAGTAAGTAGTGGGCCAGTTCGCCCTGTACAGGTAACTGAAATCCGCGTAATCCACGTCATGATCCCCGTCCCAGGGATCGGCAATATGAAGAATAAAACTATCCGGCGTCATGGAATAACCATAGATAATAATGGAATGCACGGCGTTGGTACTGTCCCATTTCAGACAAACGCATACCGGCTTTTTTCTATTGATCTCTTTCATGATATGCGTCTGGCTCAGGTAAACACTCATCTGTTTTCCACTGGCATCGTCCAGCCTGACTGCCTTATCAAGACTATTAAATCGTCCGCAATCAAACACGTCCATGTTCTCCAGTCCGCAGTTTTTTATTTTTTCAGTCTTCCTTTCTTCCGGCAATTCATGGTTATAAAAATCAGAGATCGTTTTTGCAACGCTCTCCCAGCAGCAATGGTCCGCAGTGCCATGACCAGGACTGTTCAGTTTCAGTCTTACTGTTTTTATCTTTCCTTCTACAAGCTCAAAATGCCTGCAGGCATAGTCAAGCTCTTTTTTATTGTTGAATAAAACGCGGGAATTACTGAATAAGGTTATTGAAGTCGACATAAATTATAAATTAAACGGGTTGAAATTTTCATGCCTCTTCACTGTTCCTGCCAGGTTCCCGGAAGTAAAAGAATGGGCAATTGATTTGAAAAGGGTATATAGAGCAGGTATTTCTTTGGTATGCGCTGCTGGAACATGCACAACAGCATCCATGCAATTGGATTCAGAATATACCCTGATCTTTTTAGGAGGGAGATCCGTTGATAAAGTATAAGAGGCAATTACCTCGGTGGTAACAGGCAGGGGCTGATCTTTCGGGGCGGTAGCAACGAGTTCGAACTCATATATACCCTTTTTCAACCCGCGCTCCTGAAATTTTGGAACCAGTTGAACTTCGGTCCAGCCATTCGTATACGTGTTCCCGCAAACTAGAACAGAGATTCCCTGCTCTTCGGGAAGAATGTAAATGTGCTTTAAGCGATGAACGGGTTGCTGCATATATGTCGTTTAATTTTGATCTAAATCAAAATTAAAGACTATGCTTCGTTGATTTTTGGACAAATATTGTCGCCTGTGACACCAGGGGGCAAACGGCTAAACCCTAACCTTTTCTCTTTTTTCTTCTACCAAGCTGATCTTCAACTTTGTTTTCAGCCATTCGTGAAAGGGAACCAGCTCATGACTGTAATAGGACCAGGCTGATTTTGAATCCGTCTGACTAAGGTCTTCGATCAGGCGGAGCAGTTTGCTATTACATACGGGACCGAAAGAGGCCCTGCTGAACTCATTCAATGACTTATATATTAATTCGTCGCGGCCGCTCAAATCGGCCTTGTTACGGCTCATGATCTTCCGGAGCGCCTCAACAGAGGAATAAGCCTGATCCAGGAGCTGTAATTCAACCAGGCACATGATCCTTAAATAACGTGTTCCTATATCCCAGCGGCCCTTATCCCTGGAAAGTTCCAGCCACTGGTTGCAAATGTTCAATGCGTCTTTAAATTGCCCCTGCTGGAAATAAATACAAGCCTTAAAGAACTGAAACTTATCCTGCCTGAACTCGCCTGAATTTACAATGGGTAAAGTAATTAATTCGTCAATAATGAGATTTGCCGTATCGTATTTTTCTCCATAGAAGTAAGCATAAAATTCCTGTTCACGGGTCACTACATAATTGATATTTCTGGAATTATAGAAGTTTCTTGCTTTTTCGGCATTCTCTGCTGCGTTTTGAAAGTCCCCCGTAAATACAAGGCATTTGCTTATATTACTATAAATAGCAGCCATGCGTTCCGTGCGGTAGATACACTTATGCTTGTTGAGCAAATTGATCATATCCAGGCAAACGTCAATAGTCGCCTGATGCTTTTGAGTTCTTTGAAGAAAAGCAAGCTGAATTTGTTTGCTATAATAAAGAATTGTGATTGACTGATTAATGTTATAATCTTCCTCCAGTTCTTTAAGGTAACTGTTTACCAGTTTGTCCACTTCTTCGGCGGTATAATTTTTAATGATATCCTGGTTGGAAACAAGGTCAAAGTAAGCGTCTCCTGCCCGCATTACTGCATTGTAGGCATCCTGGTACTGCCTGATCTGGCTGTTCATCTCTTTCAGTTCTTCCCCGCCTTTTCTGAGAACATTAAGGTATTTTTTAAGGGATAGGGCTTCCGCAACCACATCATAGAGCTCATACTCTTTCGCCTCCTTAATAATTTCACTCAGGATATGAAACAATACACTCTTATCTGTTCCATTTTTCTTGCGATACAATACTCTGAACTGAAGCAGCTTTTTGCGGATTCGAACTGATTGCTTATCAACAAGATCGAATACGCCTTCTTTCAGCAAAAAGGCATCAGAAGTAAAGGTATCGAGGATGCGGTAAAAAAGTCTTGACTTTAGTTTCTTAAGGGTATCCGGCTTGTTTTCCCCGTAAATATGCTTGGAAATAAGCTCGTCGTCCAATTCGGCGCCCTGGTTCTCGACCAGGTATTCGAAGAGCTTTTCTGCGGCAGCCTCCTCTTTTTCGATGCGAAAACTTTTGCAAAAGGAAAACCGGACCGAGTTGATCTCCTCGGTTTTCAGCCCGTTTAAAAGTGTATGTAATTCAATTATCGACACTTGAATAAATAAAACTTGCTGCAAGGTACAAAAAAGTGGTGTCACAAACAACAAAATTTGTCCAATGAAATGAACTGGCAGCGACATTACTTTGTATTCAATTATTAATTAAAGCAAAATACACCATGAAAAAACTAATCTTTATCCTTGCGGCTCTTTCCTTTTCACTGGAAACCAACACAGTAAACGCCACACCCACTGTTCCTGCAACTGCCCTGAATGGATCCGCTTTTATAAGGATTACTTCCGAACAGGTGACGACTTATTTGCAATGTCATGGTTATGTAGTGTTCTCGGTTTGGGCAACGGAAGACCCAAAAACCTGGCTGGCTTACACTCAACTTAACGGCAAGAATTACCAGACCATGGTATATACTGATGGAGTTAATATTATTGGTCATGAAGATATGCCTATTTAAAATCACTTAAACTCAATATAAACAACTAAAAACCAAACTTTATGACAGCAACAAAGTACTTTTCCCGACTTAAAACAATTGATCAGTTAATCCAGGAGGAAGACACAGGCAGGCCAAAAGAACTTGCAGAAAAACTGAACATGTCAGAACGCATGATCTACCGTTATATACAAAACCTGAAGGATCTGGGAGCGCCCCTGGAATATGACGCACAAAAAGAAAGCTACATCTATACAAGCAAGGTTAGCCTACGGGTAGAAATAGCATACGAAACAAGACGCCGCAACCGCAGGAAATAAAAATTAAAAACCCCCG
>JBJMLS010000263.1:0-4810 GCA_045805185.1 Bacteroidia bacterium | reverse complement strand
TTTGACCCCTTCCACCACGAAGTTTACGGTATATACCCCATGTGCTATTGACTCTTCCGGTATAACATTAAATGTGTTTGTTGCAAGCGATTCTGAGGATATAGTATTTGCGTATACCTGCTTCCCCTGCTGGTCGAACATTAAAATGTCAATTGTGTGATTGTTCTCTACCCCGGTAAAATCAACCGTGAATTGTCCCTGGTTAGGATTCGGATACACAGCAAAGATAATATGGCGGCTTCTCTGAAAATCGACG
This sequence comes from Bacteroidia bacterium, assembly GCA_045805185.1. GTDB lineage: Bacteria > Bacteroidota > Bacteroidia > B-17B0 > Aurantibacillaceae > JAHEYF01. The sequence continues at coordinate 4,554 of JBJMLS010000263.1, read as the reverse complement.
GAAATGATCTGGCTGTATTTAGAACTGCCATTGTGATCAACCTGCTTTAACCTGTAATAGGAAAGTCCGCTTAATGGTTTATTATCAGCCATGGTATAATTCAGAAGGCTGGTCGAATTCCCATTGCTTGTTCCGGAAGGCACCCAATTGATCTTCTCAAAGCCGATCCCGTCAGTACTCCGCTCAACATTAAATCCGCTGTTATTGCTCTCTGAAGTAGTTTGCCAGTTCAGCAAAACCTTATCCGCTTGCGGAACAGCATAAAAATCCGACAATTCAACAGGCAATACAATCGAATTGCAGATAACGCCGGATTGAGCGCTGCCGGCTACATTTACATTGCCCGAGCCGCATAAGCCCCCGGATGCAGCTCCGCCGCTTGCCGTGATGCTTCCGAAAACGTTTAAGGTTCCGTTTATTGTAGCGCTGCCGGTTCCACCAAGATCCAGGCTTCCGCTAATGCTTAATAATCCCCCGACGTCTACCTGAAGGTTGCCCCCCCCTGTTATACTTCCGTTACCCGAAACGGTGAGACTTCCTCCATTTTCTATGATCAGGGTAACATTACTCCCCATATCAACATTAGCGCAATTGGAGGTAATGCTATGCGCAACGTGAATAACTGAATTAGCAGGAATACTGCATCCCGGATTACAGTTACAAGTTGCACTTGCATGGCTAACGTTCGACCAGATATTGGTTTCGTAAACACCATTGGAGCGGGTATAATAATGAGTCACCGAAAGCGGACTATTACATTTTTCCGACTTAGCGACGGGGACAATCAGTATCCAGAAACAAATAAAAAAGGTAAGACGGGGAAGTACCTTTGCTTTCATAATATCATCAATATTTAACCAAATTAACAAAAAAACTTACATTGTCAATTAATCCTCACATTATTTTTCAGGTTTTTCCTGCTAAAAACCCATTTTTTCTACGGATGGTCTGAATTTTCCGATAAGGGGGGGCAGAATCGCTCTTTCGGTTCTAAATAATCCGGGTTAAAAGCTGTACACTTGTAAAAAAATAAATAATATGGATCTGAATTTAATTACTACAGCCGGAAACCTCGAAGGTTATAAGGTGATCAAACACCTTGGCATTGTTCGCGGAATAACCGTTCGTTCGCGCAGCGTACTTGGAAACATGGCGGGAAGCTTTCAAACATTTTTTGGCGGCAAAATAACAATTTATGAAGAGCTCTGCGAAAAGACCCGCGAAGAAGCGCATCAGCTCATGGTAAAGCATGCACAGGACAGAGGAGCCAACGCAATACTGAACATGCGCTACGATGCGAACGAGGTAATGGATGGCGTAAACGAGGTTCTGGCTTATGGCACTGCTGTGATAGTTGAAAAGCTATAACGAAGCGATTAATGCTGTTTCCATGATTTAAGCGATCTGCGCAGTTCTATAAAATGATCCCGTCATTTAAAGTGAGCAATTATCATCATAAAAAAACCCCAACGTTTCGGTTGGGGTTTTTTAATTTCACAAAGCGAATTATTTCAAATGCTTTGAAATGTGCTTAGCCATTTCAAACATAGAAACCTGACCTTTTCCACCGAAAATTGCTTTCAGTTTAGGATCAGCGTTGATCATACGCTTGTTCTTAGTATCCTGTAATTTGTGCTTTTTGATGTAATCCCACATCTTTTTAACAACCTGGCTGCGTGGAAGTGCAGCTGCTCCTGTTACTTCAGCAAGCGTTGAGCTTGGAGTATACGGCTTTAACAGGGCTGGATTAAGCTTACGCTTTGTTTTTTTTGCAGGAGCTTTTTTAGCTGCCTTCTTAGCTGCTTTTTTTGGAGCGGCTTTTTTTGCAGCTTTTTTAGCTGCTTTTTTTGGTGCTTTTTTAGCAGCTTTCTTAGCCGCTTTTTTAGCTGGTTTTTTTGCCATGGTTTTTTTGGTTTTTTATATAGAAACAAATTTAAGAAAACATTTTTAATCTGCTGTATTATTTATAAACAGGTAAAATTCAAATTGTGAATAACCTCACAAGGGGAAAACAGGTTTTTCCCATAGGAAAGTGAGTTGAAAACAGATTCTCAAAAAAAAGAAAGCAAAAAAAAACAGCATTTCCCCAAGGGAAATGCTGTTTTTTGTTTTTTCGCTTTGATTTTTTCAAACGAAAAAGAAGAAGATCTTTACTTATCCAAGATAGGAAACAAGCATCTTGCTTCGGGACGTGTGCCTTAAGCGACGGATGGCTTTTTCTTTGATCTGCCTGACGCGTTCCCTTGTAAGTTCGTATTTCTGGCCGATCTCCTCAAGGGTAAGCGGGCTCGGCTGTCCTATGCCGTAGAACAATATGATCACATTGCTTTCCCTTTCTGTAAGGGTAGACAATGCTCTTTTAATTTCGGTATTCAGCGACATTGACATCAGCAGGTTGTCTGGCTGCGGATCATCCGGATTGAACAACACATCCATTAAGCTGCTGTTCTCGTTACCCGGAAAAGCTTCGTCGGTGGAAACATGCCATCCGGACGCGGCTAGTGTAACGATCACATCCGATTCGCTCATTTCAAGCTCAATGGATAGTTCGGAAATACTGGCGGGACGCTCGAGCTTTTGCTCAAGCGCCGATTGCGCCCTTTTAATTTTATTCAGTGCTCCGATCTTATTCAGGGGTAAGCGGATCACGCGTGATTGCTCAGATACCGCCTGGATAATGGATTGACGGATCCACCATACTGCATAGGAAATGAATTTGAAACCGCGCGTCTCATCGAAACGCTTGGCTGCCTTTATCAGGCCGAGGTTTCCCTCATTGATAAGATCGGGAAGGCTGATGCCCTGATTCTGGTATTGCTTGGCAACGGAAACCACAAATCGTAAATTGGCAACGGTCAGCTTTTCCAGCGCATCTTTATCTCCTTCACGGATCTTCTTTGCAAGAATGATCTCTTCATCAGCTGTTACCAGGTCATGACGACCAATTTCAGTAAGGTACCTGTCAAGGGAAGCGCTTTCGCGGTTGGTGATCGATTTACTTATTTTTAGTTGCCTCATGCTGTTGTTTGATGTGGTTTAAATAAGATCCCCGCTAGACTTAGAGGGGTAAAAAAAGAAAAAAAGGCAAAAGAATGCAGCGCATTCAATTGCCTTTAAGATCATCTGGCTTATGCCAGGGATACATTCACTGCATTCATGCCTTTACGGCCTTCCTGCAGGTCAAAAGTAACGTTATCGTTTTCCCTGATGTCTTCTTTAAGTCCGGATACGTGAACGAAAATTTCTTCACCATTCTCCGCTTTAATAAATCCGAAACCTTTCGCATCATTAAAGAATTTTACTACTCCATTGTTCATTGTGATTTGTGTTATGCCAGCCTTTACGGTCCGGCGGATTATAATTTATACCACGGCACGCATATACGATGCAACTATACAGTGATATACTTGTTAGGAAAATGGTGAGGTGCTAATTGCAATTGAGGTCTACAAACAGATGTACTAACTATCTTCGAAAGAAGTATCACAAAGGTAATCTAATTGACGGGATAACCTAATTTATATTTAAACAAAAACGAATTGTGTAATGGTTATGAGAACATTTTTTACTTTTACTTCCCTTATACTGTTTAAAAAGAATAGCATCCGGAATTAGCCGGATCTGAATTAAATCCGGAAAATGCATATTTTATTTATAAAAACCGCTGAACGATCCATACTAAAGAAAACAAGGAAGCCATTTCCGGGAATAGCGGCCCTCCTTTTTCTGACGCTTGCTTTCAGCCTGAAGGTAGCTGCTTCTTCCACTACCAATGATTCGCTCTGGAAGGTATTCAGGAGCAAAGATCTCCCGGACTCGGCCCGTTTAAAAGCCTTGCACGCCATAGCCTGGGGATATTGCTATACCAATTCCGACAGCTCGGGGATCCTGGTGGAAGAGGAATTGAAACTGGCACGCTCGTCGGGCCAAAAAAAATGGGAAGCCAATGCCGTTAACCTGAAAGGCGTACTCTATATGAACAGGGGTGATTATCCTACGGCCCTCGATCTTTTTCATAAAGCCCTCGAATTATTCAGGGAAGCCGGAATAAAAAAAGGAGTCGGGAACTGCTACAACAATATCGGGCTCATCTATACCTACCAATCCGATTATACCAATGCCCTGAAACATTATTTAATGGCATTGAAACTGAGAGAAGAGCTAAAGGACAAAAGCGGCATCGCCTATTGCTACAATAACATCGGCATCATTTACCGCAACCAGAAAGACTATTCCAAAGCCCTGAGCTATTACGAAAAGGCCCTTCAGCTGAACCGGGAGCTGGGCGATAAAATAGGAACAGCCATCGCACAGCACAATGTCGGCCTCATTTACCAGGCCAAAAATGATAATGCAACAGCCCTGAAAAATTTCCGCGAAGCCTTGCTCATCCAGGAAGAAGTGGGAGATAAAAAAGGAATGGCCGGCAGTTACATCGATGTCGCGAATACCTATAATGTACGCTCTGAACTTTCTACCGCGCTCGATTATTACGAGAAAGCGCTCGAATTGAAAAAAGAGATCGGCGACAAGGAAGGGATCGCATTGTGCTAC
>JBJMLS010000262.1:0-4157 GCA_045805185.1 Bacteroidia bacterium | reverse complement strand
TTTATCCGGATCACGTTTTTTATCAGCTTCCATCAGGTTCTCGTTGTCTTCATCCGCAACCGGTTTAAGCGGATTGGGTTTTAACTTTTCTTCCTCGTCATCGTTGCTACGAGTTTTTTTAGTATCCAGATCTTCGGTTTCTTTTCCCTCATTCTTTTTACCGTTATTCTTTTCTTCGCCCAGGGGATGAGTAGTTTTATCATTCTGCTTCTGGTTTAAATCGTTTGGATTGGTTGTATTACTGCTATCATTCCCCGCAGGGTTATTATTTTTCTGTGTCATATCCCCCGGTTTTGTTTTCTGATCGTTGTTTTTCATGGCTCGGCTATTTTATTGTTTTTGAAGAATTTCTTTCCGGCGGGAATGAAGAAATCATACCCCTTTTCAGGTGGTTTAAATAACTGATAGTAAGTGGTCGTTCCCGGATTGGGAAAGTTAAATGGGTATTTTATTACACAATTAGGGGAATTTGGGGTGGAAGCAGCGTGTTTTTTTGCAGGAAGCAAGTCCTTTCAAAAATCTACCTGGGCGCCTGAAGCCGCTTAAATACAAGGGTTTTGGCGTAGAAGCCAGGTCTTTGTACATGAAAAGCCGCTTTTGGCACGTTTTTTAAAAAAGCAGGATCGAAGATTTTCAAACTGAGAAGGTCGTTTAATTAAAAAAAAGATATGGCAAAGTATTCTAAGAAAAGCCAGGAGATGGTTGAAAGTGCACTGCACAAGAAGAAAAAGGGAACCCTGAAGAGCGGAAGCGGAGCTAAGGTCAAAAGCCGCAAACAGGCGATCGCGATCGGCTTATCGGAGGCAAGGGAAAAAGGAGCAAAAGTTCCAAAGAAGAAATCGACGGCAAAGAGAAGTTCTACAAGAGTGAAAAGCGGTAGAAAAACAACAAAGAAGAAAGCCTCGAAGAAATCTTCGTAAATGAGGATGCCATTCCTCATTTGTGAACAGATATTCCACAAGTGAGAACATAAAGGATGGCTATGCATAACGATTTTGGGCCTTGGCACGGATTTTTTGGTTATGAATCATGTAACCAAAAAATTTTAAAGTATGAAAAAACTGTGGATGAGTCTGTTTCTGATACCTGCGGCTACTTATGTGATGAGGGCCCAACAAGTGCCTGATAGCATAAGCCAGAGGTTTAAAACAGATTACCCGAATGTAACAAACCCTACCTGGCGATGGGAAGATAATAATTACAGGGTGAACTATTGGGATGAAACAAATACAGAGCATAACCTGATCTATGATAAGGCCGGGCGGCTGAGTAAGTCGCAGTACCAGGTTGGCGCGGATCAGGTGCCGCCGGAGCTGATGAATTATTACAATAAGAATTATCCGGACCGGAAAGATTATAAAGTATGGCTGGAGCAGGATAACACAGGAAAGAAAACATATTATGTTCCGGGAAATAACGAGACACTCTATTTTGACCAGATGGGGAATTACTCCGGAAGAGAAAAAGGACCACAAAACAACGATCAGCAGAATAATAACAGTGAAGACAGGAACAAAAAGAAGAGTAATAAGAATAACAGCAACAGCAAGCAATCGAAAAATAACGCTGCAAAAAATACTCACCATGATACCGGCAAAAAATAAAACAATAAAAAGGCGTCATGCGCCTCCCTTTAAGGACAGAATTAAACCGTAAAATCAACCATCAATTAACCAAATAAAAACAAAAAAAATGAAACTTTACATTAAGAATATGGTCAGCCTTAGCTGCAAAATTGTAGCGAAGTCAGAAATAGAAAAACTCGGACTGCACTGCACGCGGGTAGAGTTAGGCGAAGTGGAAATCATGGAAGAGGTTTCCGGCGCTCAGTATGAACAGCTGAAAACGGCCCTTGAGAAAGTTGGATTCGAATTGCTCGATGATAAAAAGAAGATACTTATCGAGCGCATTAAGAACGTGATCGTGGAGGTGGTGTATTATTCGGATGAGCGCATGAAGATAAAATTTTCAGATTACCTGAGCGGAAAGCTGAATTACAGCTACACCTACCTGGCAAAGCGCTTTTCTCAAATGCAGGGCACTACAATTGAAAAGCACATCATCACCCATAAGATCGAACGCGTAAAGGAACTCCTGGTCTATGATGAGCTGAACCTGACAGAGATCGCACATAAGCTTCATTACAGCAGTGTTGCGCACCTTTCCAATCAGTTCAAAAAAGTTACGGGTGTTACGCCTTCCGACTTTAAAGAATTTCAGCAGCAAAAACGCGTTGCATTACAAAGCGCTTAATGAAACAGGAATAAAATTAGAAAGGCCCTTTTTTCAGGGCCTTTTTTTATTTCTTATTGTCAACTGTGAAGTCTTTCAGCGATTTCCCCAGCTCGTCCATATCATGGTTAAATTCGCGTTTGAATTCTTCCCATTTGCTGTCGTCGGCGTTATCGTAATTATAGATCTTCTGGCGGAGCTCACTGTTCTTACGCTCCATTTCGTCGAGGCGTGGATCATTTCCCGCTTTGTTGTTGGTATTCTTCAACTTTGCCTTTTGCTCCCCGATCATCTTCTCGTTTTCTCTTATCCTGTCTTCTGATTCATTCCTGAATTTCTGCCAGGCTTTGAAGTTCTCGTTTCTTGCGTCGATCTGGGCCTGTGTAAGGTCCATTTTTGCGTCTTCTACTTTTTCTTCGGCCTTCTCTACTTTTTTCTCCGGACTCTGGCAGGAGCTTATAAAAGCTGTCGCCACGATTCCCATCATGACGATCATTAGTTTTTGTTTTTTCATAGCTGGGTTTTTTAATTATTCAACTTTTGCCATATCGCGCATCATCTTAATGCGGCTGTGATCTTTTGAGATCTCCTGTTTTTGCCTGCTTACCAGGTCGCGCAGCTTATCGGTAAGAACCACTTCGCCTCCGAGCACCTCGTCATAAGCTTCGAGCGCAGCATCTTCGCCCGATTCGCATGAGCTCAGGATCTCTTTTCTTTTTTTTCCGGTAAGTGCCGCTTTAATGTCCATCCAGGCGCGGAAGATCTTTCCGGAATTGCGGGTGCCTTCAGTTGGCTCGCCTCCCAGCGTCCGCACTTCGGCCGCAAGCTCTTCTTTAAACGTACGGCTGTGACTGGCCATATCATTGAAGAGGGACTTCAGTTCATTATCGGTTGTATCGTCCTTTGCCCTTTCGTAGCCCTGGATCCGATCATTGTTGATCTCTACCAGGTTGTTCAGCTGGCCGATCAGTTTTTCATTTGTTGTTTCCATGAATTGATTTTTAAGGTTATTTTACGGGGATTAAACAATATCATGCCAGCGGGAAGCAATAGGGATTAAGAATTAAATAGCTGGGAAACAGAGGCTTTTCACTACATTTTGGGGAATTCAGTGCACGTACAGGCGCGCTAAATCCCGGAATGAACAGTTATTACACTTTCCCCGAAACGGGGAGCATTTTCCTCAGGTGAAAACTCATACGTGTAATCAATGCGGCTATGCGTATAAAAATCAAAGTATTAATTCTGCACTGGCTGCTGGCACAAAGTTAGCCTACGCAAGCCCAGCATATAATCAAAACAATAATAACATTTAAAAAAAATCAATTATGGAAAATTCTGGAAAAATTGTCGGAGCCCTGATTTTGGGCGCGGCTGTAGGAGCGGCACTTGGGATCTTATTTGCACCTGATAAAGGAACCGAGACACGAAAAAAATTATTTAACGGCGCTAAGGACATAGCAGACAACCTTACTGACAAGATCAAGGATAGCACTTCTAAGTTCAGAGACAAAGCAGATGAGCTGAGCGACCTTGCAGAAAATAAGGTGAATGAATTCGGAAACACCGTGAAAAATAAAGTTGACCACTCTTACAAAACAACTTAATAACTGTGAAGCGTGTACTGATCGCGGTTTAAAATTTAAGGATAATAATTATGCAGGAACATAGTAAAATAGATGAAACGGTTGACCATGTAAAAGATTACATAAACACCCGTTATGAACTGATGGTCTTAAAGGCTTCAGACAAAATATCGAAAACAGTATCAGACGTCGTGTCAAAGATCCTGATCGGTTTCATGTGCGTACTGTCTTTGCTGATCCTGAGTTTTGCTGCTGCATATTACCTTTCACCATTGATCGGTGATCAGTACACCGGCTTCGCAATTGTTGGAGATCGGAAGAGCGTGTGTAGGGAAAGAG
>JBJMLS010000261.1:0-4579 GCA_045805185.1 Bacteroidia bacterium | reverse complement strand
ACATCCCTGTTTCTCCCAATGATCCGTAAACCTCATCGGTGCTTACATGGTAAAATAACCTGAAATCCGCTCCGTCTGTTTTGTAAAGAGATTTGGCCGCATTTAAGAGGTTGACCGTTCCGATTACATTGGTGTACACAAATTCAAGAGGGTTGGTAATGCTCCTGTCGACGTGACTCTCAGCGGCAAGGTGGATCACCGCATTGAATTTATATTCCGAAAATAATTGATTTATAAAATCAGCGTCTACGATATCGCCTTTAATAAATTCATAATTTGACCTCGCTTCGATATCCTTCAGGTTTTCCAGGTTGCCTGCATACGTAAGCTTATCCAGGTTACAGATCTTATAATCCGGGTATTTTGTAACGAATAGCCTTACTACATGTGAACCGATAAAGCCTGCGCCTCCTGTTATTAATATTTTCATTTGAACAAATACTATTGCTAATTATAAACTCCAGTAACCAACATTTTTCATTTTACCGCGGTACATTCCTTTAACGTCTACAAGAACGCCTTTGGAGGAAAGCACCGACTTGAAGAATTTTTCGTCGAGGCCCTTATATTCTTTGTGGTTCACGGCTACAATGACCCCATCGTAACCTTTTCCCATTTTGTTAAGGCCGAATCCATATTCGTGTTTCAGCTCATCGCTGTCAGCATGCGGATCAACAATATCCACTTTTACACTGTAGGATTTCAGTTCTTTTACAATGTCCGCCACTTTACTGTTGCGGATATCGCTTACATCTTCTTTGAACGTAGCTCCCATTACGAGCACTTTTGATTTACTGATGTTCTTCCCTGCAGCAATGATCCTTTTCACAAGATTCTTTGCCACATAGAAGCCCATGCTGTCATTCACATAGCGTCCGGAGTTGATCACGCGCGCATGGTATCCGAGCGCTTCGGCTTTGTAGGTAAGGTAATACGGATCCACGCCAATGCAATGCCCACCGACAAGCCCGGGATAAAATTTCAGGAAGTTCCACTTGGTGCCTGCAGCCTCGAGAACATCATAGGTATTGATCCCGATACGGCTGAAGATAATGGAAAGCTCATTCATCAGGGCAATGTTCACATCACGCTGGGTATTTTCAATGATCTTTGCCGCCTCAGCCACCTTTATAGATGCGGCTTTGTGTGTTCCCGGCTCAACAATGATCTCGTAAGTTTTTGAAATGTTTTCAAGACTTTCCGCATCACAGCCCGAAACTACTTTTAATATTTTAGTGATTGTATGCTCTTTATCGCCCGGGTTAATGCGCTCAGGAGAATATCCTACTTTAAAATCTTTTTTGAATTTCAGGCCGGATTCTTTTTCCAGCACAGGAATGCAATCTTCTTCCGTACAGCCAGGGTAAACGGTAGATTCATAAACCACGTAATCTCCTTTTTTCAGTACCTTGCCTACTGTAGTTGAGGCTCCTATCAGCGGCTTAAGGTCGGGAAGATTATGTTCATCAATAGGGGTTGGTACCGCAATGATAAAGAAATTCGCCTTTTTAAGATCCTCAAGCTTATGCGTAAAAGAAATGTCGCTGTTCGCAAAATCTTTCTTACTGAGCTCGTTGCTCGGATCAACACCTTTGTTCATCATCGCCACGCGCTTTTCATTGATATCGAAACCGATTACTTTTACTTTTTTCGCGAAGGCCAGGGCAATTGGCAAACCCACATAACCCAGCCCGATCACGGCAACTTCTGCTTCTTTTTTAATGATCCTGTTGTAAATACTCATACGTTATATATTCAATTAAATTTTCTTTTCTGCGGGTTGATCCTTATGCACCAGTTCTTTCGGTCGGAGAGCATAGATCCTTTCTATGATATCGACAACTTTAAGGCCTTCCATGGCGTTGGTGGTGATCACATTTTTTCCCTTGATCGTATCTACGACATTGTCAATCACCATGTGATGATTGTTCGCGGATCCTTTGTAAGCTCCATAATCATTGGCAGGATTGGTGGGAGCAAGATCAGGTAATACATAATCTTTAATATTGCAAACCTCAACCTGGTCCATGTATTGCCCTCCTACCTTAACGCTTCCCTTACTCCCAACTATGGTCAGCGAGCTTTCCAGGTTCTTATCCCAAACCGCGGTTGAATAATTAACGCAGCCCATGCCGCCATTTACAAAATTGAAAGTAACAAAGCCGCTGTCTTCAAAATCAGTGCTTTTCTGATGGTTAAAATCGGCGAACTTCGCCTGGATATCTTTCACATCGCCAAAGAGCCAATACATGATATCGATCCAGTGTGAGAACTGCGTAAATAAAGTTCCACCATCCAATTCCTGCGTTCCTTTCCAGTTCCCTTTCTTGTAATACCTGTCGTCGCGGTTCCAGTAACAGTTGAGCTGAACCATATATACATCGCCGATGATCTTATTCTCTACAATATTCTTAAGCCATACGGACGGAGGCGAATAACGGTTCTGCATGACACAGAACACATTTTTGCGCACGTGAAGCGCTTTGTATATAATGGCTTCACAGTCAGCCTTACTCAGCGCCATGGGCTTTTCACAAACAATATGTTTTCCCGCTTCCAGCGCCTTAATAGAATGAAGGGCATGCAATCCGTTAGGAGTGCAGATGTTCACAACCTCCACATCCGGATGAGAATTCAACAATTCATCAATGGAAGAATAAAAACTTTCTTTAAGATCATTGAGTCCAAGCTTATCTTTTTCCATTACGTCACAAACAGCGACCAGCTCGGCCTCGGGGTGTCTGCGCACCATTTCTGCATGGCGTTTCCCGATATGTCCCTGCCCGATTACAGCGAACTTTATTTTACTCATAGCTTCACTACCTTTCCGTTTTCAAGTTTATATTTCTCCTTACTCTCTGCGCATACCGCAATTCCTTCCTTATTGAAATCCAGTTTATTTCCGAATTCACTCATCCATCCTGTTTGCCGCGCCGGATTACCGACGAGCAGTGCATACGCAGGAACGTTCTTAGTAACAACCGCTCCTGCTCCGATGAATGCAAACTCGCCGATATCGTGTCCGCATACAATTGTTGCATTCGCCCCTATTGAGGCGCCTTTTCCTACATGCGTTTTTGCGTATTGATTCTTCCTGTTGACGGCGCTTCTTGGGTTAATAACGTTTGTAAAAACCATTGAAGGTCCAAGAAATACGTCATCATCGCAGGTTACACCGGTATAGATGGAAACATTATTCTGAACCTTCACATTAGAACCCAGGACAACACCGGGAGAGATCACAACATTCTGTCCTATATTACAGTTTTCTCCGATCCTGCAATCAGACATGATATGCGAGAAATGCCAGATCTTTGTACCCTTTCCTACAGAGCAGCCTTCATCAATAAAAGCGGAAGCATGTGCAAAAAATTCTTTTTCCATTCTGAGCAGCCTAAAATTTAACTACAAGGCCTCCCTGCACCAGTGATTTAGCATAGCCAAATTCCCCGTACATACCAATGTTCGGTGTAAAATAATAGCGTACGCCAAAAGTAGTTTCAAAGCCCATGTGGGATATATTGGGCAATTTTAATTGCTCATTCTTAAAATCAGGATCATCGGATGTAAACTTAAAAACCGCGCTTCCGTATCCGGCTCCAATCCCCCAATACGCATCAAGCTTATCGGTTGTTGCAAAATGAAGATTTATCCTGCCATTGATTGCCAGGCCCTGATAAATCATTTTATCCGTATAAGTTATTTTGCCACTTGAATAATCTTCGTTTCTCTTCCAGCTGGCGGAACAGCTAACATAATTAAAGCTCAGTCCACCGCTTATCTTGTCTGTAATTCCATATTCAGCCTTGAAATGTAATGGCCCAATACCTGTTACGCCATAATCAAAATAATCAGTATTAGACTTAAATACTTTTAATACATTCTTTCCAAGATTAGGAACGCCATAACCCGCGGAGATAATTATTTTTCCTTCACCGTAGGCGTTTTCATCGGAAGATTTATCCTTCCCTTGTGCAAAAATAAAAGTGGGTAATAATGCCAGGCAAAATGCAAATCCGCTGATTGTTTTTATCATAATGTCTGGTTTATTTATTCTATAAATGTATTAATTAAAAAGCAATAATACGATTCATCTCTTTATTTCAAATGTCGGGAAATGCTTTAATTCTCCTTCTACAGCATTAACTTCCATTACTTCAGCGCGGGGCGGACCGATCTGGCACCAGGCTATCATTTTACTCAGGTTCTCATCGGTTCCTTCTGCTTCCAGGTATACATCTCCGTTAGAAAGGTTCTTTACAAAACCGGTCAATCCCAATCGTAAAGCTTCAGCATGTGCTGAAAAACGGTAAGACACTCCCTGCACATGTCCTTTTACAGTTATGTTATAATGTTTATGCGCCATGATCAACTGAACTGCCTGTGTTCTGTTTTAAACAATTCGTCTTTGGAAAGACTTTTAAAATACCCGTAAGTGATCTTTAATCCTTCGGCCCTGTTTACTTTCGGTTCCCAACCCAGGATCTCACGCGCTTTTGTAATGTCCGGCTTCCGCTGCTTTGGATCATCCTGCGGCAAAGGTTTTGAGATCAGCTTTTGAGACGTTCCGGTTAGCTTT
>JBJMLS010000260.1:0-4984 GCA_045805185.1 Bacteroidia bacterium | reverse complement strand
TGAGCTCCTGGTTGGAGATGCAACAAAAGCTAAAGAAAAGCTGGGCTGGGTTCCAAAATATACAGTTGAGGAGCTCTTAAAAGAAATGGTAAAATCTGATGTTGAATTATTCAAGCGCGAGAAATATCTTCTTGAAGGAGGACATAAGATCCTGAATCAGCACGAATAGGCTTCTTCGTTTTTTATTTATTGTTCCGCGTTTTTTCACCCAGATAAAATGAACCTTCACAACAAAATATACATAGCCGGTCATAAAGGAATGGTTGGCAGCGCTATTCACAGGAACCTTATTCAGAAAGGCTACACTAATATTGTTCACCGCACTTCAAAAGAACTGGATCTGAGAAATCAGCAGGCCGTTGAAGATTTCTTCGCGACCGAGAAACCCGAATATGTTTTTCTTGCAGCGGCGAAGGTTGGCGGCATTCACGCAAACAATACGTACCGGGCCGATTTTATTTACGAGAACCTCATGGTGCAGAATAACGTGATCCATTCTGCTTATAAATACAATACAAGCAAGCTGATGTTCCTCGGCTCTTCCTGTATCTACCCAAAGCTTGCTCCTCAGCCGTTAAAGGAAGAATACCTGCTTACCGGCGCATTGGAATACACCAATGAGCCTTATGCAATTGCAAAGATAGCGGGGATCAAAATGTGCGAGGCCTATCACGCGCAATACAACTGCAATTTTATATCCGTAATGCCTACTAATCTTTATGGGCCAAATGATAATTACGACCTCAACAATTCTCACGTACTTCCCGCATTACTGAGAAAGTTTCACCATGCAAAAGAAAACAAGCTTTCTTCCGTAGAAGTATGGGGAAGCGGTTCTCCCATGAGAGAGTTCATGCATGCTGAAGATATGGCCGACGCTTGTGTTTACCTTATGAAAAACTACGACGGCGCACAATTCGTGAATGTTGGAACGGGAAGCGATATCAGTATAAAGGATCTTGCACTGCTGATCAAAAAAATCACGGGCTATGAGGGAGAGCTAAAATTTGATCCATCTAAACCGGATGGAACGCCGCGCAAGCTAATGGATGTATCGTACCTGCACCGTTTGGGCTGGAAACATAAAATAGGTCTTGAAGAGGGCATAAAAGAAGTTTACGAAGATTTCAGAAAAAAACAAGGAGTAGATTGTGGTAAACCCGTTTAAAAAAATAGCTATATTTTTTTGCATCAGCTCCTTCGCTCTTAACGCGCAGTCTCTTTTATTTCCCGGCGATTACTTCTTCGATCTTCACAGGCAAAGGGAAGCGCTTAAAGACACCTCTTCTTATCCCCTGCATCTTTCAATGCAGCCGTTCATCTACACAATCGATCCAAAGATTGATACTTTCAATTATTACATAGAAGATGCCGGACGATCTGGAAGAAGACTGCTTTTTGAAAACCTGATCCGGGTAAATGTAAAAGACCCGAGGGCCGGCAATGCAAATTTCAAGCTCAGCATCGATCCTGTTTTTAATTTCCAGGGAGGGAGCGACATCTCCGCAACAAAACTCGAAAAAATTTACACCAATTCCCGTGGCGCCTGGGTAAAAGGATCGATCAATGAAAAAATCAAGTTCGAAAGCGCCTTCTTTGAGAACCAGTCAACTTTTGCTTCCTACGTGGATGATTTCGCGATCAGCACAGGTGTAGTGCCGGGGCAGGGCCGCTATAAGAATTTCAAGCTGAACGGATACGATTACGCCTTCGCCTCAGGAGTAATTTCATACGAAGCGAGCAGGAATTTTTCCATTCAGGCCGGTCACGGAAAACAAAAGACCGGTAATGGCTACCGAAGCTTATTGCTCAGTGATAATGCGATGAATTATCCTTTTGTCCGCTTTAATTCCAGGTTCTTTAAAGGCAGGGTCCAATACACGAATATTTACGCATCGCTTATGAACCTGACATCAGGCGGCGCAAAAACACCACCAGGAACAGAACGTCTCTTTCAGAAAAAAGCGGCGGCTTTTCAACAGCTCAGCTGGCAGATCCACAAGCGAGTTAACCTTTCTTTTTTCCAGGGCATGATCTGGAACGCCTCAGATAGTTCCAACCGCCAGCATATTGACCCCGGATATGTGAACCCTGTTATTTTCACACATGCAGCGGCCTACGGTCTCCATGGAAAAAACAACATTGTTCTCGGCGCCGACCTGCAGGTGAAATTATTCAAATCGCTTGCCTTGTACGGACAGCTCATGCTGGATGATCTGGATTCGGTGAAAATTTCAAACAGCAAAGCCGGCTTCCAGCTTGGAATGAAATACTACGACGTATTTACGCTAAAGAATTTGTTTGTCCAGGCAGAGCTTAACTCGATCCGCAACTATCCCTACCTGTCCGCTTACCCGTCACAGGATTATGCACATTACAACCAGGGTCTCGCCTATCCTTTTTCTCTGTACCGCGGAAATGAAATTGTTCTTATCCTTGCTTATAATTACAAACGTTTTTTCGGACAGTTCAAAGTAAATCTTTTTACGAATGAAACAGAATTTACACACCAGCAACTCGCATTTGGAGATTTCAAAGCAGGATTCATGATCAATCCTAAAACAAATACTAACATTTGCGCAGGTGTAAATTACAGGGACAGTTCTATAAAAAATGATAATACCGGTTCAACATCGGTTGCATTTAATACCCTGGTTTATTTCAGTCTGCGCACTTCCCTGTACAATGTGTATTGGGACTTTTAAACAGCTTAACAGGAAAATATGATAACATTGATCCTTGTATTTCTGACATCTTTCTTTGTGGTGCTGTATTCAACACCGCCCCTGATCAAAGTTGCGATACTCAAACGCTTGTTTGATGAACCCGGCGAGCGCAAGATCCATAAAAGGGTTGTTCCCACTATTGGAGGAATAATAATATTTGCGGCAACCTTATTCTCCTTTTCGCTCTGGTTCAAGCTGGATTTCAGCCTGGCTGGCAACATGGCTGAAGTCCTCGATCTGAATGAATATGTGACGGAATTCAAGCTGATCATCGCAACTTCACTTGTGCTGTTTTTCGTTGGGATAAAAGATGATATTATCGGTACCGCGCCGATTAAAAAGCTGGTGGCGCATGTGATCGTCGGGTTGATCCTCGTGCTTATAGGCAATGTTCGCATAACAGGACTTCATGGGATCTTTGCAGTGTATGAATTGCCCTACTGGGGAAGCGTGTTCCTCTCGCTTTTCACCTACATTGTCGTTGTAAATGCATTTAACCTCATCGATGGTGTTGACGGATTAGCAGCGGGGGTGGGTTTCATCGCTTCTACCGCTTTTGGCTTCTGGTTCATTTTCGCCAACGATTATGTTTACGCTTCGCTTTCAATTGCGCTGTCGGGCTCCTTACTTGGCTTTCTCGTATTCAACTTTTCACCTGCGAAAATATTTATGGGCGATTCAGGCTCACTGACCATTGGGCTGATCATTTGCGTGCTCTGTATTAAAGTGATTGAATACCCGATCGATAAGCTGGATGGAATACTTGTACATATCTCAAAGCCCGTAGTGGTAATTGCTACACTCATTTATCCCCTGGCTGATACCTTACGCGTTTTTTTAATTCGCGCTGCAAAAGGCGTTTCGCCGTTTTCGGCAGACAGGAATCACCTGCACCACCGCCTGATCGATTGCGGGCTTAATCATAAGTGGACAGTGATCATTATCTACCTGTTCAATGTGCTTGTGATCGGAGCTGCAATTGCCACCTGGCCGCTTGACCCCAATCTTTCCTTTGCTATTGTTATTGCCTTATCCCTTTTTTGCACATTAATACTACAGCTAATTTACAGGTCAAAGAATAAGCCTCAGCAAACCAGCATTGAATTTAAAGAATAAGTGAGCAGAAAAAAACAAAAACTGATCTTTTGCGTGGGTATCTTATCCGGGTATCTGTCATCTGTGATTGGTCAAAACCAGGCACAGAATCTACCCATGCAGAATGACATCAGCAATCCCGTTGATGAATACTATATAAAAAATTACGACAACCGTTTTCATTCTTCGTTAAAGCCTTACCTATACACCACCCTCGACAGTCTTAAGGACGAGAAGATCAATTACCGGCACTTTTCCGTTCATGTGTATAACCTGAGGAAAGAGTTTTACGAAGACCAAAATCAAAAGAGGAGAATTGCCCTGCAGATACTTCCTCAATTGGATGTACAGCAGGGATACGACATGCTGGAGAATAAAATGCTGAATGAAACCTCTGGCGGCGTATACATGCGCGCCGACGTGAATGAAAAATTCTCTGCAGCTGTTAACTGCACCGGAGGTTATGTACGCTTCCCAAATTTCATGGACACGCTGGTTCAGTCTTACGGTATTGTTCCCGGACTTGGGATCGCTTACCGCGAAGGAAAAGGAAACAGTTCAGGCTATAACCCTTTCGCAAAATATTCCTTCAGCAATCTGACAGGATATGTTTCCTGGTCGCCCCGCAAATTTGTGAACTTCCAGGCAGGAAAAGACAAGCAATTCATTGGCGACGGTTATCGCTCATTGCTGCTCAGCGATGTTGCCAACAATTATCCGTATTTTAAAACAACCATTAATATCTGGAACTTGCAATACAGTAGTTGGTATTCCTGGTTCCAGGATATACAAAACGCAAATGGCTACAAAGCGAATTTCCGCAATAAATTCGGCACGTTCCACTACCTCAGCTGGAACGCAACAAAGAATATAAATATTTCCGCTTTCGAAAGCGTGATCTGGCAAGGCAATGATACCAACCGCGCCCGCGGCTATGACCTGAATTACCTGAACCCTGTCATTTTTTACAGGCCTGTTGAATATTCTCTCGGATCAAGTGATAATTCCATGCTTGGCTTTAACCTGAGCTTTAAACTAGCAAAACACGTTAAGCTGTACGGTCAGTTTGTAATGGATGAGTTCAATCTCCAGATCCTGCGCAAACAAAATGGCTGGTGGGCGAATAAGCAAGGCTTCCAGGCCGGCTTTAAATATATTGACGC
>JBJMLS010000259.1:0-5076 GCA_045805185.1 Bacteroidia bacterium | reverse complement strand
TTTCATCGGCAAATTTGCAGAAGCTGGCAAGGAAGCGATTAGGTGAACGTTTGTTATAAAGGCAATCAAAAATATCCGCGTTGGTAAGGTGATAGGTTGTGTTGAATTTATGATCGAGATCTATCGGAAGAAATCCGCGCATGTAATCCCGTATGATCTTTTTTCCGATGCAGCTTCCGCTGCCTTCGTCGCCCAGAAGATAACCCAATGAATCAATATTTTTTTCAATGTCATTTCCATCGTATATGCAGGTATTGGAGCCTGTCCCTATGATCGCGGCAAAACCTCTCTTATTTCCAAGCAGCGCTCTTGCTGCTGCAAGCATGTCGTGCTCCACCTTTACTTCGGAATTGGAGAAACACTTGGAAATTGCCTTATGTACAATAGCAGAATTTTCTGTCGTTGAACATCCGGCCCCATAGAAAATAACTTTTTTCACTTTATGCGCATCAAATCTTGGGATAAGATTTTGCGTAAGAGAATGATAAATATTCTCTGAGTCAATAAAGTAGGGATTGTAACCGATCGTACTGAACCGGAATTGATTTTTATCGTTGTCGGTTAGCACCCAATCTGTTTTGGTGGAGCCGCTATCTGCTATCAGGATCATTTGATTCGAATGAGAAGTTTATACTAGCCAAACCATAGCCAATTGCTGGCGGCGCGGAGGCTAAGCCTGCTTTTGTTCTTTTTCAGGTAAGGGGCTGAGGGATCGGTTTCCTTGCGATCCACATCATGCGGACGTATGGTATGCACCGGTCGCATGGGCCTGACAGGTTGCTGCTTATTATTCTTAAGTTTCTTTACCTGGCATTCAAGGTCGCTGTAAACATTCATGTAGTACATGTAAGCGTCATAGGGCGAGTCAAACGGACTGAAATATTTGTGAACGTCGCCATCGTTCCAGAATTTCGTACACATGTAATAAAAGTGGTCGGATGTCTGAAGCTTTTCCCATACTGCTATAAGGTCGCTATTGCCGCTGGAAAGGATCTCCTCTTCCAGCGAATAGATCCTTTTGATCGCCTCGTGTTGCATGGAGTTGCTCAGCCAGGCCGACAGGTCCCTTTCAGTATCCGCCCAGGAGGTAAAGTTATGTGCGTCATAAGTATCACGGGAAGGATAAGATGCAATAACTTCAGATGGAGTTTTGAAATCAAAATCAGGATGCTGAAGTATGGTTCCCGGAAGATGGTCCAGGAAATTAAAGATCCCGGTTGACTCCCACTGGTGTTCTCCAAAAGTTTCGTAATCCATAAAAAGATTAATTGTCTCCCCGTTCCCTGCAACGCTGTATACCCAGTTTTTGTATTTATCCACGGTGAGCGGGAATTCCGACCAGCCTTTATCTGAAAAGCGGAATGCTATATCGTCCGATAGCCTGAAATTCTTCAGCAGCAGCTTAAGATTATTTCCGCCGACAGGCTTATACAGGAAATTAGGAGATCTTCCATTCAAGAGCCAATCCACACCTTCGCATACCAGGCCTTTGTAGCCCATGTTTTCAATAAATCCGGCGAGCTCATTGTTATAGATCAGCTCGGTATTACGAAACACCTGAGGCACCTGATTGAAATATTTATAAATGAGTTCCGAATGTTTTTTTACCTGGCGAACAAATTCCTGCCGGGAATAAATAAAGCTCAGCGAATGCGAGTACGTTTCCGCCAGGAACTCAACGCAACCGGTATTGGCAAGGTCAATAAAAGACTGGAGCACATCCGGCCGGTACTTTATGAATTGTTCAATGGCAGTTCCGCTAACAGAATAACTGATCCTGAATTTTCCGTTGTGACGCTTGATCAGCTCCAGCATTTTTCTATTGGTGGGCAGGTAACATTTTTCCGCAACTTTATTCATGATCTCCCGGTTTTTATGATCATCTTCATAAAAGTGGGATGTCCCGATGTCGAAGAAAGAATAATTTTTAATGCGGAACGGCTGATGGACCTGGAAGTAAAAGCATATTGAAGGCATGAGACTGATTTTGATGGTTTATATGAATTGTTTTGATGAATACGCTTTCAGTACTTTCTCCGCCGAAATATCCCAGCTGATCTTGTCAAGGTTAGCAGCAGCATCTTCAACTACTTTGTTGCGAAGTACAGGGTCGTTCAATAAATTCAAAATGCAATGCGCTGCCTTATCAACATCCCAATGATCGAATTTTAACGAGCCGCTCAGCACTTCGGAAACGCCCGATTGCCGGGAGATCACGCAGGGTACTCCAAATTGCGCGGCTTCAACTGCTGACAGTCCGAAAGGTTCAGATACGGAGGGCATGCAATAAACGTCGCTGACAGAGAGTAAATAACGAAGCTGCTCCTGGTTCAAAAAGCCGGTCAGGTGAAAACGGTTTCCAAGGCTCCGGTAAGAACTTTCCTCCAGCAGTCTTTTGAAATAGTCTCCAACTCCGGCCATTACAAAGCGTACATCAGGATCCCGCTCCAGGACCCGGGAAGCTATCTCAAGGAATTTTTCCGGACCTTTCTGCCGGGTCAATCTTCCAATGAAAAGAACTGTTTTTTCCCGGAATGGCCTTTGACTTTTGAATGGCTGTACAGTTGTGCTTCCATTGTGCACCACGTTTATTTTGTCGGGACTGATCCCATAATGGTATTGTATGTTCTTCGATGTAAAATTGCTTACCGGAATAAGAAGGTCGGCGTATTCCATGCCTTTTTTTTCCAGTTCATATACCCAGCCTTTGCTGTTCTCTCCGCTTCGGTCGACCTCCAGCGAGTGAATATGCATCACCAGTGGCTTACCTGTACGTTGTTTAATGCTTACGCCTGCAAGCATTGTCATCCAATCGTGCGCATGTATAATGTCAAAATCAAGAGAGGCGGCAACAGTTGAGGTGATCTCTGCAAATTGCATTACTTTGCTGATCACGTCGCCACCATATAGATTATCAATGTTAAAGGACCTTAGTTTTTCTTTTGCTCCTGATACCGGTGAACGATAGCTTTCCACATTTCCACTGAGGTTTTCCGAATAATAAGGATCGATGTCGTAAGGGATCGAATGCAGGGTGAACGGAAGATCTTTCGGACTTTGTGCATAATGGCGTTCAAACATATCCGGATCAACTGTATTGATCCCAAGCAGGTTTAAATTTTTTACCTTAAAGCCCGGGCTTGATTTTGGAATGACCATAGTAATGTCGGCCATATCCGACATTGCGCTTGAAAGGTCGTGGCAGGCTACTCCGAGCCCGCCATTAATAATCGGGGGGAATTCCCAACCAAGCATTAGTACTTTTGGTAAGTTATTTCTCATATTCTACTTTCGGCAACAGCATTACTGAACTACAAACTTATTGATGAAGTGAATGAAGCGAAGGCAATATTCGGTGATAGTGTATTTACAATAGCCAAGAGCGGAAAAGCATAGCTCAGAACCTCTAATTCGGAAATAACCTGATCCTGACATGAAAAAACCGAAAAATATAAAGAGGAGAGAATAAAGTGAAAACCCTGAAGAATTGAACAGGTTAAAATGCCTGATCACCGAATAAAAATAAAAGAAGGCGCCACCTCCCATTAATTTTGTAGCATAAAATAAAAAAAAAGAGCCATGAAAAATAATTACATTTTATTATTGATGCTGTTCGTTTCACAGTTGATTTACGGGCAACAATTGTATTGTGACTTTGAAGGAACCAAGGTCATGAGTTTCGGGGATAGGAACGGTGTCCTGGATTCACTTGCGCTGAACCCGGCTCCGAATGGAATTAACAGTACTCCCAATTGTGCAAAGTACACCCGCAATGATACAGTACAGTACGATAATTTTAAGATCTATCCGTATACGAAAATGGTTGATGTAACACCGTATGCGAATAATAGTTTTTCAACTCCAAAAATTACAATGAAGCTATATTCAACTGCTCCGGCCGGAACAATGATCCAGCTTCAGCTGGGCTCAAAGACCAACAATACCTATCCTGCCGGGATACACAGTGAATATGTTGCCGCCACAACTGCGCAGAATGCCTGGCAGAATATTACCTTTAATTATTGGCAGGCTACTCCCGGAAGCATGACCCCGCCAACTGCAATAGATAAAATGGTTATACTTTTCAATCCTGCCTCTTTCACACACGATACAATTTATATTGATGATATCAGCGGCCCAAATCTGGTTCCGAGCGGGATCTCTAAAAATGAGGCGGTTTCCTTCAGGCTGTTCCAGAACGTCCCGAATCCTTCAAAAGAGCAGACGGCGATCAAGCTGCAGTTAAATAACCCGGGATATGTTACATTAAAGCTTTACGATATGATCGGAAATCTCGTTGCATCGCTTTTAGAGCAGAACATGTCGGTGGGTACGCACCTTGTTCCCATCGAAACTGCGAATATACCCAATGGTATTTATTTTTATGAGTTGAAAAAGGATGGCGCCTCACAAACAATGAAAATGATCATTTCAAAGTAGAGACAGAATTAAAATAAAAAAACCCCGGGGAAATCTCCGGGGTTTTTTATTTTACAAAATTATTTCTGAACAACGATCTTCTCTGTAAGATAATTATCTTTTTGTCCTTCCTTCACGCGAACTACGTAGATGCCATTCGCGATCGAAGGATCAAGTTCAATTTCCTGTTTCCCCTCATGGAATTCAGATTTCCTGCTGAGGACCTCTTGTCCGACAAGATTGAACAGCTGGATCTGAAAGCTTTTTTCGTCGCTCGCCGCTGTGTTCAGTTTAAGCGTAAGCTTACCGGCTGTTGGATTAGGAAATATTTTCATTTCAAATGTTCCTACCCCGCCAACTGATTCAACCCCGGTTGTGGCATTGAAAGTAGTTACTGTAGGCGCAAGATCAGAAGCAGCATGTTCCATTAATGAATATTCTGTTTTACTGATGATCACACCCGAGGCATTAAAGGTCAGAAGGACCGTTGACTGGCTTGGAATTGATTCGGTATATTCCTTTGCAAGCCCCGCGTCGATATTAATTTTCAGGGGATTGTTCCCGGTAACGCCGGCAGTATTCAAGCGTACGGTATAATTGTAATTAGTTGAAAGATCCTCGTTCATAATAAGTACCTGGATCTTTTGCGCATCCTTG
>JBJMLS010000258.1:0-14092 GCA_045805185.1 Bacteroidia bacterium | reverse complement strand
TGACGCGGCAGAATGAGGAGCTGGAGATCCTGTATAAGCATGTTACCGATAGTATTAAATATGCGAAACGGATCCAGGAAGCTATTTTACCACCGGACAGTTTGGTAAAGCGCATTCTTCCGAATTCCTTTGTTTTGTATAAGCCAAAAGATATTGTAAGCGGTGATTTTTATTGGGTCGAGAAAAAAAATGGAAAAACAATGTTCGCTGCAATTGATTGTACGGGACACGGAGTTCCCGGCGCCTTTATGTCGATCGTGGGGTATAATATTTTAAAGCAGGCTGTAAATAACAATAACTTTACCACCCCTTCACTGATCCTCGATGCATTGAATGAAGGAGTAAGTGAAACGCTGCATCATGGGAATGAAGAATCGCAGGCGAAGGATGGAATGGACCTGTCATTCTGCACCATTGATTATGAAAGATCGGAGATTCAATACGCCGGCGCTTTCAATCCTTTATACATCATCCGGAACGGAGAGATCATCCAAACAAAGGCGGATAAATTTCCCATCGGTTTTTTTCTTGGAAAGGAAAAGCAAAAATTCACGAATCACACCATTCCTCTTCAAAAAGGCGATTGCATTTATATCTGCACCGATGGTTATGCAGATCAGTTCGGCGGGCCCAACGGAAAAAAATTCATGGCGAACCATTTCCGGGACTTATTAATTAATGTTCATCGTTATCCTATCGATCAGCAAAAAGAGATCCTTGACAAAACCATTGAAGAATGGCGCGGCCCTCTCGACCAGGTGGATGATATCCTGGTGATCGGCCTGCAGTTCTGAGGCCGGAGCCATTAGCTGAGGAGTTAAAAACCGATCAGCAGGATCACGGCTGTTTACTTCTTCATAACATTCAATGCAAATGAAAAAAGAATATCCACGTATAGATGTCGGTGTTGATGCAGTTGTATTCGCGTATAACCCGGATGCGGTTTCCGTATTGCTGATCAAAAGAAAAAAAGATCCTTATAAGGGAAAATGGGCGATCCCCGGTGGCTTCATGGAAGTGGACGAATCGCCTGAAGACGCGGTTTGCCGTGAGCTGAAGGAAGAAACAGGAATTGAGCTGAACAAGTTGGAACAATTTCACACTTTTGGCGACCCGGACCGTGATCCCCGTAAGCGCGTGATCAGTATTGCTTATTATGGGCTGGTAAAAGCAGGGACATATTCTGCGCGGGCGGGGGATGACGCGGCAGAGGCAAAATGGTTCAATTGTAAAGAACTTCCTGACCTGGCTTTCGATCACAAGCAGATCCTTGATATGGCGATCTCGTGTTTGCGCAATAAAGTAAAATATGAACCTATAGGATTTGAATTGCTTGGTAAGCAGTTTCACTTTTCAGAATTGCATAGGCTTTACGAGGTGATACTGGATAAAGCAATTGATCAGGAAGAATTCAAAAGAAAGCTTCTTAGCCTGGGAATTATCACAGAATGCAAAAGAAAGGATCAGAATACAATACCTCCCGTGAAAAACTTATACTGTTTCGGCAAGATCAATTACAAGAAATTTAAAAGTCAGGGTATAGCCTGATGAAAAGATCTGAATAAAAAAACAGGGGCTTAACAAAATAGCTTATCACTTGCCGTATTTTTAGATCATGGATCTTTTTAACGATAACGGACGAACATCAATTCTCGCTCATGATGGTACTGTAAACTATTATGGCGCTATAATGAGCCTCAGGGAAGCGGATCGGCATTACAATGCCTTATACGATACACTGGAATGGAGGCATGATGAAGCTCACATTCTCGGAAAACATTTCATTACCCCAAGAAAAGTTGCCTGGTACGGAGACAAGGATTTTTCCTACACCTATTCCGGAATTACAAAAACAGCTTTATGCTGGACACCCGGGCTCCTGGAATTAAAAAGACTCGTGGAGGGTTTGACTGGTTCAACTTACAATTCCTGTCTCGCAAATCTTTACCACAATGGCAGCGAGGGAATGGCCTGGCACAGTGATGATGAGAAAATGCTTGGGACTACCATAGCCTCATTGAGCTTTGGAGCGGAAAGAAAATTCTCCTTCAAACATAAACGCACGAAAGAAACTGCTTCACTTATCCTCGCTCATGGCAGTTTGCTGGTGATGAAAGATGAAACCCAACTCAACTGGATGCACCGTCTTCCACCCACTACAAAAATAAAACGTCCCAGGATCAATCTTACCTTCAGAACAATTATTGCGTAAAAAAATAAAGCGTTCATAACAATTTCGTTGAAAGCCGGTAAAGCATAGCCATGAGCCGACATTAGATCGCCCGGTGTTTTTATCTTTTTCCGCCGAAAAATGAACGCCACTTTTTAATCGCCATGAACCGTTAAAAAATGGCTAAAAACCGTTAAATAGCCCGTCAATCAAGAACTTTCGACTGCCTCTGCCGTATTACCCTTCAGTGTGTTCGCCAAGAGCCGGAAATAAATAGCCGGAAAGGACATATAAGTAAGTGGGAATATTTATTAATTGTTAAAATGTAGATCAATGAAAAAAGTAAAAAAAACAATCAGTGTATGTTTATTTATGCTCGGCTTATTTTTAGCTGCTGAAAAAGGAAGCGCCCAGACTATTTCTTCGCATCTCTTCGGGGTGAATGCGTGGATGCCCGATACAATAGGAGACGCGAATAATTGCCAGGATCCTCCCTGTATTCGTCGTGGAAAGTTACACCAGAACTGGAAAAAAGTGAAAGACAGTAAAGCCGTTATGGTTAGGTACGGAGGCATTGGTCCGGATAAAAATATGCCAACCAATTATCAGTACATTCGAATGATCGATTCAATTCGTGCAAATGGAATGGAGCCGGTTATACAGGTGCCGTATTATAATGGAAGGTATACCGCTCAACAGGCAGCTAACATTGTGCAGTATATAAACGTAACAAAAGGGAGAAACGTAAAATACTGGATCATTGGAAATGAGCCGAACCTGAGTTATTCCTATACTACAGCCGCGCAAATTGCAGCATACTTCAAGCCTTTCGCTTCTGCAATGAAAAACGTGGACCCAACTATTTTAATTGTAGGTCCTGAAACCGCAAGCTTTAAGCAAACTATGATAACCGATTTAACCACGCCCGGCGGACCAAGCGATATAACCGGGAAAGATGCGGCCGGCAGGTATTACCTTGATGTCTTCACTTTTCATACTTATCCCATGCAAACCGGAACCTCTTCGAGAGCGCAGGTAATTTCCAAGCTCACTGATCCGGGTTCTTTCCAGGACGACCTGGGCTATCTTGGCACGCGACTGGCGAACTGTGATGCTTTTCACAACAGGACCGGATCTTCAACGTTGAAAATGGCCGTAACAGAAGCCAATGTGAATTATACAAATAGTCCAAGTGATGATCTGTACGGAGTAGGAGCAAATAGTTTTCTTGGCGGGCAATTCGTGGCTGAGATGTTCGGGATCGCCATGAAGAAAGGCGTTGACTTTATTAATTTGTGGAGCGTAATCGAAGGAAGCAATTCCATAATGGACAACTGCGGTTACATTGATCCGCTCACAGGAAATAAAAAACCGATCTATTATCATTTTAAGATGATGGCCGAAAATTTCAAGGGAAGCAGCAAGAACTGTACTTCCAACCAGCTTAATGTTAAAACCTTCGGATGTAAAAGCAGCCAGGAGATCACCGTTATGCTCATGAACGAAGAGTTGACCACGAATTTTAATTACACTGTTCGACTCAATACCGGCGCTGTTTCTGGAACGAATCCTTTAAAGCTTACTATAGATGCAGGACTTGCCTTAGAACACTCCGGAACTATCTCTGCACAGTCAACATTGATCCTGACCTTTAACTCATCCGGAGCATTGATCAGGAAAACAGAGTATTCATTAATGGATCAGGCAGTGGCCAATCTGGCGCCTTTGGTAATGCAATATGGCGCAACAGGCATCAGCGATGTAAATGGTCCGGGTTCGGGAATTTTTGAAATGAATGTGTTTCCGAATCCAACAGAAGGTAAATTCACAATCGCCTTGAGCAGGGGTCCTGCTGAAGACAAAGATTTTGAGATCGAGCTGATCAATTTACTCGGGCAGCAGGTTTATCACAAGAAATCTGAGTTCCGCGATGGAAAGGAAGAGATCATGCTTGAAGACGGAACCGCGCAGGGTGTCTATATTCTGAATGTAAAACAGGGAGAAATGATCACTACTAAAAAATTAATGCTGAATAAATAAAAGAGTGAAATTTTAAAAGGTCCTGCCATTTGGCGGGACTTTTTTATTGATGCCTGTCCGAATGTTTTTCCACCCGGTTCGGCTACACAAAACAGCAGGCTAACGAATAACTGCGGCTCGCCCTGGAGAGGAACTTTATT
Organism: Bacteroidia bacterium; assembly: GCA_045805185.1. Classification (GTDB taxonomy): domain Bacteria; phylum Bacteroidota; class Bacteroidia; order B-17B0; family Aurantibacillaceae; genus JAHEYF01. Next base: position 9,742 of record JBJMLS010000258.1, on the reverse strand, counting down.
TTTAATTCTGATAATCGGAGCGGTTACAAAATTTAAAATTAAAGTATATGAGATCAAAGTATGCACTTCACACATTTGTTATTTACATAATGTTTATATCCGGGAAGATACTGTCCCAGACTTTTCTTCCGGGCTTCAGCCAGGTTAAAGTTGCCAGCCTCGATCAGGCAACAGCAATGCGTTTCGCCCCGGATGGACGCTTATTTGTTTGCCAGCGCGGGGGAACTGTAATGGTAATAAAGAACGGTACAGTACTCAGCACTCCTTTTGTAACCTTGACTGTGGATCAAAACGGGGAACGCGGGATCAGCGGTATTGCATTCGACCCGAACTTCAATACGAACAAATACGTTTATATTTATTACAGCTGCACCACTCCTTCCATACACAACCGCCTCAGCAGGTTTACTGCAAACGGTGATGTTGCGCTTGCAGGAAGCGAACACGTTTTACTGGATGCCGAGCCTGTAACCGATGTGTTTCACAATGGAGGCGGTTTGGCATTTGGTCCCGATGGAAAGCTATACCTCTCCATGGGAGAAGATAACAAGCCCAGTAACGCGCAGAATCTCGGAACATACAAGGGAAAATTGTTACGGATGAACAGCGATGGCAGCGCCCCTGCTGACAACCCCTACAGCAGCTCTACTTCTGAGATCACAAAAAAAATATGGTGCCTCGGCTTGCGAAATCCGTATACACTCGCTATTCAGCCTGGTACCGGAAAAATATTCATTAATAATGTTGGATCGGATTATTGGGAAGAGGTTCATGATGGAACCGTGAAAAATAAAAATTTCGGCTGGCCTGCGGTAGAGGGATTTGGAACTGATCCTGCTTATACTAATCCGGTCTTTGCTTATCCTCATGACTCCGTGGGACAACACGGCTGTGCCATTACCGGAGGAACTTTCTTTAATCCCACTTCTACAAATTATCCCGCTTCTTATACAGGCAAGTATTTTTACATGGATTATTGCAACGGCTGGCTCTACTACCTGACACTCGGGAGCCAGGTTACGAATACAAAATTTGCTACGGGCCTTTACACAAAGAACCTTGCCTTACAAGTTGGTCCCGATGGAAATTTATATTACCTCAACCGCGATGGAACCAGGGCGGGAGTCTATAAGATCATCTATAGCAATAATAATTCGCCTGTTATTACGTCTCAACCGGCGAGCCAGTCTATTACCCAGGGACAACCGGTTACCTTCAGTGTTTCCTCATCGGGCGCCACGCCCCTGAATTACCAATGGAAAAAGAACGGATCAGCGATCAGCGGGGCCACTTCTTCCATTTATTCGATAAACAGTGTTCAGCAATCTGATGCCGGACAATACAGCGTGGTAGTTTCGAACAATTATGGAACGGCTACGAGCAGTAATGCAACATTAACTGTGACCGCATTTAATTCATCACCGCATGCTAGTATTACAAAACCAACTGCCGGAACGTATTATCATGCCGGCGATACAATAAAATTTTCAGGTACCGCAACGGATGCTGAGGATGGAACTCTCCCGGCTTCGGCCTTTGAGTGGACAGTTGAGTTCCACCACAACAACAATCACTTTCATCCGGGGCCGGCGATCCCGCCCGGAGTAAAAAGCGGTTATTTCGTTATACCGAATACCGGCGAGCCTTCCTCTATCGTTTATTACCGTCTTAAACTACAGGTCACGGATTCGTACGGACTTATTGATACGGCGCAGGTAGACGTTCTTCCGCTTACGTCAACGGTCAGCATAGACACTGATCCTTCGGAGTTGCAATTCACCTTCGATAGCCAGCCCAAAGCGGCGCCTTTCTCAACGCTCACAGTAGAAGGATTGCATATTCCGATAGGCGTTGTGTCTCCGCAAAATAAGAACGGACAGACCTATGTGTTCGATCATTGGCAACAGGGCGGCGCAGCTTCGCAAACAATTATTGTTGGAGCGGGCGACAGCTCGTATACTGCAGTATATAAAGATACCGCAATGGCCTGCAGCGCATCGGGAACCATTCTGCGTGAATATTGGGCAGGGGTCACCGGATCTTCGCTATCGGATGTACCGGTAAATAGCCCGCCAACACGCACCAGTCAACTCACAATTTTTGAAGGACCCACGGAGGACGGGGATTATTACGGCAGCCGCATAAGAGGTTATATTTGTCCGCCGGCAAGCGGAAGCTATGTATTCTGGATAGCAAGCGATAATAACAGTGAGCTTTGGCTGAGCACGAATAGTCTGCCTGAAAATAAAGTAAGGATCGCTTATGTAAGTCTCAATACGGGTTCAAGAGAATGGACAAAATACAGGACCCAGCAATCGGCCGCTATAAATTTAATTGCCGGTAAAAAATATTATATAGAAGCGATCCACCGTGAAGGGATACAGGGAGACAACCTGGCTGTTGGATGGAAACTTCCTAACGGCACACTCGAGAGGCCGATACCAGGAAGCAGGCTTTCTCCTTTTATTGTAAGTGGCAGCGCCCCGACTGTGAACATTACTTCGCCTGCCAACAATGATGTCTTTACCAGTCCTTCCAATATAACCATTAAGGCTGATGCAACTTCAGGAGGCTCCGGGATTGCAAAGGTTGAGTTCTACGAAGGAACTGTAAAATTGGGCGAGGATCTGACCTCACCCTATAATTATACGTGGATGAATGTAGCAGCAGGAAATTATGTCCTGAAAGCTGTAGTAACCGATAATGCAGGGAACCATGCAACTTCTGCAACGGTAAACATAAGCGTCAGTACCTGCCCAACCGCTACGATAACGCCTGCGGGACCTACCACCATGTGCTCCGGTTCGGTCGTGCTTAAAACAACGGTAGGCTCGGGCTACGTTTACCAGTGGAGAAAGAACAGCGTGGACATAAGCGGCGCTACAAGCGCTAATTATACTGTTACATCAACCGGCGATTACCAGGTGAAGATCATCAACGGCTCATGTATTTCATGGTCCGCCCCTCTACATGTTACCATACAGAACGGACTTAAAGCCACCATTACGGCCGGAGGTCCCACAACAATTTGTCCGGGAGGAAATGTTAAGCTATACGGCAGCACTTGTTCAGGCTACATTTATCAATGGATCAAAAACGGAACAGATATAAATGGCGCTACCTCCTCCAATTATACGGTCACCAGCGCGGGAAATTACCAGCTGAGGGTTACCCAGGGCACTGCCTCCGACTGGTCGGCGCAGCTTAGCGTAACCATGGCTAACTGCATGGGAAAAAATGAAAATGATTATGATACGCTTCAGCTTCCGGCTTCAGATGCTAAGACACTCTCAACAGCGGATCCATCGCGAACATTCCAGATGAAGGTTTTTCCTAATCCAAATACCGGGATGTTCACCATAACATTGAACCTTACTTTTGCCAAACCTGAAAAAGTGAAAATGACCATGCTGAATATTTTAGGACAGCCGATCTACAACAGGGAATTCATAAGCTCCAGCGATTACATCAGGGAAGTAGTGGAGTTAGATCCCTCATTACCGACGGGGATCTACACCCTGCAGGTAATGATCGGCGAAAAGGTTGAAAATACCAGCGTGGTGCTTTCGAAGAACTAAGCGTTTTTCTGTTTTGCCTTAATAAGCTTGCTTACGCGGTAAACCAGGAAAATGCAGATAATGGTCAGTACGGAAATTACGATTCCCAGGGTGTCGTAATTTTCAAGCGGGCTTGTTTTGGTTTTTTGAACCACGATCATTCCTCCAACAGCGGCGGCTAAACCTCCCGCCAATTGCTGTAGTGAAGAATTAATGCTCATGAACGCGCCTCTGTCGTGCATTTCAGGAAGGGATGAAGTAAGCGCTATAGAAGGAACCATTCGTCCCATGATCCCGATCATCATTATAACGTTAAATACCATGATCACTCCGAAAGGAACAGGCGTAAGGTGGGTATAGAAAAGAACAACAGCTATCAGCCATAAGGAAGCAATGGTGAAAATAGTGAACTTATCGTACTTATCACTCAGCTTACCGATCAAAGGCATAATGATAAGTGTTGCAATTCCCGCAACCATAAATAACAGAGGAAGCTGTTCCTGTGTGACTTTAAGATTGTTAATGGCGAAAGCGCTTCCCCAGGGCATCATCATAAATCCTCCAAGTGAGAGGAATGCAGTGGCCAGGAATCCGACCTGGTACTTTCGGTTTTTGAAAGTGTTCCATAAGTGATGCAGCGCTTTATTGTCTGTTTTCTTATCCAGGTGCTGCGTGATCGGACGAAGTTTAACAACGATGAAAACAACGATAATGGATGCCAGTCCAACGATCATAAGGAAGGGAGACTGCCATCCCCATCTATTCGCAATGTACAGGCTGATGGGAATTCCAAGTACCTGGCTGGCCCCGAAACCCATTTGCATAAATCCCATCACCCTGCCTCTTTGCTGAATTGGAAAAAGATCAGCGACAATTGCCATGGAAATCGATCCGATCACTCCGCCGAAGATCCCTGTAAGGATCCGCGCTGCAATTAATAAAGGATAGGTGTTGGCGAGTCCGCAAAACAAAGTTCCTCCGATGAAGCCGATATAGAAAAACACAAGAAGTTTTTTTCTGTCGTACCGGTCGGCAAAACCTGCTGTAAGGATCCCTGAAAAAAAAGCGCTGATGGCATAGCTGGAAACGACAAGGCCAAATTGACTTGGCTTAAGATCCATGGATTTCATGAGCATATCACCGAGCGGCGACATCACCATGAAGTCAAGGACAACGGTGAATTGTGTAAGTGCAAGAAGGGCAATAACGACCGCGTCGTAGCCGGAGAATTTAGCAGGAGTTACAGGGGCTTTAGACATAATTTTGTTTTGTTAATTGTGGATCAGTATTTAATTGTTTTGTATACGAGTTCAAAAGTCGTTCTCATTTTCGCTTCGGTAAGATGAAATTTTTTGTCCATCAGGCTTTTCTCTTGTAAGTGGAATTTTACAAGCGCATAAAAAGGACCATAGGCGAGCGCCCAGAAAATTTCGGGCTCCATTTTTTTCAACTCTTTATTTTTTATGGCATTTGTCAAAAAAATCCGCATGTTCTCTTTGAATTCTGAAAGTCTTATATCATTATGGTTGATGAGCGGTGAATTCCTGAACTGTTCCAGGAAGCTGAAATGGACAGGATATTTTGTAATGAAGCGGAGGCGATTCTTCCATTGCAGCCAAAGGCCTTCCTTGAATGAAAGCCCGGGATTGAAGCCCTGGAGCGCGACCTCGGAAAAAGATTGCTGTACCCCGTTAAATACCTGGTTCAGGAGATCTTCCCGGTTCTTAAAATAAATATAGATGGTGGCTGGTGAAACCCTGGCCTCTTTTGCAAGCTTCTGCATGCTCAAGCCGTCAAATCCGTGTTGTACGATCAGCTCCATTGCCGTTTTTCTGATAGCGGCTTCCTTATGCCCGTCCCTTGTTCTCAAAATCCCGGCAAATATAAATGAATATTCATTCACTTAAAAATAAATTAGCATGGGGAAATATCAGCGGAAGCTGGGGCTTAATTTCAACAGGGAAATGAATGCCGCAACAAATCGCTTAAAGATGCGAGGCTTAAATGAATAGCAGCTCCTTGAAATGCAGGGTTCACAGCTTAAGCACGCTTGTGTAAATTTAAATGATAAGCGATAATTCCTAAACCGTGGATTAGCAGCCCTGCCGGTTCATGGCCTGATGACTTAGGATTGAGCAGTAGAACAGGAAGAGAGCGAAGTGTTTGTTCTGATCCTTTAGGCGGTCCCTGCAAAAAAACATCCTTTTTTATAGCAGAGCGTAGCGGTTTTTCCCCATGTAAAAATGCATTTTTTTCATTCTCAGTCTTTAAATATTTGGCTGCGAACTTGCGCTGAATTCTAAAAACAACAATGAGGAAAAAAGTTACGGCGCTGCTAATCTCTCTCTTTTCTTTATCCTTTATTTGCAAAGCGGATTCCTTAAGTGTTGGCTCGCAACTCAAATATGTTGTTTATGATTTCGACGGATTGGATATTGGACAAACCGACCTTCCGGATGGTGATTATGGAAATAATGACCTGACTTACCAGGTATCGCCCAATCCGCTTGCTTACAGTGATGTGTTAGGCGATCGGGTATTGAGAATGGACCTGAACTGGCAGGCGGGCGTTGGCGAATTTGGGAAAGCTACAAGTCGTTTTATCGAACTGAACGCTACGGGTGATTACCTGAATTTTTATTTTTATAATCCGCTTGCAAATGGAGGAAGCGCTTCGGTACAGGTTGCAATTGCCGAGGATGACAATCAGAACAATTATTTTGAAGGCAGCGCAGATGATAAATGGATCAGCAACCTTAGCATTGGCGCTTCTTCGGGATGGCAATTCTTTTCTCTTCCCCTGAGCAGTTTCCAGGATGCGAATCCCGGCGGGAACGGCTCCTTTGATGCGGGATATACAGGGGCCGGTGGAATGCTTTTTACGGTGAGTTTTGTTTTTACCAACCCGAATTCCAATGTCTCCTCCCAGTATTTTTTAGATATGATCTCTTTTTCAGAAGGTCCCTTGCCACAGGGCTCCACGATATTTGATCTCCCTTTTGGTTCGGGCGGACATTGCATGCTTGGCGCATTGACATCAAGCGCTCCGCAGCAGGTTCCACAGGAAGTGGAAGGTTTTTTTCAGACAGGAAAAAAGCTCAGTTATGTAAGCTGGTTCCTCTATTACTCGGAAAGCGGAACAACGCCGGATGTTTATCCGGGACAGGAAGTGGCTGATCTTCTCAATACCGGTTACCGCCCCGTTATTACCTGGGAAATGATGTATAAGCCTTATGCGCGGCTTGATCCCGTTCAGCCCCGGCTGGATAAGATCTTAAATGGTTATTTTGACTGGTACATCGACGCCTTTGCTGATAAGATCAAATCCTATGACGATACGATCATCATGCGTATCTTTCACGAATTCGAAGGGGACTGGTATCCCTGGTCTTTAACCGAAAATAACCAGGATCCTAATATCTATATTGCAGCGTATCGCCACATTGTGGACCGCTTTAACGCGCAGGGTGCTACAAAAGTATTATGGATGTGGTGCCTCAATGCGGAAACCAAACCTTACCTGCGTTACAATTGGGTGGTAAGCGCTTACCCTGGCGATGCTTATGTTGATATTGTCGCGACTGACATATACAATCATCCTGATCCGGGTATTCCGGCATGGAAATCTTTTCGTTACACTGCCGCTGAAAGTTATTATTACCTGAAAAAATATTTTCCGCAAAAGCCCATCTTTATTTGCGAAGTTGCATGCAGGGAAAGAGTTACCGGGGAAGTAAGCGGTTCACAAACTAAAGCGGACTGGATCTGCGACATGAATAAAGAGCTCAGGTCTTATTTCGGCTCGGTGAGGACCCTCATCTTTTTCAGCGAGCTCAAGGAACACGACTGGAGGATCAACTCGTCGCCTCAGGCGCAGGATGCTTTCAACTCCTGCTATTGGAGCGATCCGTATTTCGGAAAATACGTGAGCGAAGAAAGTCCGGGCGAATTAAGTGGCGCAACAATTTATCCCAATCCTTTTCTCTCTGAAACTTCCCTGGCATTTGAAAATGCTGCTTCAACAGCGTATGAGTTACGGCTGTATGATATAGCGGGAAAAAATATCCTGGTGTTTACAGGCGCTGAAGGAAGCAAACAAGTCAGCTTTGGCCGCCAGCTCTCGCCGGGGATGTACCTGCTTCACCTGAAAACCCCTGCTTTTTCCAAAGTATATAAGCTGGTAAAGACTGCTCTTGAATAAATAATGCAAAATTTGCGTAACCAAAAGGTTTCATTATATTTGCGTAACCATTTGGTTTCACAATGATGAGAAGAGATGTATTTCAGGCTATAGCTGATCCTAAGCGGCGGGCAATACTTGAGTTGCTTTCATCTCAGCAACTGAGCCTGAACGGGATCGCAGAAAACTTTAAAGTGAGCCGCCCTGCTGTATCCAAACACATCAGGATCTTATATGAATGCGGCCTGGTCAGTATCAGGCAACAGGGAAGGGAGCGCTATTGCAGGGTGAACCCAGGAAAGATCAAAGAGGTTTACGACTGGGCCGGCCAGTACAGGCATTTCTGGAATAAAAAGCTGGATGCGCTGGAGAATTACCTGGCAACGGTGGGTAAGCCGGTAAATAAACGCAGATCTGAGCCAAAGAAGCGGATTAAGAATCGAAAATTAAAAAACAAAAAAAATGAATAATGAACCGATCGTGATCGAGCGCATTCTTGACGCACCCCTATCGAAAGTATGGTCCGCCATAAGCGACAAAGATCAAATGAAGCTATGGTACTTCGACCTGGCGGAATTCAGGGCTGAGCCGGGATTCGAGTTTCAATTCACCGGTGGGCCGGATGAAAAAAAATACCTGCACCTCTGTAAGGTGATCGAAGCGATACCCGAAAAGAAGCTTTCTTATAGCTGGCGGTACGAAGGCGAACCGGGGAATTCTCTTGTCACCTTTGAATTGTTCGCTGAAGGAAGCAAGACCAGATTAAAACTCACGCATGAGGGACTTGAAAGTTTCGGGACGCATAATCCTCACCTGGCAAAAGGAAATTTTGTGGAAGGCTGGAGCCAGATCATTGGAACATCGCTTCCGGAGTTCCTTGCTAAACAATAAATTTATTACATTAGTTTAAATAACCTGCAATGAAGATCAAAGCGATAGTAACAGGAGCCACCGGTATGGTAGGCGAAGGCGTTTTACACGAGTGCCTGCTTCATCCTGATGTAGACGAGGTGCTGGTGATTAACCGGAAGCCTTGTGGCGTAACGCATCCGAAGCTCGCGGAGACCATTCATGCTGATTTCTTTAATTTAGATCCGCTCCGGGAGCAGCTCAAAGGATACAATGCCTGTTTCTTCTGCCTCGGGGTTTCATCCGTAGGTCTCAAAGAAGAAGAGTTTTATAAGAAGACCTATGTACTCACTCTTCATGCTGCGAAAGTGATGAGCGAAGAAAACAGCGAAATGACTTTCTGTTACATTTCGGGCGCCGGAACCGACAGCACAGAAAAAGGAAGGGCCATGTGGGCAAGAGTCAAAGGAAAAACCGAAAACGATCTGATGAAGCTACCTTTTAAAAAAGTATATAATTTCCGTCCGGGCATGCTTCACCCTACTAAGGGACTTAAGAACACGCTGAGCTATTACACCTGGTTTGGGTGGCTGTACTACATTTTGCGTGTTGTGGCTCCAAAGTATGTCTCAACCCTGAAAGAGCTGGGGCTTGCCATGATCAATGCTGTGCGGCTTGGCTATCCCGGCTCCGTTCTTGAGGTAAAGGACATTGTTGCATTGGCTAAACTGAAATAGCAATCACTATTTTAAGCGGACTCCTGTGTTTTTTTAAAGCGCAGGTAGATCTCTTCGGAAGGAAGAAGTTCTCCGTAAACGTTGTGTATGCGACAAAAATTGAATCCGAGAATAAAGTTACTTTCATCCGGAACCAGGATTATATGGTCGGTACTCGTAGCTTTTTTAAAATCCAGCAGCACTTCATGTTCCTTCACATTAAAAAAAGCCAGGCGTATCCTGCTTATTCCTGTTCTTAATTCTTCTTTCGTTCTTCCATAAATGCCAATGCTTTCGATTTCATTCCCTTTAAACTCAGGAATGGAAGTCGGTGTAATGTTGCTGATCTTGATCCTGTTCTTGTCCATTTTAGTGCGTGTTGAGAGAGCTAAAATAGCTGGTTTTCTCCATAGTAAATTGCAAAATACTATACGTTTATT
>JBJMLS010000257.1:0-5791 GCA_045805185.1 Bacteroidia bacterium | reverse complement strand
GGTGCTACCGGTAATTAATACTGTTTTCATAGTAATTGGAGAATTAGAGAATTGTTGAGTTAGAGAATTGTTGAGTTGGTGAATTGTTGAATTAGAGAATTGGTGAGTTGGTGAATTGTTGAATTAGAGAATTGGTGAGTTGGTGAGTTGGTGAATTGTTGAGTTAGTGAATTGTTGAATTAGAGAATTGTTGAGTTGGTGAATTGTTGAATTGGTGAATTAGTGAGTTAGAGAATTGTTGAGTTGGTGAATTATTGAGTTAGTGAGTTGTTGAGTTAGTGAGTTGTTGAGTTAGAAAATTGGTGAGTTAGTGAGTTGTTGAGTTATGAATGCGTGAAATGTTTTCGCATGACTCCGAAGTTGAATACTTATGAGTTATCGCGAAAATGAATTGAGTTCTATTGGGTGCGAAATATCTAAACTCCCCAACTGCGCAATTCACCAATTCTCTAATTGCCCTAATAAACATGCTGCCCTCCATTGATCGAATAATTCGCGCCGGTAATAAAGCTGGTTTGCTCCGAAGCTAAAAACGAAACGAGGTGCGCCACCTCATGTGTTCCACCTAACCTGCCAACGGGTACCTGCGCTACGATCTGGTTCAGCACTTTCTCAGGAACAGCCATTACCATATCAGTACCAATATAACCGGGGGAAATCGTATTTACAGTGATCCCGTATTTGGCAACCTCCATAGAAAGTGATTTCGTAAAACCGTGCATTCCTGCTTTCGCTGCGCTGTAATTGGTTTGCCCGAACTGTCCACGCTGTCCATTCACCGAAGAAATATTAATGATCCTTCCGAAGTTCCGCGCGATCATTCCATCGATCACATTTTTGGTGCAATTATAAACGCTGTTCAGGTTTGTATTGATCACTGAATACCAGTCTTCCTTTTTCATATTTACCAAACGTGAGTCTTTGGTAATCCCTGCATTATTCACAAGCGTATCAATGGTCCCAACGGTTGCCTCAATTTTTTTGATCATCTCCGCTGAACTGTCAAAATCAGAAACATCTCCATGAAACAAGGCGATCTCATAACCCTCCGCTTTCATTTGCTCCAGCCATTTTTCCGCCTTTTCTTTTGTATGGTAGTTGCCTACCACGTGAAAGCCGTCGTCGTGAAGCTTTTTGCACATCGCGGTTCCAAGTCCTCCCGTGGCGCCTGTTACCAATACTATTCGTTTGTTGAGTTTATCCATAACATAAAGATTACTGCAACCAAATTACTGCTTACGCACTATATATTCAACTTTTTCCGGATAAATTTTAGTTATTTTAATTCCCGGCGGATACGAAACAGCTTCAACGGGGAGTTTATTCCTCAAAGGTGAAATGGATTTGTAATTTACCACTATTTTGAAATCCGAAGATACGATCCGCTCGTATTCGCCCATCGAAACCTGGAACTTAACAGTTACTTTATCCGGAAATGTTTTTACCTGGTATTCCTTTGGCAGATTCAGTACCTGGACAGGAACTTCCAGGGAGGACTCGGTGAATTTATCCACATTGATATTGAGTGTCACCGCATCAGCGGACAAGGCGACCCTGGAAGCGTATTCCTCAGGAACCACGAGCAGTGCGGTTTGCGAAATGTTCTGATTGAGCTTGTTCAGCACAATTCTTTCCGTGCTGATACTGTCGATGAGACCGAGCAAAGCGCTGTCGCCTGAAACCGTAATGAAGGAAGGCGTGATCTTTACCTTATCCGTATAATTGAACAAGGGATCAAAGTTCACACTCAGGTCGGGCTTGACCGGAACAACTTTCTGGTAGGATTTTCCGTAATTGAAATAAATGGAATCGGGTTTTACTTTTACAAGCTCTACCTCTGTATTAAGCAATTTCGACAAGCTTCCAACGCTTAATGAAGTACTGATGGCAACCAGGTTCCCTTTTTTTCTTCTTGTCTGGGCGCCAACATCGATAACGACTTCCCTGAGCCTTTCCTTAAATAGGATAAATAACAATTTGGCTCCTGTCGTTTTAATTTCCGCTTGTATGCTTTTCGGCAATTCACTCGCGAGCACTTTGTTTTTAGGTAGGTTGATAAACTTGACGGGAATAGAAATGGTACGGGTATAGTTCCTGTTCAGGGCATTGATGACCCAGAAAAAAGTGGCAACGATGAGGCAGGCAATAAAGGTGAGCACCTTACGGCTGAATAGATTTCTCTGGATGAGCTGAAAAAGCTTATTTTTCAAAACTGCTTTTGTTTGGACCAATTTACGAATTATTTCTGCGCATAAGGGAGATCATGCAGATAAGCCTGGCCTTAATAAAAAAACCCCGGGCCGAAGCGTCAGGGTTTTTTACATAATTATTTTTTCTAACTCTGACGCAGCGGTCAGAACTTTCTATCAGGCTTCCTTATTTAAAGTAGCCGAATTTTCCATTGAAACAGCGCTTTTTGAAATCTTCAGGCGGTTTCCGCCTTCCACCTCGATCACATAAGTAGTGTCGTTTACTTCGGCGATCTTTCCATGGATCCCGCCTATCGTAACGATCTTATCGCCTTTTTTAATGTTCTCAATAAATTTCTTTCCTTCTTTCTGCTTTTTCATCTGCGGACGGATCATGAAAAAATAAAAAACTACTACGATCAGTCCCATCATCAGCATGCTCGACCATCCGCTTCCTCCGCCTTGTGCGCCATTGGCCGGCGCCATTAAAAGTACCTGTGTTAAATTCATTTTGTTTTTGTATTTGGATTATTGATTATTTGGATATGGTTGTATTTGGATTTGATTCTGTCGGCACGATAATATCCGCAGTAATTGTGAGGATCCTGGTATTGGGCTCGCAATTCGTAAGCACTGTTATTTTCTTATCGATCTTTCCCGATTTCCCGTCGCTGTTGAACACAACGCCAATCTGGCCTTCTTTGCCAGGCGCGATAGGCTCCTTCGGCGGTTCTGCAACAGTACACCCGCAGCTGGCCTGTGCCGAAGATATGATCAGGTTGGAATTGCCGGTGTTTTTAAAATGAAAATTATAAGAAACTTTTTCGCCCTGGGTGATCCTTCCGAAGTCATGTGTTTCTTCGGTAAATTCCATGGCAGGCAGATTTCCGCTGCCTTTGTTGCCCTCGGCGCTGGCATTGATCCTGATGTCATCCGTACTGATCTTATCCTTGTTTTCAGAACCGCAGGAAGCCAGAATGCCCGTGGTAAGAATTGCAAAAAGAATTTTTTTCATAGTCTTTATTTTTACTTTGAACGGGATCGCAAATTTAACAAAAATCCTTCAGCTTGTTAAAGTTCTGCCGGAAGATAACAGATATAAAATCCGGGCTTCATGTTTCCAGTAAACCGCGGCCTGTCTTGGAGATCCTGTTCTCCTTTTTAAGATCCAGCACTATTTTATCCAGGATCCCGTTGATGAACATTTTGCTTTTCGGGGTACTGTATTGCTTGGAAAGCTCAATGTATTCATTCAGCGACACTTTAACCGGGATGCTCTCAAAGCACATGATCTCTGTAAGCGCCATTTTCATTAACAATACATCCATTAATGCAATTCGCTCCACTTCCCAGTTCTTCGTTTTCTCGGAGATCATCTGCTCATACTCTTCGTTGTGGATCACGCATTTGGTCAGCAGCTCCCTCACAAAAAGCTTATCTTCAACCGGATCTTTATACAAAGGCACCAGCGTAATTTTCCCCTTTGCGTCAGCGTTCTCAATGGAACGGATCACTGTTGTGAAAGCGATGTAAACATCATCGGCCCAGTGAATATTGTGTTCTTCCAGCCAATAATTCAACAGCTCGTGCTCGGCAATGATATTTGCCATAACAGAGGCAATAAAATCCTTGTCCTCGCTAACATCACTTTTTCCCGATGTCATATATGATTTATACTCTTCGGATTGCCGGACGTCATTGAGCACCTTACGCACCAGGTCGAGGTCGTTTTGCCAGGAGATCTTACGGTTAGTGATCTCCTTGTTCAATTGCTGATTATCGGCCAATGCCGCCAGCACGGAATTTTCAATCAGTTTTTTATTCGGGTTAAGGTCCTCCTGGCTCGGAAGCATCTTGTGCCTGGCATCTTCCATCTGCAGTTTGGCAGAATGGTGCATCTCCAGCAACAGGGAAAAGATATAAATGTAGAGATCGTAGATCTTTTCAATATTCAGCAATAACTCTTTTTCTGTTTTACCCAGGTCATTTTTTTCCGACTGAAAAAAACTGTAGAGCGCCTGCATTGCCTTGATTCTTAAAAATCTCCTGTTTACCATTAAAGAACGTTTTTATAAATTTCTAAATCAATTCCAATCTTTCCGGATCAGAATGTCAACTTCACTTTACCGATCGCTTCGATGCGTTTTTCCGCTAAGCGGTTTGCCGCCATATAAGTAGGAATATTTTCCTGTTTTGCCGTCTGGATCACATTCCAGGTGGTGGTATAAATTCCTTCCGCGTGTTTCATCGCGCGCTCACGGTTATAACCTTCCAGCTCGTAAAACACATTAATGATCCCTCCTGCGTTCACCACGAAATCCGGAGCATAAAGCAATCCTTTGGCTTTAACCAGTTCGCCGTGCTGTTTTTCATTGGCAAGCTGATTATTGGCTGCCCCGCAGATCACCGCGCATTTAAGGCGGCCAAGTGTATCGTCGTTCACTGTTGCTCCAAGGGCGCAGGGAGCGTAAACATCAATATCCAGGTCAAACATCTTATCCGCGGCAACTACTTCTGCTTTGTATTTATCGGCGACCAGCTTCAGCCGCTCTTCGCTGATATCATTTATATACACTTTCGCACCTTCTTTGCTCAGGTGCTCCACCAGGTGCATTCCCACATTTCCAATTCCCTGAACCAATACTCTTTTACCGCTCAGCGAATCGCTTCCCCAGGTTTCCTTGGCAGAAGCTTTCATGGACACATATACGCCATAAGCTGTAACCGGACTCGGATCTCCGCTGCCTCCCATGTTCTCAGGTAATCCGCTTACATATTGCGTTTCCATGTGGATGACCTCCATATCCCTGCTGCTCATGGCAACGTCTTCGGCGGTAATGTATTTTCCACCGAGACTGTTCACGAATTTTCCGAAACGGCGCAGTAAAGCTTCACTTTTGATCTTTTTCGCATCGCCTATGATCACCGCTTTCCCTCCTCCGAGGTTAAGTCCGGCCACAGAAGATTTATAGGTCATCCCCCGCGAAAGACGCAAAACATCATGCAATGCTTCCATTTCATTTGCGTAGTTCCACATGCGTGTGCCACCAAGGCTCGGTCCAAGTACGGTATTATGCACCGCAATGATCGCCTTGAGGCCGGTATCGTTATCATTACAAAAAACGATCTGCTCGTGGTTATACTGGAGCATTTGTCCGATCACCGGATTCTGCGCCAGCGCCGTGTCTTTTACATCTTTCACTTCCATAATAGGATTTTTATAAGCGTCCCAAAAGTAGGGTATTTTTTGAATCCAACAAAAAAGTAAAATGCAGCGAAATAGATAGTAAATTTGTCGACCGAATTGAGGACTTGGAGGGAATCGGGAGTTGAGAAGTTGACAACCGGCGGTCAGGAAGGAATGAGAGAAGAATACATATTTCGTACTCATTTTCCATTTGATAAGTTAGCGGGCTTTGAAAGTATACAATACCGCTGACTGAGCGGAGCCGAAGGCAGTGGAAGACAACCGGCGGTCAGGAAGGAATGAGAGAAGAATACATACTTCGTACTCATTTTGGCATTTGATAAGTTACTTGGCTTTGATTAGACAATACCGCTGACTGAGCGGAGCCGAAGGCAGTGGAAGACACCCGGCGGTC
>JBJMLS010000256.1:0-8293 GCA_045805185.1 Bacteroidia bacterium | reverse complement strand
GAACGGGAATCGCTTGAGCTATCTGCGGATGTGTGGGCGCTTCTCGAGAAGGCTCCAGAAAAGTATTCTCTGGTCATTTCCGATGGAGCGGGCAATCCGGTGGAACTGTCCGGCAAGAAATTGCTTTCCATGAAGGAAAAAGGAAACCTGAAGATCGCAGAGAAATTGTATTACCTGAACAAGGCCCTGCACGGTGTGGATATTTATTATACGGCACAGCTCCCGGAAATTTTTCTTTTCGTTCATCCCATTGGAAGCGTTATAGGCAGGGCGCTATTCTCCGATTATTTTATCTGCTACCAGGGCGTTACCGTCGGTTGTCTTAATGATGGGATCTTCCCTGAATTTAAAGGGCCGGCCATCCTCTATTCAAACAGTTCTGTCCTCGGTAAATGTATTGTCGGAAAGAACGTATGCATTGCAGCAAACACAAGCGTGGCCAACCAGGATATTTCTGATGATACGATCGTTATCGCCAGGGATGGTAAGAACACATTAAGCGGAAACAACAAAACTGTATTTCAGCGACCACCTTTTGTTTATGGATCCTAAAAAGATGAGCAAAGAAACTTTTTTTTCAATTGTAATACCTACAAAGAACCGGCCTTCATACCTGAGGGATGCAATCAGGAGCGTATTGGCCCAGGGCTTTACAGATTATGAGCTGATCGTTTCCGATAATTTCAATGATGAAAATACAGCACAGGTAATCGCTGAGTTTAAAGCTGAGCCCCGTCTGAGATCTTTTCGCACCGACCGGGAATTAAACATGATCGATCACTGGGAATTTGCCACTCAGAAAGCTTCAGGAAGATATGTTATTGTTCTGCCAGACCGGAAATTATTGTACCGGGATGCTTTGCAGAAGCTGCACCGGCTCATCAAAGGAACAAAAGAGCAATACAATTGTATCAGCTACGGGGTTAAATGTTACGATGACATTAACAAGCAGATGTTATGGAATCCGGACACAAGCAATTCGAAAGTTCTTAGCTCCGGAGAACTCGCGGAAAATTTCCTCTCGAAGAATTATTTTACCTCTGAGTCATTTGATAATTATTTTCCAAAAACACTGAACAGCTGTTACAAACGCAGTTTTGGAGAAGAGGTGAGAAAAAAATTGGGGTCTTACTTTAATAATCAGGGTGTCACTACGCCGGATTACTCTTCCTTTTTTATTAATATTCTTCTGAATGAAGAGATCCTGTTCTCAGGCTTTCCGTTCATTCTTTCTCAGGGCGAACATACAAGCAATGGCAGGAATTTCGGAAAAGGAAATATAAAGTCTTATATGGATTCCTTAGGTAGTATCGATCCTTATGAATTTGTTCCCGTAAAAGCTCCTTTTATTTATAACCTGCTTGTACATGATTTTATGCTTGTACAGCACAAGCTTGGGATGAGCAGGTACAAGCCTGAGCCTCTGAATTATTATTACACGAATTATTATGAATACAGGTTTTTAAAGGATAAGGAGCCATCCAATCTTTATTTTCTCCGTGAGCTTGAGAAAGCGCTTGAAGCTGAGTCAAAGGAGACCCGTGAGCGATTTACAGAATTGAAACAGGCAAGTGAAGAATTGGAAAGCGATGTGCCTGTAATCGGGATCCGGAACCTTCACCTTCACATAAGGGATTATTTAAAACACAACTATTCGCATATTGGTGTAGTGAACCGGGTGGTAAGGCACCGTTTCTCATCAGCAATGCAGGCTGCCGGATTCAAAGAATAATATGCTGTTCAATTCGATAGAGTTCATTATTTTTTTTCCGCTGGTAACCCTGATTTACTTTGCGCTGCCGCACCGTTTCCGCTGGCTCCATCTTCTGCTGTCCAGCTGCGTGTTCTATATGTTCTTTATCCCGGTTTATATCTTCATTCTTTTCTTTACGATCATTATCGATTATTACGCGGGAATGTTCATTGAGCAGGCATTGGATAGGCGGCGAAAAAAGACCTGGCTGGTGCTGAGCATTTGTGCTAACGCAGGTGTGCTTGCTGTCTTCAAGTATTATAATTTTTTTATTGAAAATGTGAACCAGCTGCTGGGGCATGATGCTTCTTTCACTTTGCCTTACCTGCAGATCCTTCTTCCGGTGGGTTTATCTTTTCATACTTTCCAGGCGATGAGCTATACCATCGAAGTGTACCGGGGAAATCAAAAAGCAGAGCGCCATTTTGGGATTTATGCTTTGTATGTAATGTTTTATCCCCAGCTTGTTGCCGGCCCGATCGAGCGGCCGCAGAATATGCTTCACCAGTTCTACGAGCGCCATGAATTTGACTACCACCGCGTGGTAAGCGGACTAAGACTGATGCTTTGGGGCCTGTTCAAAAAAGTGGTGGTCGCGGACCGGCTTTCCTTATTTGTGGATACGGTATTTGATCACCCCGGAATTTATGAGGGTCCCCCCGTAATCTGGGCCGCCATTTTCTTTTCCTTCCAGATCTATTGTGATTTTTCCGGGTATTCGGATATAGCAAGAGGGAGCGCCCGTGTAATGGGTTTTTCGCTGATGGAAAATTTTAACCTTCCGTATATTTCCCGCTCTGTTAAAGAATTCTGGAGCCGCTGGCATATTTCCCTATCTACCTGGTTCAGGGATTACCTGTACATTCCGCTCGGCGGGAGCCGTGTGCCAAAGTGGAGACACTGCCTGAATCTGATGATCGTTTTCCTGGTAAGCGGCTTATGGCATGGCGCTAACTGGACCTTTTTGATCTGGGGCGCGCTCCATGGTATTGCGGTGATCCTGGGAACTATGTTTTTTTTCCCTCATAAGAAGAACAGCCCTTTAATTTCCATTTTAAAAATGTTTGGAGTTTTTATTTTCGTTACACTGGCCTGGGTGTTTTTCCGGGCGAATGATTTTCATGACGCTTTAACCATTCTTCAAAGTTTCACTAAGGGTAATTTCAACAGGATATTCGGTGTTCCGGCATATTCTCTGGCATTCGACATTTCCTGTATTGCCGGTATTCTTATCGTGTTCGTAGCGGAGTATGTGAAGGAAAATAAGCCGGTCTTTGTAATTAGCCGTTATGTTAATCCTCGAATGGCAAGCTATTCTTATTTTTTTGTTATGCTTTTGCTTATCTATTTATACGGCATCTTTGAGAAGCAAAGCTTTATTTATTTTCAGTTCTGATTACAATGCGGGGAGCGAAACTGTTTATAGAAATAGTTATACTGGCTGGTGTTATGCTGGCTCTGGGGTATTGTATTGAGTTAAAATACCGGAGTTTTAAAACGCCGGCGGATCTCCTGTTTGAGAAATATGAAAAAGTAAGGATGCAGGAGCTGCCCTTCACTATTATTATTGGAAATTCGCACACGGGAGAATTTCACCGTTACTACCCGGATACGTTATCACCTGTTTTGAACCTCTCTGTTGGAGGGCAGGATTTGTTCCGGGAATATACTGTACTAAAAAAGGTCATCAGCGGAAGCAAAGGCAAAATAAAAATCATTCTCCTTGGACTCGATTATGACATGATTGGTTATAACCAGGTGCTTTCGGGACAAGGATATATCGACAAGCAATATTTTAAGCATGTGGATACTTTATATAAGAACAATTTCATGGACCGGGTACTTTCCTCTTCTTCATTTTTCAGGGCCAATCGCGATATCAGTTTTTTATTTTCCGGGCGGCAAAGCGAGCCGGATCAAAAACAAGCGGCGTTTATTCCACTTGTTGCTCAGCCCGGGTTTCGGCCCATTGACTGCAAATCGCGGGCAAAGGAGCATACCTTATATAAATTCAATAAGAACCTGGCTAAAGAAAATACGGATATTCTGCGAAAGATCATTGAACTGTGCGCTTCGGATAAGATCCGTCTGGTTATACTAACTACGCCTAAGTCAGAATGCTACCGGAATTATGCGGATGCGAACAACACCGCTCTGGGAAGATCCGTGATCCGGGACATTGTATCCAGGTATAAGGTAACTTACATCGATCTGTATGATGACACTACTATTGTAAAAGAGGATTACACGGATTATGATCACCTGAATGATGCCGGGATAAAAAAAGTGTATACGAAAATTAGAAATGCTATTTAATTCGATAGAGTTCATTATTTTTTTTCCGCTGGTAACTTTGATTTACTTTGCGCTGCCGCACCGTTTCCGCTGGCTCCATCTTCTGCTGTCCAGCTGCGTGTTCTACATGTTCTTTATCCCGGTTTACATCTTCATTCTTTCCTTTACGATCATTATCGATTATTACGCGGGAATGTTCATTGAACAGGCATTGGATAGGCGGCGAAAAAAGACCTGGCTGGTACTGAGCATTTGCGCTAACGTAGGTGTGCTTGCCGTCTTCAAGTATTATAATTTTTTTATTGAAAATGTGAACCAGCTGCTGGGGCATGATGCTTCTTTCACCTTGCCTTACCTGCAGATCCTTCTTCCGGTGGGTTTATCTTTTCATACTTTCCAGGCGATGAGCTATACCATCGAAGTGTACCGGGGAAATCAAAAAGCAGAGCGCCATTTTGGAATTTACGCTTTGTATGTAATGTTTTATCCCCAGCTTGTTGCCGGTCCAATCGAGCGGCCACAGAATATGCTTCACCAGTTCTATGAGCGCCATGAATTTGACTACCACCGCGTGGTAAGCGGACTAAGACTGATGCTTTGGGGCCTGTTCAAAAAAGTGGTGGTCGCTGATAACCTCGTTCATGTTGTAAATACGGTCTACGGTGATCCTACTCATCAGAATTCATTAACGTATCTGATAGCAGCTGTCTTTTTCTCGTTTCAGATCTATTGCGATTTTTCGGGCTACTCGGACATAGCAAGAGGGAGCGCCCGTGTAATGGGTTTTTCACTGATGGAAAATTTTAAGCTCCCCTTCATTTCGCAATCAATAAGGGAGTTTTGGAGCCGCTGGCACATTTCCCTCTCTACCTGGTTCAGGGATTACCTGTACATTCCGCTTGGCGGGAGTCGTGTGCCAAAGTGGATGCATTGCCTGAACCTGATGATCGTTTTCCTGGTAAGCGGCTTATGGCACGGCGCTAATTGGACCTTTGTGATCTGGGGTGCGCTCCACGGTATTGCCATGATCTTCGGCACCCTCTTCTTATTTTCAGCACGAAAAACAGGTGGGCTTTTTCCGTTTCTCAGAACATTGGCTGTGTTTGCTTTTGTTACACTGGTATGGGTCTTCTTCAGGGCGGAATCCGCACATACAGCATTGGAGATTCTCAAAACAATAGCGTCCGGGTTTATTCCGGATCTCAGGAATTACCTCGAAGGGAAGGCAATTTTTAATGGCTTGGGCGAATTTACCATTCATGAGATCCTATGGATGTCGTTGTTAATAGCGTTGTTCTTTATTGCTGATATCAGCAAAGAAAAAAGATCAATTAAGGATCATTTTTTAGCAAGTCCTCTTTGGCGGATGGCTTGCTATTTTGTTTTGTTTTATAGTCTCGTGTTTATTGGTTACTGGGGCAATACGCAGTTTATTTATTTTCAATTCTGATGAGAAGATTAATCGTTCGGGTAGTAATACTGCTGGGTCCGTTTTTACTGATCGCGGTTTTCTTTTTTGCCGCTGATCCGATGAGGATCATTTATGCTTATCCTTCCCCGGTAATCAAAGGAGTGCTGATGAACGACCGTTTGTTCCAGGCAAGGTACCTTGAAAAGCACTTTGATGAGTATCATTCCTTTATTCTCGGTTCTTCCCGGAGCAAGTCCTTTAAAACATACGAATGGAAGAAATATTCGAAGGCTGATTCCTGCTTTCACCTGGGCGTGAATGATGAAACGCTTTATGGCCTCACAAAAAAGTTATGCTATCTTAATGAAAAAGGAGTAAGGCTGAGTCATGTTCTCCTGGTTCTTGATCACCGCTTACTTTCAATGGATAAAAATCAGGACGCACATATTTTCAGAGAATATCCTTCCGTCTCCGGAGAGAGCCGCGCTGAGTTTTATAAGCGCTTTGTCATTGGATTTTTTAAGCCTGCTTTCCTGCGTGCTTACCTGGACTGGCAGCTTCACCATGAATACAAAGCATATATGAAGAATTATATTTTTAAAGAGCATTTCGAATATATTCCCGTGACCGGTGACATCAATTACATTGAATATGAAAATGAGATAAGGAAAGATAGCGCCCGGTATTACGAACGAATAAAAGGGCAGTTTTATGTGAGAGATCCGGAGGCATCTCTACCTGCACTATCGCAGCAGGGCAAACTCATGCTTCAAGGTGTAAGTAAGTTGTTCGGAGCGCAGCATACTGATCTCAGGATCGTGATCACACCCAATTATGACCAGGCAAAGTTGAGCAGGGCTGATCTTTTCTTCCTGGAAAAAACTTTTGGAAAAGAAAAGGTGTTTGATTATTCAGGTATAAATGAAATGACAAAAGACGTAGGGAATTATTATGAAGAAAAACATTTTAAGCCTTATATTGCAAGCAGGATCATAAAAGAAATATATGGCAGGCCCTGAACTTAGAATAATGCACATTATTCCCAATCTTGGTAAGGGAGGGGCCGAGCGATTAACGCTTGATATCTGCCGTGAGCTCAGCTTAAGGGAAGGGCTGAGGGTAATGCTTCTGGTCCTTGATGAAAAAAATGAATACAAGTTCCTTTCTGAAGGTTTACAGATCCAGTATTGTACATCTTATGTTAAATCTTCACTAAGCGGTAAATCGCAGGTTGATCTGGAGCATTACAAGGGAATTGTTGCTGCATTCAAGCCAGACATTATTCATTCACATTTATTTGCGGCTGATTTTTTTTCCAGGGAACTGCTTTTTCAAAACGTGAAATATTTCACGCACTGCCATGATAATATGGTGCAATTCACCAGGCCTTCGCTGAAAAGTTTTTTTTCAAAGCAGGCAATGACAAGGCTGTTTGAACGTCACCGTATATTCCGTCAGTATAAAAAATGTGATAATAAGTTCATCGCTATTTCCGAAGACGTGAAACTATTTCTCGAAAGTAATCTTGGCGCTGCGCTCAGGAAAAACATAATCAAGCTACCCAATGCTATTGATGTTTCACGTTTCAATAAAGTTGATCGCAAGGCTCCTGGTTCCGGAGAAAAAATGCGCCTGATCAACATTGGCAGTTTTGTTGAAAAGAAAAATCAGTCCTTTCTTATAGATGTGTCCGGAAAGCTGAAGGCTCTGGGAATTTCTTTTGAACTGCATTTTATCGGCGACGGGCCATTACGGGAAAGAGTAGAGATGAAAGCAGTTGAAACAGGGCTCGCCTCTTATGTCAAATTTCATGGAACGCAGGATTACGTGGAAGAATTCCTGGGCGACAGCGATATTTACGTTCACTCCGCTTTGTATGAGCCATTCGGACTAGTGCTGGTTGAAGCTTTCGCATCCGGTTTACCGGTAATTGCATTAAATGCCGGGGGGAACAGCGAGCTTATCCGTGAAGGACAGAACGGGTTTTTGCTTCGGGGACCGGATCCGGAATTATTTGCTGCAGCTATTTGTAGGCTTTTTCGGGATAAGGAGCTCTATAGTTCTCTTTCAGAGTCGGCTAAAAGCACAGCATCGCAATATGATATTAAATTGTATGTAGATGAATTATTAAAGATCTATTTCTCCTGAGCCTTTAGCAAAGCGCAGATCTTCCCATAATTTACTTCCGCATTGAATTTAGTTTTCCAGGTTGAGATAGCCTCCTTCCGGAATAGTTCTTTTGCGTCTTCAGAAAGATCCATGTAGTTTTTGATCAATGCGGCAAGCTCTTCCGGCCTAAAGTCTTTGGGGATCAGGAAGCCGTTTTCTTTATGTGAGATAGCCTCTTTCATTCCACCGGTATCCGTCCCAATACAGGGAATTCCAAAAGACAACGCTTCAATGATGCTTAAAGGAATTCCCTCATATTCGCTGGTATTTAAGAAAAGATCCAACGCGTGATTTGCAAGGTAATTGATCACCTCCGCATTTGGGGCAGAGCCTTTATAATCGAATTGAATGTTCGGGGAAAACTGTTTTACGATCTCCATTATAGTTGCCAGTTCCGGACCGCTCCCGAAAAGAACCCATTTTATTTTTTGGTCCATGCCCTTCAATGCCGTTGCGATCAGGTGGACCCTTTTCAAAGGAATTAGCGCGGAGCAGCTCATTACTGTGAATACATCGGATCGAAGGCTCTTCTCTGGTTTGTTTTCAAAAACGCCGAGGTAGCCAACTTTAAGCTTTGAGGAATGATCACTCAATTGCAATAGGTCTTCCGCATATTTTTTACCCTGTTCCGAAATGAATACAACATGGTCCAGTTGATCGCATAT
>JBJMLS010000255.1:0-8865 GCA_045805185.1 Bacteroidia bacterium | reverse complement strand
TCCGGGGCTTCTGCAACACATCTGCGTTCATCATGACCCATCTTTGTGCCGTGGAAATTAATTCACATCCATTCCGGGATCCGGAATCTTAACATAAAAAAAATGAAAACAAAAAAACTAGTTACAACCCTTGCAATAGCAGCTGTTGTTTTAATCGCGGCCTGTAAAAAAACAGATACCGCTCCATCTGATACCTCAGGAGGGCCAAAAGTGGTCATCCCGGTTCAAACCACCAGTCAGTCTACCATTGCCCTGGGCGCTGCCGCTAATATGGCTGTGCTTGCAGGTTCAGCAGTTACCAATACAGGTTCAACAACAGTAACCGGCGATCTTGGATTAAGTCCCGGAACTTCTGTCGGTGGTTTTCCTCCGGGAATACTGATCGGAACCAAAAGGATCAATGATCCTATTGCAACCCAGTCAAAGCTTGACCTGACAGCGGCCTATAACGATGCCGCGGGAAGAACCTGCACAGACATTGTGACCTTGTCGGGAAACATCGGCGGACTTACGCTTACTCCCGGACTTTACAAATCCACCTCATCACTTGCCGTATCTTCCGGTGACGTGACCTTCGACGCAAAGGGAGACGCGAATGCGATCTTTATTATTCAGATCGCTTCAACGCTTACCACAACGTCCGGCCGAAAAGTTATCCTGAGCGGAGGCGCCTTAGCTTCGAATATCTTCTGGCAGGTTGGCAGCTCTGCGACATTCGGGACCACTTCCGCATTTAAAGGAACGATCATGGCTATGCAGTCGATCACCTTTAACACAGGGGCAACTCTTAACGGACGCGCTCTTGCACGAACAGGCGCAGTGATCATGTCGGGAAATACAATTACAAAACCTTAAGTCTATCTATTTCTAAGAAAGCGTTGCCCCAACCGGCAGCGCTTTTTTTATTCTTACAACCGAGTGACCCCTACCAGTGAATTATATAATTCTTCACGCCGCTTATACAACACAAGCGCAGGCAAAGCAATGCACCTTTACATCGTGAAAATTACTTCACACAAAAAAAAAGAATCATGATAAACCGAACAGAATTAGAAGGAGCCTGGAACGAACAAAAAGGAAAACTAAAAAAGAAATTTGCGAGCCTGACAGATGATGACCTGTTGTTTGCCGAGGGAGAAAAAGATGAAATGCTTGGGAAACTACAGGAGAAGCTTGGAAAAACAAAAGAAGAGCTGCATCGCATAATTTCCGAATTATAGATCCGTCATTACTATTAAAAATCAATACATAATAATAAACCTCACACAAATGAAATCTTCAAAAAAAATATCCGCATTACTAATCGTTGCCGCATTTATTATGCTCAGCCTTCAAAGCTGTCAGAAATACCCCGAGGGGCCGATGCTGAGCTTACACTCAAGAACAGAACGCGTAGCCAATACCTGGAAAGTTGATAATTATAAAATAAACGGAAGCGATTACACTTCCTTAGTAAGCTCCTATACGGAAACCTATACCAAGGGCGGCGCCTATTCTTATGCCTGGGGAAATTTTTCAGGAACAGGCAACTGGGCCTTCCAGAATCATGACAAGGAGATCAGGCTCACCGGCGTTCATAACCAGGACGACTACACGCTCGTGATCCTGAAACTGGAAGAAAAAGAATTCTGGTATTACTACATGGATGGTAATGATAAAAAAGAGTTCCACATGATCCAGCAATAAATAACAGTATTCATATAACACTAAAAAAACAAAAATGAAAAAATCAACTTTATCACTTATTATCTGCATCCTGGCAAGTATTTTCTTTTCTTCCTGCCGATCGAATATGTCTGTAGCCAAAAGGCATTACAGTAATAGTTATTACATTGCGCACCATAGAGCGCCGCAAGCGGGGATCAGTTCCGCTAATGAAAAGAAAAAGCCGGCGCTATATACACCTGTAAAACACGGATTAGTCAGCAGCCAGTTTGCGCAAAATCCAATCGCCGACCATAATGACCTGGTTGCAAGCAATGCCCAACAAATTCCTAAAGGAAAAACTACAGGCTTAAAACGCAAAACCATTCCCTTAAAATTTTCCCCGGCAAAAACGCATCGCATCCACCTTCAGCTAAAAAAGAAACCGGCGCTTGTTGCTTCTGGTGATGGAGGAGGCCTGAGCCTGTTCTGGGTTGTTATCCTGGTGATCCTCATATTATGGGCGCTTGGCTTTATAGGCGGATTCACCATGGGAGGACTGATCAACCTGTTGCTTCTTGTAGCACTTATCCTGTTAATTCTTTGGTTACTCCGGATCATATAAGCTCAATACACAAATGAGAAAAAGAACCGCCAGACAAATTCCTCGAGAACCAGGTTCGGAAGAAATAGTGCATGTAGAAACACGCGAGAGCCTGAGCTCAAAGATCCTTAAGATGACGATGAGGATAAAAGAAAAACATCCAGAGCTTTCCAAATACCTTGAAGAAATGGCCGTAACCATTCCCGATGAAAAGAATCCGGAGATCAGCTTAACAAGCCTGAACGCTTATTACGACTCCCTGTATTCTCTCGTGAACAAATACGAACTGGAGCATCCGGCGCGGCCGACAATCTAACATCAATAACAGAAGCCTGTGATTGATGTAACTCTTTACCGCATCCGTGCAACAGCAAAACATCAGATGATCCCCAGATTTGCAACAGAAACCCAAACAGTATAAATCAAACAAAATGAAAAGCAATCCATTCCATATTCTTTGTTTCCTGGCATTAGCGCTCCTTCCGGAGCTGGACTTCGGACAGGCCCCTAACCTGGGAACAGCAGCAGACTTTGTTCTTTTTACTTCCGCGGGAGCAGTAAGTAATACAGGGATCTCGCAGGTAACCGGCAATGTTGGTACGAACAGCGGTTTAAGCACCGCCTTCGGAAACGTAAACGGCGTAATGCATGACAATGACGGTGCAAGCGGACAATGTTCCGCCGACCTGCTTATTGCATACAACCAGTTAAACAGTACGGTCCCGACTTTTTTCCCGGCCTCATTGCTTGGTAACGGACAAGTACTTATTTCAGGCGTATATTCCATTGCAGGCGCAACAACGCTAAACCTCGACCTTACCTTAGACGCACAGAATAATCCCGGCGCAGTATTTATCATACAGATCCAGGGACCGTTTTCCGCCAATGCCAATTCCAAAGTAAAGCTGATCAACGGAGCGCTTGCCTGTAACGTGTACTGGAAAGTAGAAGGACTCGTGAGTATGGCATCCGGAACTACCATGAGAGGAACTGTGATCGCGAATAACGCAGCCATTAATATGAACGCGGGAGATACGCTTGAAGGACGTGCGCTTTCAACTACCGGCGCCATTACAATTGACGGCGTGCTTGCCTATACACCTATTGGCTGTGGAAGTCCTGTCTTGACGGGCCCTTTAGCTCCTTCCCTGGTTTCAGCAGCATGTTACGCCTTGTTCTCTTCCGACGGTCCGGTAACAAATACCGGAGTAACAAATGTTACAGGTGATGTTGGAACGGACCTCGGCTTAACAACAGGATACAATCCTTTGTTTGTAACCGGCATGATCCATCCCATTCCTGATGGCTCTACAGCGGCCTGCGCCTCTGACCTTTTAAATGCTTACTCCTATCTCAACACGCTGCCTTATGATATAGAATTATTGTATCCCGCACAATTCGGGAACAATCTTGTTCTTACCCCGCATACTTACCGGATGAACGCGGCTGTTACTTTTACAGACACACTTTACCTCAATGCAGAAGGAAACCCCAATGCGGTATTTGTTATCCAGGTTAACGGCGCATTCTCAACCAGTACTTTTTCCAACGTAGTCCTGATCAACGGAACGCAGTCGAAAAATGTTTACTGGAAAGTGGAAGGCGCCGTAAGCATAAACGACAATTCAATTTTCAGGGGAACAATCATCTGCAATAATGGAGCGATTAACCTGACTACCGGAGTTCTGCTTGACGGCAGGGCCCTGACAACTACGGGCGCCCTTAATACAACAGCAGTTACGGTGATCATGCCCCCGGGCTGCGGTCTTCCGCCTACAGCCATTACTTCGCAGCCGGCCAACCAGGCAGTATGTGCAGGAAGCTCTGCAAGCTTTTCAGTAAACGCTGCAGGAACAGCCATCACTTATCAATGGAGAAAAGGAACAGTTAATCTCATTAACGGCGGAAATATTTCCGGGGCAACGTCAGCTACCCTGATCATTAATCCGGTGAATCTGACAGATACGGCATTCAATTATAATGTGGTGATCAGCGGCGCTCCAAACGACACCTCGATCAATGTTTCCCTTGCAGTCAACGCTCCTCCCGCAATATTTACACAACCCGTCAACCAGGCTGTTTGTCCGGGAGGCGCTGCAAACTTTTTTGTAGCTGCAACGGGCGCCGGTCTCACTTACCAATGGAGAAAAGGAATTGTTAATTTAGTCAACGGGGTAAATATCTCCGGGGCAACTTCCGCAACACTGATCATTAATCCTGTTAACCTGACGGATACTTCATCCAATTACAATGTGGTCATCAGCGGATCCTGTTCCCCTAATGATACTTCCGTAGACGTTTCATTACTGATCGGCCCATCCGGGATCACAACCCAGCCAACTGATCAGACAGCCTGTTCCGGAAATTCAATAAGCTTTTCCGTAAGCACAGCAGGAAGCGTACTCAGTTACCAATGGAGAAAAGGAAATCTGAACCTGGTCAACGGAGGAAATATCTCGGGAGCCAATTCCGCGGTACTTACTATCAATCCGGCGACCATCGCTGATACGGCATCAGATTACAACGTTGTTGTCCTCCGGTCTTGTTCAAACGATACTTCTGCAGATGTTTCTTTTCAGATCAATAATTCCTATATCACAACGCAACCTGCCAGCCAGCTGGTCTGCAGCGGAGCTTCAGTAAGCTTTTCTGTTTCCGCAACAGGAGCTTCACCGGGTTACCAGTGGAGAAAAGGAAATGTAAACCTGGTCAATGGAGGAAATATTTCCGGCGCCACTACTTCAACACTCATTATTAATCCCGCCGGCGCTTCAGATACTGCATCCAATTACAATGTTGTGATAACCGGAATGTGCCTGCCGAACGATACATCACTTGATGTATCGTTAAGCCTGGGTAATCCGAATATTACCACAGCTCCTTCCGATGTAGTTGCCTGCCCGGGAAATTCAATAAGCTTTTCAGTTGCCGCTACGGGAAATTCGCTGGGTTACCAATGGAGAAAAGGTAGTGTTAATCTCGTGAACGGAGGAAATACCTCAGGTGCAACTACTGCAACCCTTATTATTAATCCTGTGAGCATTACTGATACAGCTTCTAATTACAATGTTGTCGTAAGCGGTATGTGCGCTCCAAATGATACGTCAATAAATGTATCGCTGGACCTTTCTAATCCGATCATTACTGCAGGACCCACGGATCTCACCCTATGCAGTGGAAATCCGGCAACGTTTTCGGTACTCGCAAGCGGCGCAGGTCTTAGCTACCAATGGAGAAAAGGAACTGTAAATTTGAACAATGGCGGGAACCTGTCCGGTGTTACATCTTCTACACTCCTAATTAATCCTGCAGGAATTACGGATGCGGCATCCGACTACAATGTTATTGTCAGCGGAACATGTCCGCCGGCTGATACCTCTGTAAACGCAACACTTACAGTTGGTCCGACCCCGCTTGCCGGAGCTGGATCAAACTCTCCTGCCTGTACCGGCAGCTCCGTAAACCTTACTGCGCAAACAGTTGCTTCGGCAACATACAGCTGGACGGGACCTAACGGATACACCTCAGCTGCACAGAACCCTGTAATTCTTATAGCTACAGCGCTTGACGCAGGTACGTATACACTAACCGTATCAGCTAACGGATGCTCTTCTCTTGCATCAACTACAACTGTGATCGTTCTTAATTGCTTAACCCCCGACCTGGCCATTACAAAGACGGTAAACAATTCCACACCCATCATAGGAAGTAATGTAGTATTTACTATTACAGCGTTTAATAACGGACCGGGTACTGCCACAGGAGTAGAAGTAAATGACATTCTCCAAAGCGGATATACAGCTGTTTCATATACGAGCACCATCGGAACCTACGATCCGTCAACCGGGATCTGGACAATCGGGATCATGACTAACGGAGCATCGGCGGTACTGACAGTAACAGTAACTGTTGTTGCCAACGGAAATTATGTAAACACCGCGATAATATATGGCGCACAGGCTGACTCCAACATGACCAACAATGTCGCATCTGTTGAAACATGGCCCACTGATTTTAATATTCCTGAAGGTTTCTCTCCAAACGGCGATGGGATCAATGACGAGTTTGTGATCCGCGGCATCTCCGCTTTTCCGGATAATACATTTCAGATCTTTAACCGCTGGGGAAATAAAGTATTTTATGCTCAGCCCTATCAGAATATATGGGATGGAAAATCAAGCGGCGGATTAAGCATAGGAGGAAATCAATTGCCTGTCGGTACTTATTTCTATATCCTCGACCTGGGAGACGGCTCCCCTGTTTTCAAGGGAACAATTTACCTCAATAAATAAAATTCAATTCATAAAGAAAACAACCAAAAATGAAAACACTAAAAAAAATACTCCCCCTGCTCGCATTAGCTCTCGGAACCTTTTCCGGAATCGCGCAACAGGATCCGATGTACACCCATTACATGGACAATACCCTGGTCATCAATCCGGGTTACGCAGGGAGCAGGGATGCTTTAACCGTAACAGCCCTGCACAGGTCGCAATGGGTCAGCTATAAATGCGCGCCCATTACTCAAACGATCACCATGCATGCGCCCTTAAAAAATCAGCATATCGGCCTTGGGCTTTCGCTGCTGAACGATAAGATCGGTCCCACTAATAACACGACCATTTTCGGGGATTTCGCCTACAGGATACAGCTGAATGAAAAGTCGAAGCTGGCGCTCGGGATCAGCGCCGGCGCGAAAATATTTCAGGCAGGCCTCAGTTCTGTTCAGCTGGATCAGCAAAACGATCCCGTTTTTCAAAACAACATTACGAATCACGTAACGCCTAATTTCGGATTTGGCGCATATTACTCCAGGGAACGTTTCTATGCCGGAATATCTACTCCGAACTTAATGCAAAACAAATATTCTGTAGTGCAAGCCAATGGAAATACACTGGAGGCGAAGGAACAAAGGCATTACTTTCTTATTGCAGGAACCATGATCAGGATCAGTGATAACCTGGATCTCAAGCCTACGACCCTGATCAAGGTAACGCCGGCCGCTCCCATACAGGCCGATCTCACCGCATCGTTCATCATCCGGAATAAATTACTGCTCGGCGCCATGTTCCGCACAGGAGATTCCTACGGCGCATTGGTGGGCCTGAATATTACTGATCAATTGCATGTAGGGTATTCATTCGACTGGTCATACGGGTTGAGAACGCCAAAGTATAACCAGGGAAGTCATGAACTGGTCCTCAGGTATGATTTTCTATTCATTGACAAAAAACAGATCCATTCACCACGATACTTTTAATTCTTATAACTAACACAACTATGAAAAAATTACTCATCCCCGTTATCTTATTCCTGTGGGTCGGCATTAGCGGCTTTACCCCTGAAAAATCCAGTAAAGAACTGAGGGGAGACAAATACTTTTTTGTTTATTCCTATAACAAAGCCATCGATTCTTACACAAAGGCTGACCAATTAAGCATGGAAGGTCAGCGCCATCTCGCGGAAAGCTATCACCAGACCGCGCAGGACTCACTCTCCGAAGCAGCCTATTCCAAACTAATAAGTTCTGCAAGCGGAGTAATGCCCGAGGATTATTATAACTATGCGATGCTTTTAAAATCCACAGGGAAATACGAAGAATCAGGAAGGCAGATGGATAAATTCAGGGAGCTCGCTAAAAACGATCTCCGCTCGAAGAGTTACGCGGACAATAAGGGCAAGTTAGCGGCAATGCGGCTTGACGACGGTAAATACAAGACAGAACATTTAAACATAAATACTGAAGCCGAAGATTTCGGGCCCTGCTATTATAAAAATAAAATTGTTTTCAGCTCCAGCCGCGCGACAAAGCTTGCACCGAAAAAATACAACTGGAACGGAAAACCCTTCCTGGACATGTATGTTTCTGAAATGGATGGGAGTCAGCTGAAAGACCCGCAGAATTTTGACAAAAGCCTGAACGGTAAGCTGCATGACGGAACAGCGAGCTTCAGCAAAGATGGAAACTATATGGCATTTACCCGGAACAATTATGACACAAAAAGAAAAGACAAGGTCATACAGCTGGAAATATGTTTCAGTAAGTACGCATCCGAAAAATGGACAGATCCGCAACCTTTCGCCCTTAACAGCAAGGATTATTCAGTAGGTCATCCTTGTCTCAGCGCGGACGGAAACACGCTGTATTTTACAAGCGATATGCCGGGAGGTTACGGCGGCGCGGATCTTTACCGGGTTAGCAGAAATGAGAAAGGAGAATGGGGGAAGCAACAAAACCTCGGCGCGAAAGTAAATACAGAAGGCGATGAACTATTTCCCTTTTTCGAAGAAAAGAACAGCGTTCTGTTCTTCACTTCCAACGGACGCTTTGGGCTGGGAGGACTTGATATTTTTATGTGCATCTTCAATGGAACTGAATTTGGAAAGGCTTATAACGCCGGAGCACCCTTAAATACCCAATACGATGATTTTGCAGTTATTGTTGATGAAAAGATCAGCAAAGGTTATTTTTCTTCGAACAGGGCAGGTGGCAGCGGAGACGATGACATTTACGCATTCGATTTTTTAAAGGCACTGGAGATCGGCAAAGCGATAAACGGTATTGCCAAAAATAAAAAAGGGGAGGCGCTCCCGGGAACCTTCATCACTTTTTCTGA
>JBJMLS010000254.1:0-6082 GCA_045805185.1 Bacteroidia bacterium | reverse complement strand
TTTTGATCTCGTGGGCGATGATTCTTGCAACCTTCCCGGTAAGCGCCTGCTTCTCGAGAAGCTTTTCGCGCTGCTCATTTAATTTACGTTCGGTTATATCATGCAGTACGAGCTGGAAAATGTTTTTTTCAACATCCACGATGGATGAATTCAGGATGCAGAAGTTCTTTTTATTTAATTCAGGGATGGAAAATTCGATCTCAACTGATGAATGCGTAGTCTGGTCCGTTTCAAATATATTCGGCGAGATGTAATTGGCGAGATTTAGGCCGGTGATCTTATTTTTACCTGTATAATTGAAAAGTTTCAGCGCGGCCTTGTTGGCATCAATAATAGACAGCTTCGAATCAACAAGAAAAACATACTCTACCGCATTCTCAAACAGATTTTTAAATTTATTCTCACTTTCTTTCAGCGACTTCAGCACTTTTGACTTTTCAACGGCGTAACGGATGCTCCGGTCGATGTCTTCCACCGTGTACTGGTCCTTTGCAAGGTAATCGTATACACCCGATTTTAAAGCTTCTTCATCTATTGTGGCAGCTTTTAAACCGGTGAGCAATATAGTGGGCGTGAATGGAAAATTCTCGTTGATGTATGTAACAAGCTCGAGCCCTGTATGGATTCCCAGGCGATAGTCAATAATTACAAGGTCAACCGGACCTGAACCAAGGATCTCAATAGCTTTATCAAATGAGCAGGCCCAGGTAATTTGTTTCTCAAAGGAAGTTTTTTTCAGACTGCTTTCCAGTAAATAGAAATCATCCTCATCATCCTCAACCACCAGTAATTTTATCGGTTTTTGACTGCTCATATAGTTGTGCCGGAGGTTTTAACTACAGAGAACCAATAGTTTTTAAATATTTCCATAACCTCAAGTAATTCTTTAAAGGAATAGGGCTTCACGATATAACTGCTTGCGCCTTCTGAATAACAATAGGAGATGTCATCAGGACTATTGCTCGTGCTATAAACCACTACAGGGATCTTATTCAGCTTTGGATCGGATTTAATTTCTTTAAGCGACTCTCTCCCATCCTTTCTTGGCATATTCAGATCAAGCAAAATAACTCTGGGTAGCGGATTAGCCTCAGCGCCGGGTTTGCTTAGGTTATGCAGGTAATCCAGCAGCTCAACACCATCATTAGTTGTTTTAATGTCAACGTCGAACTTCAGGGTAATAAATGCCTGAGTGATCATGTATTGGTCATCAACATCATCATCTGCGATCAGTATACATTGACGCGGTTCTTTTTCCATATTCATTGATCGCTTGGTTTAAGCAGGTTGTAAATTTACAAATATAAAATATTCCTTCCTAAATGAATCCCCGCCATTGTTATACAGTTCTGGCTTTATTTCCTGAGAAAGCTTTGTGATCTGTAGCAATTTTTTCCCCTTTTTCCCCATAAAAATAAACTTTCGTCCTTCTCTCAATAGAGAAAGACGTAGTTGTGCCGGTTTAGGCCAACAGGAACTGGCACAAAATTTTAATAGGCCTATAAACTAAAAAGAGACCTATGAAAAAGAATACGACATTTAATCCCGTGAGGCCTGGCTCTTCAGAAAGATCGCTGTTAAGACAATTTTTTATTAGTGAACTGAAAGATATTTATTGGGCTGAGAAACATCTGCTCAAAGCTCTTCCTAAAATGGGACGGGCCGCTACTACTAAACCTTTGCTCAGGGCTTTTGCCAATCACCTTGAAGTAACGGAGAAGCAGGTGAGAATGCTTGAAGATATTTTTGCTCTTTTAACGGAAAAAGCACAGGCGAAAAAATGTGAAGCGATCGAAGGGATCACCAGGGAAGCGGAAACAATTATCGGAGAAACTTCAGAGGGAACATTAACGCGCGATGTCGGATTGATTTTCGCTGCGCAAAAGGTGGAACATTATGAGATAGCGACCTATGGCGGCTTGGCGCAACTCGCCCGAACGCTCGGGGAGTTTGAGGTGTCAGAAAGGCTGGAGCAAATATTGGAACAGGAAAAAGAAGCGGATGAAACCCTGACATTGATCGCCGTTGAATTTATTAATGAGAAGGCGCTTATGGAAGTAAGCGAGCTTGAAGATGCTGATGAGTGAAGTTCTGATCCCACAGCTTATTCCCCGCGATTGGGAACTGTTATGTGAACAGCTAATCTTTATATTAAATTGAATGCAAAAAGGAAAGCCCAAAAAAGCGGTTCGTAAGGCTCAGCACCAGGACAGGCCGGGCCAGGAATATAAAATGGATCCGCCTCCCGAATTTGAAAACGAAGCAGTTCAGGGCAGCGGTAAATTAAAAGGAAAGATCGCCCTTATTACCGGTGGAGACAGCGGGATCGGGCGTGCGGTTGCAGTGTTATTTGCGAAGGAAGGCGCCGATGTTGCTATTATATACCTGAACGAGCACAAGGATGCCCGCGATACTGCCAAAGCGGTTGAAGCTCACGGCAGAAAATGCTTCCTGATCGCGGGAGATGTGAGCAAAGAGAAAAAATGCGAAACTTATGTAGAGAAGGTCCGGAAAAAATTCGGGGGCATCGATATACTTGTAAATAATGCCGCCATACATTATGAAGCGAAAAGTCTGCAGGATATCACAACAAAGCATCTGTTAAGAACATTCGAAACGAATCTCTTTTCTATTTTCTGGATCACTAAGAATGCATTGAACTATATTCCCCGCGGCGGCGCTATTATTAATACCGCTTCAGTAACGGCCTATAGGGGAAGCGCTGCACTGATCGATTATTCCAGTACCAAAGGGGCGATCGTTTCATTTACAAGAAGCTTATCGGCAAATCTTGTGGATAAAGGCATCCGGGTAAACGCGGTTGCGCCCGGCCCTATCTGGACGCCATTGATCGCTTCGAGCTTTAAACCGGAAAAGGTGGCGCAGTTTGGCAGCGATGTGCCCATGAAGCGGGCGGGGGAACCTGTAGAAGTTGCCACTTGTTATCTTTTCCTGGCGAGCGAAGATTCCTCGTACATGACGGGCCAGGTGTTACATCCCAATGGAGGTGAAATTGTGAATGGTTAAGGTAAAGCCGGTAAAAAAGCGATTTCTCCGCAGGAATGTATTTACGGTCATACAGGAGGAAGAGGGAAAGGTCGACTTAGTCTACGTTAACAACAGGCAAAGCGGAATAACGCGGAAAAAGAAAGGAAGGAAATTTTTTTACTATTCAGAAAAAAAAGAAATAAAAGATGAGCGGGAGCTGGAGCGGATCAGGAGACTGGCCATTCCCCCCGCCTGGAAAAAAGTCTGGATCTGCCCTTTTCCAAACGGACATTTGCAGGCCACAGGAATAGATGCGAAGAACAGAAAGCAATACAGGTATCATGAATTGTGGAACCAGCAACGGAACAAAACTAAATTCCACCGCCTGTTTGCGTTTGGTAAAACCCTGCCGGCTATCCGCAGAAAAGTGCGAAAAGACCTTAGCCTTCCAGGGCTTCCCGAGGAAAAAGTACTGGCGACGGTAATTAGCTTAATGGAAAGAACAAATATCAGGATTGGAAATACACTGTATGAAAAGTTATATGGCTCTTATGGCCTTACTACTTTTAAGGACAGGCATGTTAAAGTGGAAGGCGACCGGATGCGTTTCGATTTCAAAGGAAAAAAAGGTATTTATCATTCCATTGCCGTTAAAAATAAAACCCTGGCACGGATCGTCCGGAAATGCAGGGATATTCCGGGTAAGGAGCTGTTTCAATATATTACAAAGGAAGGCGATCACAGAACAATTGATTCCGGCATGGTGAATAATTATATCAAAACAATAAGCGGGAAGGAATTCAGCGCAAAAGATTTTCGCACCTGGA
The DNA here is from genome assembly GCA_045805185.1 of Bacteroidia bacterium. GTDB lineage: Bacteria > Bacteroidota > Bacteroidia > B-17B0 > Aurantibacillaceae > JAHEYF01. The sequence goes on along the minus strand of JBJMLS010000254.1, from coordinate 2,267 downwards.
CAGGTACGGTTCATGCGTTTCATTTTCTCAGGAAGCTGGATAAAAATAAGCCCGGACTCCTGACCAGAAAAAAAATCGTACAGGCGATGGATGAAGTCTCTAAAGAGCTTGGTAATTCAAGAACAATTTGCAAAAAGTATTATGTGCATCCCGTGATCATCTCCTTGTGCGAAAATAATTGCATTCAAAAATACAGCAGGGAAAGCAATGGTATCAGAATGCCGGGTTTGACCTGCGAAGAAAAATTACTGATGAAGATCTTAAAAAAGGAAAAAGAAACTAATAACTGAACAAAATGAGATCACTGTGGACCGGAGCCATTGGATTTGGCCTTGTAAATATTCCAGTAAAATTATACAGCGCTACGCAAAGCAGTACGCTCGACCTGGACATGCTCGACGCGAAAGATCATGCAAATATTAAATTCAAGCGCGTGAACGAAAATTCCGGAAAGGAAGTAAGCTGGCAGAATATTGTGAAAGGATACAAGTACAACGATGAATACATTATCCTTGATGATAAAGATTTTGAGCAGGCGAATGCAAAAAAGACCAGGACGATAGACATTACCGATTTTGTGGATGAAAAGGAAATTGACACCATCTATTATGAAACACCCTACTATATTGAACCCGATAAATCAGGTGAGCGCGCTTATGCTTTGTTGCGCGAGGCTTTGCTGAAAACCGGTAAAGTGGGCGTGGCTACTTTCGTCTTACGCAATAAGGAGAGTCTCGCCCTGCTGAAAGCGAGTAAGGATGTGATCGTGCTTAACCGCTTACGGTTCTACGAAGAGATCAGGGATACTTCGGAATTGAAGCTTCCTGCAAAGTCCACAGTTAAGCCCGGTGAATTAAAAATGGCCATTTCATTAATAGAACAGCTGACGGAAAAATTTGATATTTCCGTTTATAAGGATACTTACACTTCAGAATTACTGAAAGTGATCAAGGCAAAAGCAAAAGGAGTTAAGATAAAGCAGCCAAAACTAAAGGTAGTACACAGCAAGTCGAAGGACCTGATGGATCAGTTGAGGGCAAGCCTGCAGCCAAAGCACCGGAAGGCTTCTTAGTCTCCGGTTGTTACATAGTAAAGTTAAGATTCTGGTTTCCGCAAGCGCTATTCCTGCATTTGATATGTGTTATAGTGTGTGGCCGTAAGGACAGCCAAACAGGGCCGGAGTGGAAATAAAGAATCAGTAGAGTTGGCTAAGGCTGGTCAGATATGACTGATGTCTTTAAGTGAATACGGATTCTCTGATTCGAGAAGTATTTTAACCATTGCTTTGGTTGCATTGGCGCGCGCGAGCTCTTCTTTCTTCATCAGCCATTTATCCTTGAACATCAAGTTCAGCGCTTTGTCGATTGGCATGTGGACAAGGAGGCTCACTACGCCTTTCAATTTCATTTTTAATCCGGGACTCAGCTTGCGGTAGCTCACGGCAAAGCCTCCGTCAAGGTAGGTAATGTAATGCCAGTACCCGCCTGGCATAAATAAAGTGTCGCCCGGTTCAAGCACGCATTCCTGGGCTTCAACAAATTCTAATGCGGGGTATTTATCCAGGTCTGGCTTTTCCGGATCAATTAGCGAGTAGGTATTAAAAGGGAGACGATACAGGAGTGCGGAATATTTTGGCGCTATCAGCTTTACTTTTTTTCGTCCGTGGAACTGGGTCAGCAATACAGAAGACATGTCTATGTCCTGGTGTATCCTGACCTTTGTTCCCTTACTGCCGAAGAACATGTAGCCAACCCGGCCGAGTATTCCTTTAAAAATTCCGGGACAAGGGAAGTCTTTGCGGAGTTCAGGCTTATGCCTGAACATATTGAACAGAAATATGCGGAAGCTGGAGCTTTCGTTTTTTTCAAGGATAGATGCATAATCGCTGAAGCACATTTGTTTGTCGGCTTTTGTATAAGCCGAGGACTTACTGTTCTTATTTTCACTGTCAAAAATGTCGACAGTTACATCTCCGCAGATACGCTTGAGGTATTCAATCGTCCAGTGTTTTCCAGCCGGTGTATTTCCCGCAAAGTTTTTAATGATCAGCGGCTTTTGAGGCTTGAAGTACAACTGCATAAAGTCGCCGGGACTTATGTACTCTACAGTATCTATAGTTCGTGTAATTCGCATAACCTTGCCGTTTAAATAAAAAGATTGAGCTGTATTGATTACAATTTTGGGTTCTTTTGAACATCATCCTGATTTTTTTCAGGTATTGTATTATCATTGTCATCGTCGTCATCCGTTTTATCCGGATCACGTTT
>JBJMLS010000253.1:0-5234 GCA_045805185.1 Bacteroidia bacterium | reverse complement strand
CTGAACTTGTTTTCGAAATTGCTTTTGAAGGAATTCAGGAGTCAAACAGACATAAAGCAGGTGTTGCTCTCAGGTTTCCCAGAATTCTTCGCTGGCGAAAGGATAAGAAACCTGGCATTTTGATGAAGCTTTTTAATTATGCTGTAGAAGGAAAGCATTTCTTTGATCATGTACCAGGTACCAATTGACCCATGGTAGCAGAGAATGAATTCATCACTTATCTTCAGCGCTTTTTTCAGCTTTTCTTTTTCACTGTCCTTAATCCGCTGCGGGTCGAAAACCACTTCGTCGCAACAGCAGGGAATGATCGAATAATTCAGATTGAAATCGGCCGGAAGCAATTTCTTTATTTCAGGAATCGCTCTTTCCGTGAGCGAAACAACATGATCAGCCTCTTTCAGAAACTCCACTTCTTTTTTCCTGAACCATCTGTAGACGAGTTTATGAACAGGATTACTTAGCCTCCACAGTCCTCCATCCACCCTTTCATCGGCCCAGAACCCACGCATGTCAAACACAAATTTCATTGCCGGCTCTTTTCTCTTAACAGATAAGCCGATAAGCGCCGGGATATAGCTGCGGCAATGGAAGATCCTGAATTTCTCTTCTTCATGCAGTTTTAACGCAGCTCTCCGCAATCTATAGTAATTCAGGAATTGCGAAAAAACAGGAATGCCCCTGCTATGTTTCACATAGCGCCAATTTATTCCGGCCACTGCAACTATTCCCTCAATCGTTTTCCTTCTCTCGTTTAATTTCTCCTGCTTATCGCTGCTCAGGATCGTGATCTCATTTCCTTCAGCTGCCAGCCCCTTCATGTATGGGATCACCTGTGATTGACCCAGCGCATCCGTTAATCCGTCCCACGAAATGAATAATACCTTCATATCAGCGAATTTAATAAAAGATTGGCTATTTTTGTATGAATGGAGATCCTGAGTGTATATGACCTTTTACTTACTCCGCTCTACCTTGTTATAATTATCCTGCTGGCCGTAGTTTACCAGAAGCATAAGGTTAGGAACCAGCCAGAATACAAATACTTTACGATTGGGCTCACTGTAAAAATCATTGGTGCAATAGCGCTCGGACTGGTGTATAATTTTTACTACAGCGGCGGCGATACGATCAACTATTATCAAACTGCGCATGCCTATTCAGGTTTGCTTGCAAAGAATACCGGTAATTTCTTCTGGGGCTGGTTAGGGAACCCCGGACTGAATTCTTATTTGTTCTTTGACGATTTCCTGGATTATCCCGTATACTGGCACAGGGATCCTCATTCTTTCTTCGTAGTAAGACTAGAGATTCCCATAGTAATACTCGGTTGCCGCACTTATTTCCCGAGCGCTTTACTCACAGCGGTGATCTGCTACAGCGGATCCTGGAAACTGTTCCAGGTTTTCTGCAAAGAATTTCCTCACCTTAAAAAACAACTTGCCATCGCTACCATTTTTATTCCCTCCGTTATCTTCTGGGGATCGGGAATCATGAAGGATTCTTTTACCTTATCCGCTGTTGGGTGGTATACGTATTCGTTCTATAATTTTTTTATTCAAAAGCGTTACCGTGCCCGGTTCATTATTCAGATCCTCGTCGCCAGCTTTTTCATTATCTCTATCAAGCCCTACATTTTTTTCGCGATCCTGCCCGGTTCCATTATCTGGCTATCCAATCAGCAGATCTCGAAAATTAAAAACAAGACATTTCGCTTTTTTGCAGGTCCCGTGCTTCTAAGCCTGGGAGGACTTCTCGCTTTTGCTGCCCTCAATTACATGGGAGATTACCTGGGGATGTACAAAGTCGATTCAGTTCTCGACCGCGCCGTGGTAGTGCAAAAAGATATGAAGGCGGATTATTACGGCGGGAACGCTTTTGACATTGGAGAGTTTGACGCGAGTATTGGCGGTGTTTCAGCTAAGGCTCCAATAGCTATTGCATCAGGTCTGTTCAGGCCATCTCTTCTCGATGTTAAAAATCCGATGATGCTGGTATCAGCGCTGGAAAATACCTACTTACTTATTCTTACGCTGTTCCTTTTAATAAAGCTCAGGATCAAAGGGTTTTTCAGTTCCATTGGAAACAATCCGATCGTATTGTTCTCTCTTATTTTCTCTATATTCTTCGCTTTTTCGGTCGGCTTGTCTGTGGCTAATTTCGGTTCGCTTGTACGGCTGCGGATCCCGGAACTTCCTTTTTTTGTGGCCAGTCTTTATATCCTGAGGGATATCTATGAGAAGAAGAGCGGGACTATCGTTCGTTTTTGATCAGCCATTTATGAAGTACGATCAAGAGCCACAAACGGTTGTACAGGTGATCCTGACCGGCATAGAATTTTTTCTTCAGCTCTTCGACTTCACTATAATTAACTACATTGAATTTTTCGATCGTACCCCTATCCAGGTTTTCATCTATAAGGTACTTTAGTTCATTCCTGAGCCATTTCACAAGGGGAATGGCAAAGCCCTGCTTTGGCCTGTTGAAATAGCTTTGGGGTATGTATTGATAAAGGATCTCTTTCAACAGGTATTTCGATACGCCGTTCCTGATCTTCAGCTCCGGTGAGAGATTCAGGGAGAATTCGATGATCCTGTGATCGAGGTAAGGCACCCGTGTTTCAAGCGAATAAAACATGCTGGCCCGGTCTACTTTTGTGAGCAGGTCGTCAGGTAAATAAAATGTAAGATCGAACAAGCACTGCTTTTCTTCAGCGGTAAGCCTTGCCACACTATTGAAATTGGCTTTGTTAAGCACACTCAGGCCGCTAAGGGATGAACCATCAACAAGCAAGCTGCTGATCTCTTTAAATGAGAAAAGGTATTGCTCCTGGGAGAAAATATGACTGTTCAGGTTCTTCATATTATCGAGGCTCAGGAGCTTGGCGATCCTGTGAAGCCTGTCGCTGCTCGTCAATTTAAGCAGCTCCCCGATCTGGTTATGGAACAAGCGGATCAATGGATTGTCGAATCTCCTGGCCCAACGGTAGGCGCCGTATCCCATAAAAAGCTCATCACCTCCTTCTCCCGAAAGCGTTACGGTAACGTATTTTTTAGCCAGCCTGGAAACGAGCATTGTTGGAATTGCCGAAGAATCGGAGAAAGGTTCACTGTATGCTTCAAAGATATTTTCAATATTATTGATCGCGTCTTTATAGGAAACAATGAATTCATTATGGTTCGTGCCCAGGTGTTTTGCGATTGCGCGAGCATAATCCGATTCATTGAAGCGGTTTTCCTGGAACCCGATCGAAAATGTATTTACCTTGGAATTGGAAAGATTTACCGCCAGCGATGTTATCAGGCTTGAATCTATACCGCCACTGAGAAACACCCCGAAAGGCACGTCGCTTTTCAATTGGTATTGCACCGAGCTCATCAAAAGATCGCTCATGATCACCAAAGCCTGTTTTTCACTTTTGATCACTTCAGGCTTCAGGCAATTTCCCGGGGACCAGTATTTATCAAATTGGATCCCTTTTGTACTTACTTTAATGGAGCTTCCCGGCTCCAGTTTATTTATTTCCGTGTAAATGGAATAAGGCGCGGGTATAAAGCCGAGGTGAAGAAAATAAAAGATCGATTGTGGGTTAATGGTCAGTTTCAGGTTTCGCGCTTTTTTCAGCGCCTTCAGTTCGGATGCAAATAGCAGGTTCACTCCATCCCAATAGTAATACAACGGCTTGATCCCGACGCGGTCCCTGAAAAGAAAAAGCTCCTCCTTAACTTTATCGTAAATGGCAATGGCGAACATCCCGTTCAGTTTTTCAACAAAGGCCGGACCGTAAGCGGAGAATGCCTCCAGGATAACTTCGGTATCTGAAGAGGTAGCAAAGACCAGCTTTTCACTTCCCGAATGAGACGTTTTTAGTTCATTGGCGATCTCATTAAAATTATATACTTCTCCATTATACACAATAACGTAACGATCATTCTGAGAATGCATTGGTTGATTGGCAACCTCGCGGAGATCGAGAATGCTTAAGCGACGGTGTCCGAGGCCAACAGCATTTTCCATGAAATATCCGTCCGCGTCCGGCCCACGATGAGCCAGGGCATCAGTCATTGCAGTAAGATCGGCTTTGGTGAAAACCGCCCCTGGTGAAAAGTATCCGCTTATTCCACACATGTTTTACAATTTATCAAGTACCAGCGACAACTGCTTTACCTGTTCCGCTCTTGAATAAACAGCGATCGCCTCTTCGTCAGGTTCCATTCCTATTTTCCCGCTTTTCAGGTATTCTCTTACACAGGATTTCAACTTATTAAACACCTCTTCGCTGCTATTGCAAATAATTCCGAGGCCTGTTTCCGACACGAGCCTGTCAATAATATCATTATCACCGGGACAAACCAGGATAGGTTTTCTCAGCCCTATGTATTCAAATAATTTAGAAGAAGGGACTCCTCTTATATTTGTATGCGCTATCATCAATAACAATTGAGATTTCGCCTGAATCCCAAGAACCTCATTCCGGGAGATCCTTTCCGTGATCATTACGTGTTCCCCGAACTTACCCATCATTTCGATCACCCGTTCCGCCTGTGATCTGTCATAAGCAAGTCCGGGGAAATACAGGCGAATGAATACCTCTTCCTTAAATGCCAGGATAAGCTTTTTTATTCCTTCCAGAAAGATCTCTATTGGCTGGGTATCATAAAGGGTTCCATTGAATGTGATCCTGAATTCCTTTTCGCTCCCATCACTATTCCCGTATCCGTTTTCCTTTTCCCAAAAACCGTTATAGATGACACTGCCATTTTTATTTTTCAGAAGCTTTCTGATCTTACTGAGGTAATTATCCGAAACAGTAGTAACATGATCCGCGCTTCCCACCCACTTTAACTCACTCCTCTTATCAAATATGTAAATGATCTTTGCGAAAAATCCTTTGTAGCTCTTGATCTCATCAGTTGTCCAGTCATCGCGGTAATCAGCTATCCACTTCAGCCCGAATTCTTTTTTAAGAAGGTAACCGAACTTGAACATCACATAAGGATTAGCTGTTATTATCATCTTTGTGATGTCTTTATTCTTTTTCAAAAGATCCCTGGAGAAATAATAAATATTGGAAAAGGGAATAATGCGGTTCCAATAATTCTGAAGGATCATTTCCATGAAAGTTAAGCATTTCCTGAAATATTTATATTTATTATCTCCGTATTTCCAGAAAAGCCTTCCATTGGCATTACTTTTATACGGCACATAAAAGACCTCATAATTATCATACACTTCAT
>JBJMLS010000252.1:0-9695 GCA_045805185.1 Bacteroidia bacterium | reverse complement strand
ATTTCCCACAAGTTACCGCTCCCGGCGCCAGCTGTAAAAGCCTGACGATAAATATTAACGCATTCCTCAGTTTTTCCGGAGCCACGAATTTGAATATTGCAGGGAACTATACCAATAACGGAACTTTTACCCCAGGATCGGGAACAGTTACTTTCAACGGTACAACCGCCCAAACCATTAATAAAGCGGGAGGAGAAGTTTTTAATAACATTACTTTTTCAGGTTCGGGAACCAAAACGCTTTTAAGCGCGATCACTGTAAACGGAAACTTAACTGTCAACGCAGGCTCCGGTGCATTCAGCGCCAACAATTTTAATGTTTCCATAAGCGGGGACTGGTTAAACAATGGACCTTCTTTTATTCCCGGAACGCAGACCACAACATTCAGCGGGGTAAATCAAAGTATTTCAAGAGCGGGTGGTGAAACCTTCAATAATTTAATTTTATCAAATAGCGGAAATAAAACACTCGGGAGTAACATAGCAGCCACCGGTCTTCTCACTATCAATAATTCAGTAACGCTCGATGCAGGAGCAGGAAACAATTCGGTGAGCCTTTCAGGGAACTGGACGAATAACGGAACATTCATACCTCAGCAGGGAACTGTAATTTTTAATGGAGCCGCTGCACAAACCATTAATGGAACCACAAATACTGTTTTTTATAATCTCACCTGTAATAATTCATCTGCAGCAGGAGTAAAGTTAAATGCCAATCAGCGCGTTTCCAATATTGTGAGCGTATTATCGGGGCCTCTTGATCTCACCACAAATACTCTTACTCTGTTATCAACAGCAGCACAGACAGCTCTCATTGATAAGTTAACCGGGGCCACTGCGAACATAACCGGAAACAAATTAAAAGTTCAGCGTTATATCGGTGGGCAAACAGGATGGTACGAATTAGGCACGCCGGTTACAGGACTTACAGTTGGCAGCTGGGCGGCAAATTTTCCAACTTCAGGTTTTCCCGGAGCGGGAACACCAAATTTTTCTTTTACAAGTATTTATTGGTACAATGAGCCTTCTCCCTTTCCTATAATTGACTCGGGCTGGGTTGAACCCACCGGACTTGCTGAGAGTATCAATAACAAAGGTTATTTGTGTTATATCGGACCTAACCCAAGGACCATTTCCGTTACCGGACCAATTGCTTCCAAGGCAGGAGTAAACATTCCGCTCACCAGCACCAATACCGGAACGCCAGGTGTGGATGGATGGAACTTTGTTTCGAATCCTTATCCGGCTCCGATCGATTGGGACAATGTTATCCTGAGTGGGCAAACAGCAAATGAAATTCAGATCTGGAACGATGCGGCACAGCAGTATGGTGTTTATGTGCAGGGAACGGGAGGAGTTGGAACAAATGGTGTTAGAAATGTCATTGCTTCATCCCAATCCTTTTGGGTGTATTGCACAGCAGGAACTACCCTTGCCCTGACTGAAAACTTCAAAACTACAGCAAGCTCAACGTTTATCAAGCATTCAGCTCCAGGTACTGTACTGAATTCTTCTACTGGTATAAGCCGGCAATTAAAACTATCCATTAATGGCAATGCCTATAGCGATGAAGCCCTGATCAATTTTGTAAACGGAGCCTCCGTAAATTATGACGCGTATTATGATGCCAGCAAATTTTACAGCTTTAATCCTGCTGTACCCGGGATCAATACAGTTGCAAGCGATACAAGCGGTGATGTGGATCTTTCCATTAATTCAATTCCGGATACCACCGGCGCTATTGTAATTCCTGTTCGCGCAACAACAGGAACATCGGGTGTTTTTACCATTCATGCGGAATTCCTGGATAACGCTCTTTCTACCAACTGCATGATCCTTGAGGATCTGGCTACCTCTACTTTTACAACACTTACTGGTAATAACAGTTATACTTTCAGCATGACTGATACCACAAAAGCAGTAAGATTTCTTTTGCATATCGGCGCTCCGATAGCACTCAGCTCCATTCAGCCGCTTTGTTCGGGGATGGCAAACGGTTCTGCAATAGCCCAAGGAGTTGGTAACGGGCCATTTGATTATACCTGGATGGATGCAAACAATACAGTTGTACGAAATGTAAGCGGCATTGCAGGTTCGGATACGCTGAGTGGTGTTCCCGCGGGAACGTATACAGTAAGTATTTATGGCAACAGCGACGGGTGCCCGCAGCTTGCGGGAAGTGTTACTATAACTGATCCGGAGAGTATCACTGCAGACCTCGCTGTAAGCAACGCCACCTGTAACAATGTACCAAACGGAAGCATCGATGTATTAAACCTGGCTAATGGGACTGCGCCTTATTCCTATAGCTGGTCAAGCGGCAGTACTAGCCCAACACTTGCTAATCTTTCCAGCGGAACATATCAGTTGACAATAACAGATGCGAATAATTGCACTGCCCAGTTTTCCGCGAACGTTGGAACCATCACTATTCCGCTCACAGTTTCTACAGGAACTTCATCCTGTCCCGGAATGCAGGACGCTTATATCATTGCTGAGGGAATTGGCAACGGACCTTTTGATTATACCTGGACAGATGAAAACAATGTGGTGATTCGGACAGTGAACAATGTAGCTGGCCCTGATACTTTAAGCAATCTTGCAGCCGGAAATTATATGCTAAGCGTTAACGGAAATACCGGGACCTGCGCACAACTTTCGCAAACCATTTCAATTGGAATGACAGACTCCATTCATGCCAATATTTCCACAAATGATATTTCCTGTAATAATCAGCAGGACGGCTCAGTTATACTGAACAGTGTCGTTTCCGGAACAGCGCCATATACTTACCTGTGGTCGAACAGCTCAGCTACTCCGGGAATTTCCAACCTTTCCGCAGGCGATTACCAGCTTACGATCACAGATGCAAATAATTGCTCTTCGCATTATACAGTTAGCATTGGTACTGAAAATAATGTTTCCGCGGTTATTGATGTCCAGGATACGATTCTGTTCAGCCAGGGCACAACCGTTTACTTCGGAAATGAAAGCCAAAACGCATTTAATTATCAGTGGAATTTTGGGGATGGTTCAGCAGCTGATCTTACCGAAGACCCTCAGTATACGTATCCCTCATTCGGAACTTACACCGTTCAGTTAATCTCTTCCAATACAACCTGCTCGGATACTACCTATCACACGATCTATATTATTAATGATGTTACCGGAATAAAGCCGGGTATTTCGCAGGGTAACCAGTTAAGCCTGCAACACCTGCCGGGAAGTACTTTTGTTAATGTGCAATTGGAGCAGGAAGAAAAAATAACGATCAGTCTGTATAACACCGAAGGAAGATTAATGAAGGCGCCGGAACAGCATGTATTAAAGTCCGGCAGGATCTCCATAGCTACCGATGAGTTTGATTCAGGGATCTATTTTATCCGCTGTGCACACGGCAATAAACTGGATGTGTTTAAGATCGTTCAGACGAAGTAGATGTAATCTATTAGTTAAGATTTATACGAAGACTACAACAATAAAAGCTGTCTGCTGAATTTGTTTTAATCATCTCAAATATTCCCTCATCTCCTCATGAATCTTTTTTGCCTCCGCCTTTGCTTTCTCCGCAAAATCTTCATTCTTTCCCGCATACAATATTCCGCGGGAGGAATTCACCAGTAGACTGCAATCCTTAGTCAATCCGTATTTACATACCTCTTCAAGACTTCCGCCTTGCGCGCCTACTCCGGGCACGAGCAAGAAATGATCGGGAATAATTTTCCGGATCTCTGCCAGCATCTCTGCTTTAGTAGCGCCCACCACATACATCATGTTATCAGCAGTTCCCCATTGTTTGGAAACTTCCAGCACGAGATCATAAATAGGTTTACCTACTTCCGTTTTTTTCACCTGGAAATCAAAGGCGCCCTCATTGGAAGTTAGTGCAAGCAGGATCACCCATTTATTTTTAAACTGCAGAAAAGGTCTTACAGAATCGCTTCCCATATAAGGAGCCACCGTGATGGAATCAAAATTCAACTCTTCCAGGAAGGCTTTCGCATACATTGCACTAGTGTTGCCAATATCTCCGCGCTTCGCATCTGCAATGGTAAAATGATCAGAATAATTTACATTCAGGTAATCAATTGTCCTGGAAAGACTGGTCCAGCCCTTTAAACCGTAAGCCTCATAAAAAGCGCTGTTCGGTTTGTAGGCAATGCAATGTTCGTGGGTAGCATCAATAATGGCTTTATTGAACTCAAATACCGGGTCCTCTGCAGTCAATAAATGCTTAGGGATCTTTTCCAGATCGGGATCAAGTCCCACACATAAAAAAGTTTTTTTTCGCTTTATTTGCTGAATCAATTCTTCTCTCGTCATATTATAAATTCTTATGCTTACGTATTCTCCGGATGATGTACCGGTTCAGGTTAACAGCGATTAAAAATAACAATAGTAAGGGATAAATAACAATAAAAAGGATAAAATTAAATTCAATATACGTTATGCCGAAGAGGTTAGCTGCGTTGATGCAGAAATCCGTGCAGTACCAATAAAGTATATTTAAAATATCGCTCATGTTTTTCTGAAACCTGTATAAGTGAGCAGTAATAAGAGTAAAGGCAGAAACACCACATACAGGAGCAGATTCATGTCACGGTAAGAAATACCCAGGAAATTCTTTTTTAGCGCCGAAATGTTCCAGGAATAGAATTCAAATGCCTTTTTACTCAGCCAGGAAGAATTTTTTTCTGCGCTTAGTTTATCATTGAAGTGCCTGCAACCCTTATTGTGGCAATAGCGGGTGCATTGATCAACCCGGTATGCAAAAGTTGGCGCGGAAGAAAAAGAATTGACAAGAACAAGAAATACAAAAGGCAACAAAACAATGAACGTGTATCTCAGCCTGCTACTCATTTATTCCAATCCGCCTTCTTTTAAGCGCTCCGCGTTTTCAGCGAACTGCAGGGCATCGATCATTTGCTGGATATCACCGTTTACAAACTCAGTCAGGTTGTATAAAGTAAGGTTGATCCGGTGATCGGTAATGCGGTTCTGCGGGTAATTATAGGTCCTGATCTTCGCGGAACGGTCACCGCTGGTTACCATTGTTTTTCTTTTCGAAGAAATATTCTCGAGGTGCTTCTGGTATTCGATCTCGTACAATTTTGTTTTGAGCATTTGCAGGGCACGCTCCTTATTTCCGAACTGTGAACGTTCGATCTGGCACATCACCTGAATCCCTGTCGGCTTATGCGTAAGCTGCACTTTGGTCTCCACTTTATTTACGTTCTGCCCTCCTGCTCCACCGGATCGCGAGGTCTGGTATTCAAGATCGGCCGGGTTAATTACCACATCCACATCTTCCGCTTCCGGTAATACAATTACAGTGGCAGCCGAAGTATGAACCCTGCCCTGCGTTTCAGTTGCGGGAACACGCTGAACACGGTGAACACCGCTTTCAAATTTCATTGTGCCATAGGCGTTATCACCGATAACATTAAAAACGATCTCCTTAAAGCCACCCATGGTACCGGGACTCATATCCACTATTTCGGTTTTAAATCCTTTGTTCTCGCAATAGCGCATGTACATTTCGTGCAGGTTGCCGGCAAAGATGGAAGCTTCATCGCCACCCGTTCCGGCACGGATCTCCATGACACAGTTTTTTGCGTCTTCAGGATCTTTCGGGATCAGCATCAGCTTTATTTCTTCTGCCAGCTTTTCCTCTGCCGCGCGGTTCTCTTCCAGTTCGGCTTTGGCCATATCCAGGAAGTCTTTGTCTTTTTCCGTCGCCAGTACTTCCTTTGCCGAATCAATATTGTTCTGGATCTTTTTGTAATCTTCAAATGCTTTCACAACCGGTTCCAGGTTCCGGTATTCAATATTCAGCTTTTTGAATTGCTTCATATCAGCGATCACAACAGGATCCGCCAGCTTTTGCTCAACTTCTTCGTAACGCTTTTTTATTTCTGCTAATTTCTCAATGATCATGATCTATACTATCGATATAATTTAATTTTATTAATAAAAATGAGGGATGCAGCCGCTAAATGCGGATTCCGATCACAAGAACGTCATCGACCTGCTCCAGTTCCCCGCGCCAGTCTTCGATGGTTTTGTTAAGTATGGATTTCTGCTCGTAGATCGGCTTGTCGCTTAAGGACAGCAGCAGTTCGCGGAAATGACCCGCCATGAATTTCTTTCCTCTTGGTCCGCCAAACTGATCGGCATATCCATCCGAGAAAATATAGATCGTATCGTTCTTCTGCAGTTGAATAACGTTGTTTGTAAAGCTTTGTTTTTCTCCGGCAACATGAAGTCCAACCGGGAATTTATCGGCTTTGTACTGGTTGAGTTTTCCATCACGGATGAGATACAGCGGATTAAAAGCGCCTGCGAATTCGAGTTCCAATTTCTCGTAATCGATCACACACATGGTCATGTCCATTCCATCCTTGGTCTGATCCTCGCCTACTGTATTATGCAGTGTTTTGTTCACTCCGTCACTCATCTTATTCATGATATCGGAAGGATGGATAAGATCCGAATTACCGACAATATCCTTTAAAAGATTATATCCCACAATACTCATGAATGCTCCCGGAACTCCGTGTCCTGTACAATCTACCGCGGCCACCATTGACTTCCCGTTCTTTTTATCCAACCAGTAAAAATCACCGCTCACAATATCTTTGGGTTTAAATAACACAAAGGATTGAGGCAATACCTGCCTTACCAGGTTTTCCGGTGGAAGAATGGCTTCCTGGATACGTTTTGCATAACGGATACTGTCTGTAACGTGCTTGTAGAGAACTTCCAACTGCACATTCTTTTCCTCGATCTCTTCTTTCTGCCTTACTACCTGTTCCGTACGCTCAATAACTTTTTGCTCGAGTACGCGCTCATTTTCGCGAAGGTCCACGCGCATTTTCAGCAAGGCGTTCCCGAGGGTATCATGCTCGCTCAGGGGCTCATAATAAGACTCAAAATTACCGGAACCGACCTGTCGTGCAAATTCAGTTGTGCTATCGAGAGCGCCGATCAGGCCCGTCAGCGCAAGGTTCATCTCGCCTATCTCGTCGCTTCTTGCCGGAATTCTTTCCTTGGGCAGAATTCCCTTACTCATGGCCAGCAGCATTCGTTTTAGAAGCTGTATCGGTCTTACAATAGAGCGCACGGTAAATACCGCTACCAATATTCCCCCAACTACCAGGGCGATCCCTATCCATTTGATGAGTTGCTGAAGAAAAGTAAAGGAAGTAAACATCTGGTCGGAAACTTCTCTTGCGGAGTTCTTCTGAGAACCGATCAGGTCGAATAATTGTTGATAAATAATATCCAACTTTACATCAACCTCTTCAAAAGGAAGGCGCACGGTAAACATCAGCTGGGCGTCATCATAACTGGAAAAGCCGGTAATGGTTCCCATTACTTCGTCTTCGTAATACCGGAATAATTTATCGGTTAAGCTGAAAATAGCTTTGATCTCATCCTTATCGTCAATTGTCCAATGCTGGGAAAGACTTCCAATGGAATCCTTCAGGTGAGGATATTCCTGGTTGATCAGTTTACGGAGTTCTTTTTTAAAAGGGTCTTCGTTGGTTGACTGAACATAATACCATTTTGTGATCAGGTTCTGCGACCTTTTTAACATCAGGTTCAACTCTTCAAGGGCTGTAACGCTGGGGGTAACGACCTTTACAACCTGATCGGTTTTTTTCTTACTATCGTTAAGGGTAACATTGGTAAAGAGGAATGCAACAACCGTTAGGAAAATAACCACACCAAAGCCAACGCCTATTTTTCTGCCAATTGTGAACTTTAATGCCATAAATTTTTTCCCGTGTCCGGATAACAACACAGCAATTAACCGGACAACGTTACTGCTTGTTTAATGTTTCTAATTTTTTCTTATACTCATTCGATTTATCGAAGTCGTTCAGCTGGTAGTAAATACCCTGGAGGCCTTCAATACCTGTCTTATCGTTCGGTGAAATCTGGTGCGCCTTCAGCATGAAAGGAAGGGCCTGTTTGAAATACTTGATCGACTGATCCTGGTAGTTGGATAATTCCTCGAGCGGTACATCGTAATCCATTTTTTTGATCACGTTCACGCCGAGATTATAATAGAGTATTCCCAGGTTTTTATTTGCGCCGAAAGAATTGGGATCGAGGTCAAGCGCCTTCATGAGGTAAACTTTGGCAAGATCGAGCTGGTTCTTATTGTTGGTCGCCTCATAGATTTCCTGGAAGCGATAGCTGAGGGCGAGGTCGAATTCGATTTCCTTAATTGTTGAATTAAATTTCGGATCGATCAGCGTATAGATCTTCTTGTATTTTTCAAAATTGGAAATGGCGAGCTGGTATCCGCTTGAATCCATTGTTCTGGTGGCATCGTTGTAGTAACGCGAACCAAGGTATTTTAGCGAGCCGAAAATATTCTCCTGGTATTGCTTGGACGTATCCAGTTTCAGAGCTTTCATGAACGATTCAACTGCTTCATCGCGTAAAGGAGAATTATAGGCTGATAACTCACTCTTCTTATAAATTTCCTTATAGATCAATCCACGTATGCTCCAGGTTTGGGAGTCATCTTTTGATTCAGGATGGAGACAGGCCGCATCAATATTCATCTTGGCGGAATCCAGGATACCTCTCCTCGCCTGGTCATAAGCCTGTTCAACCTTACTCATCTGAGCAAAACCGGACAGGGATGTTATTAACACCAGCATAAAGAGATATGTGCGATTCACTTTCACTGTTTAATTGATCAGTCTGAGAGCTTTTGATTCCAATGATGAACTAACCTTTAAGCCTGCTTTAATTGCGCTGGTCTTATTTAATTCGAACTGCTGCTTATTTTCTTCAATAACAAAGTTTATGGCCGCCCCGACCTTGGCAAGACCGGCTTTTTCAGTAATGATCAGTGTACCCTTCCCTTTGAATTTACTTACAGCATCAGCCAGAAAGCCCGATTTATCGGGTAGGATATAAAGAATGTTGGCATTGTGAACGTCTTTTACGTCTTTTACGTGAAGGATCTCCATTTTTTGGTTTCCCACCATTTTAGTTGAAGCCATGCGGTTGAGCTCCGCCAATAGGTTCGGGCTATCGCCATGGATAGCTATCACAAAATTTCCACTTGTGCTGCTTGGCCATTCGAAATAACGGGTAAAGCTGTAAAGAAAAGCTGCTTTGATCTTAGAATTGGTATCGTCTTTCTGATAAAAGGAATAATCCACGATATCCGCAGATAGCAGGAAAAAACTGATCAGTATGACTATTAATTTACGCACGTTCCGGCTGTTGGCAAACAAAGTGCCAAACATTAACTCACAAATATAACAAATTAATCATAACCTGAAAACGTTTAATGTTCTGATCACTTCTTCTTTTCCAGATAACGCAAAGAGCCGGCTGCTTAAGGAAAACAGCCGGCTCCTGGTTAGAATTCCTCTCCTTATCTAATGGCCAGAGGAAGATCTTTCGGCGCCTTTACAGTATAACTGAAAGAGTAAGTCTTTTTATCTTTTGATTTGATCGTATTTCTCCAGGTCAGCTTCCCTGTATTTTCATCGTAAATGGCTCCTGAAACGCTCTCCTTAGTAATCACGATTTGCTTATTGTTACTCATAGGAAGCTGATCCATTACTTCGATCTCAATGCCTTTTGAATTCCCGTTCTTTACTACGATCTCATAAGCATAAGTATAAAGCTTATCATTATCCAGTATTTTTTCTTTTATCTTAT
>JBJMLS010000251.1:0-8971 GCA_045805185.1 Bacteroidia bacterium | reverse complement strand
AGGGCCTCTGTACCAACTTCAAATATGGAGCAGTAACTCAGGTCGCAGCTGTAGATCCCGAAATTAAGGGCCTTGGTTTTTGCATCCGCGTAATTCTGCGCATTGGCAGGAGGATTCAGAAAGGTCGTGTTCTTGTTATTCTTTCCACCAACATCTTTTATGAAAGAAAGCATCTCTCCCGGAGAAGGAACCTGGTAGGACATCTCATTGTTGCCCATCAGGTCGTTGTTTACAATAGTAGTATCTACTTTGGTAGAATCACTCAGGTGATCGTCTCCGTCGGTTTTATCGCCGCCGCAGGAAGTGAACAGCAGGCCTGCCGCAAGTGGAGCGGCAACTAAGGAGGTGATGAAAATTTTCTTCATAATTTGTTAGGGATCAGAATTAATTTTTAATTACTTGAGCTACCAGGTCTGCAGCTTCCTGCAGTAATATTGCCGAGTACACTTTCAAACCCGACTCATCAATGATCTTTTTTGCTTCTACTGCGTTGGTACCCTGCAAACGAACGATAATGGGAACATGAATGCTTCCCATATTTTTGTAGGCGTCCACAATTCCCTGTGCAACGCGGTCGCAGCGAACGATCCCGCCGAATATATTTACAAGTATGGCTTTTACGTTGCTGTCCTTTAAGATAATGCGGAATGCTTTTTCAACGCGTTCTGCATTGGCTGTACCACCCACATCTAAAAAGTTGGCAGGATTACCTCCGGATAATTTAATGATGTCCATAGTGGCCATTGCCAGTCCGGCGCCGTTCACCATGCAGCCCACGTTACCGTCGAGCTTCACATAGTTCAGCTCGTATTCGCCGGCTTCTACTTCCGTAGGATCTTCTTCGGTCACATCACGCAACGCCGCGTAATCAGCATGACGGAAGAGCGCATTGTTATCCAAAGTAACCTTTGCGTCTACTGCTATGATCTTATTGTCGGATGTTTTTAAAACAGGATTGATCTCGAACATGGATGAGTCTGTAGCGTCATAAGCCTTGTAAAGAGAAGCAACGAATTTGGTCATTTCCTTGAAGGCCTGTCCCGATAAGCCGAGGTTGAAGGCGATCTTGCGGCACTGGTAATCGCGGAGTCCGACCTTAGGATCGATCTCCTCTTTCCAGATCAGGTGCGGGGTATTGTGCGCAACTTCTTCAATGTCCATTCCGCCTTCGGTTGTGTACATGATGATGTTCCTTCCCTTACCGCGATCGAGCAGCACGCTCATGTAGAATTCTTTTGTTGGCGTTTCTCCCGGGTAATATACATCCTGGGCCACCAGCACCTTATTTACTTTTTTACCTTCTTTTTTTGTTTGAGGAGTGATCAGCTGCATGCCGATGATGGCCGATGCTTTTTCTTTCACTTCATCCAGGTTCTTTGCAAGCTTAACACCGCCGCCTTTACCTCTTCCGCCCGCATGGATCTGAGCTTTAATAACCACCCAGTCGGAATTATACTTTGTCTTCATTTCCTTAGCAGCCGCAACCGCCTGCTCGGCTGTTTCAGCAACAATTCCTTCCTGAACTGCAACACCAAAACTTTTTAAAATAGCCTTACCCTGATACTCGTGAATGTTCATAAAAGAAAAGATTTCGACATTTAATTGCCAAAAATAGCTTTTTTATTTAGATTTTCAATCCTGACTGTAAAAAATGTAGAAAAATCCGGAAATACCGTATTTTGGTATGATTTTTCACGTTATTGGCGCTCATCAGAACAATTCATGCACAAGCTGTTTTTCTTTTTTCTTACGCTTTACCTTTGGCTGCAATGCGCGGCTCATGCGCAGAACGCGGGCATCCAGGTCCCGGATAAGATCCACGATTACGGAGCGCTTGAAAATATCTATACGCTGGAGTCCGAATTCATCATTAAAAACACCAATCCGAAAAAACTTTATTTCCTGCGCGCGGATGTTTCCAGATCGATGAAAGTGCACATCACTAAAAAAGGAGTGGAAAGCGGAGATACCGCCCTGCTGACTGTTATTTACCAGCCTGCCTCAACAGGCAGGTTTAGTGAGGACATTAAGCTGGTGACAAGCGCGGATGCCGAGCCATTGATCTTAACGCTCAAAGGCGTGATCAGGAGTATTAAAACGGATGACAAGACAGCCTGCTACTATTTCGGCAAACCGCATAAGAATACCGGCGAGCCTGTGGCGATCGTTTTTCCATCCAATCCTGTCACAGTCAAACCCGCTAAGCCAGCAGACAGCTCACTCGTAAAGCCAGTCTTGCCTGCGATCGGGACCGAACCTAAAGACACTGTGAAAACAGAATTGCCCGCGACTACAGCTCTTGATAAAAAAGAATACAAGCCGAACAATGTTATTTTTCTTGTCGACGTTTCGGGTTCCATGCGCGATTCGCTCAAGCTGCCCCTGATGAAGGAAGCTTTGTACGTGATGATGAAAGCCATGCGCGACATTGATAAGATCACTTTCATAACCTATTCTGATTCCATTAAATTGCTTTGTGAAGGAGTTCCGGGCACTGAAAAAAAACAACTGGAACATATTGTGCGCGGACTTAAAACAAGTGGTTATACCAAGGGTGCAAAGGCCATACTGTATTCGCTGGATGTTGCGCTTCAGAATTATATTCCTGAAGGGAACAACCAGATCTTTTTAGCGACTGACGGGAAATTTACTTTTTATGAGGGACATTACAGGCAATGGACGGAAAAGCTGGGGGAAAAACAAGTCATACTCTCCACCATTTGTTTCGGGAACGATAAAGACGCTGTCGCCAACCTCAAAGGTATTTCAGAAAAAGGAAAGGGTTCCTTCATCCGGATCAAAAACCGGAACCATACGGATGCTGTTCTGGAAGAAGTGAAGCTGCGGTCGAAGCGATGATTTTTTACACCAGAGGCGCAGAGAATGTTGTGGTGAATTATTATTTTTATTTTTTGTAACCGCATCATCAAAAGTAAACGCTTGGTTATTTCAAATAATCCGTCTTATTTTACCATTTGTTTTTTGTCAATGAAACTCTCCGGGTCTCCGCGCCTCCGGTGTAAATACTTTTCCATTTACGTTTTTTAACATAAATTCGTGTAATGATC
This sequence comes from Bacteroidia bacterium, assembly GCA_045805185.1. Taxonomy (GTDB): domain Bacteria; phylum Bacteroidota; class Bacteroidia; order B-17B0; family Aurantibacillaceae; genus JAHEYF01. The sequence continues at coordinate 5,903 of JBJMLS010000251.1, read as the reverse complement.
AAGACCTTTCCTCGTCTGAAAGATAAACAACACACCCTATGAAAAAAATACTTTTGATCATCAACCTGAGCCTGGCGAGCTTATTCGCCAGTTGCCAGAACAACACCACAAAAGTTATTATTAACCCTCAAAAAGCTGATCCCATGAGCGATAAAATAAATAAGACAGAAGAAGAATGGAAAAAGACCCTAAGTCCTGAACAATACAATATCCTGCGCGAAAAAGGAACTGAGGCGCCTTATTCCGGCAAATACAACATGCATTTTGAAAAAGGAAAATATGTTTGTGCTGCCTGCGGTTATGAGTTATTCGAATCAGGAAATAAATTCGAGAGTCACTGCGGCTGGCCGAGCTTTGACGACGAGATCGCCGGCGGAAGGATCACCAAGAAGACGGATTACACACATGGAATGGTGCGTACCGAGATCATGTGCGGAAAATGCGGCGGGCACCTGGGACACATCTTTGATGATGGTCCGACCTCTACCGGTAAACGTTACTGCGTGAATTCGCTCTCCATTGATTTTAAGGAAGAGAAAAAGTAGCTTCGGCTCCGCTCAGCTACCGTACCGAATAAATTAAACGAAGTCATTTTCGGCTCCGCTCAGCTACCGTACCGAATAAATTAAACGAAGTCATTTTCGGCTCCGCTCAGCTACCGCTCGATTTTTTGATTCCCTACAATTCTGATTAAATCGAAGTGAAACTATTTTTTTTGATCCGTTCAGGCAAGGGTTGAATTTATTAGTAAGTGAGTATAAACCGCTCCCTGAGCGGGCTCGTGGTGAGCGCAGCCGAACTAACCTAAGGGAGGTTTGCAAAAAAAATCCTTATCTTTACCTCATGGAAATTAAGCTGAATACAATAGAAGAAGCCATTGCCGATATTAAAGCGGGAAAGCTGGTAATTGTGGTGGATGATGAAGACAGGGAAAATGAAGGCGACTTTTTAACAGCCGCACGGAACGTTACTCCTGAGATCATTAATTTTATGGCAACGCATGGCCGCGGTTTGATCTGCGCTCCGATAACGGAAGAAAGGGCGAATGAGCTCGGGCTTGAAATGATGGTGAATAACAATTCGTCCCTTCATGAAACTCCTTTTACCGTTTCGATTGATCTGCTTGGTCATGGCTGCACAACCGGAATCTCGGCATCCGACAGGTCAAAAACGGTACAGGCGCTGATCAATCCTTCCATTAAACCGGAAGAGTTTGGAAAGCCCGGTCATATTTTTCCATTGAAAGCAAAAAAAGGTGGCGTGCTCCGCAGAACGGGACACACTGAAGCCACAATAGACCTTGCAGTTCTTGCGGGTATGGAACCCTGCGGTGTATTGGTGGAGATCATGAATGAAGACGGCAGCATGGCGCGTTTGCCTGATCTTATGCTGATCGCAAAAAAATTCGACCTGAAGATCGTTTCCATTGAGGACCTGATCGCTTACCGTATAAAAAATGAAACCATTATCAAGCGTGAAGTAGAGGTGCAGCTCCCGACGCAATGGGGAGATTTCCGCCTGATCGCTTACGAACAGACCACCAGCGGCCAGGAACACATGGCGCTTGTAAAGGGCGAATGGAAAAAAGATGAGCCGGTACTGGTGCGGGTGCACTCTTCCTGCGTAACGGGTGACATTTTCGGTTCTTGTCGCTGCGACTGCGGGCCACAATTGCATGCGGCCATGGAAATGGTGCAAAAGGAGGGAAAAGGCGCGATCGTTTACATGAACCAGGAAGGAAGAGGGATCGGCTTGCTGAATAAATTAAAAGCCTATAAGCTGCAGGAGAACGGACGCGATACGGTTGAAGCGAATATTGAACTTGGATTCCGAATCGATGAAAGGGATTATGGCGTTGGAGCCCAAATCTTACGTGATCTCGGTATCACCAAAATGCGACTGATGAGCAACAATCCTAAAAAGAGAGCCGGTCTCATCGGTTACGGTCTTGAAGTAGTGGAAAATGTCCATATTGAGATCAAGTCAAATCCGCATAACCGCGATTACCTCAAAACCAAGAGAGAGAAGATGGGGCACAACCTGAATATCGAATAATCAGATTCCTTACTCTTTCATCTTTTAGTTTGTTAAATTGTCTTACATTTACATTACTTTTTCAATTTCATAGCTATGAATTGTATTATTGTTGATGATGACGATTTATCCAGGAAGCTTGTAGAAGGCTGTGTTGAACGTACTGAATTCCTTGAGCTGGCAGGTTCTTTTGCAAGTGCAAAGGACGCGATAAACTTCTTAAGGAATAACCGCACCGACCTTATTTTTTTAGATATTGAAATGCCGGAGATCTCCGGATTTGAAATGCTGGAGCAACTCACTTCAGTCCCCCAGATCATTCTTGTTACCAGTAAGCGGGATTATGCCGTTGAGGCCTTTGAATACGATGTGACGGATTTTATCCTGAAGCCCATCGATTATGACCGCTTTGCCAAAGCCGTTCTAAAGGCAAAGGGATATCACGAAGCGGAGAGCCAGCTGAGAAGTACGGACAATGACTTTTTTATAAAAAGAGATTCTAAGCTGATGAAGGTTGATCTTTCCACGATCCTTTATGTAGAGGCCCTCGCGGATTATGTGAATTTTCACATGGATGATCCCAATCCCGCTGAGCAGCGCTTTACCGTGCTCACAACCATGAAATCTGTAGAATCGAAGCTTCCGTTCAGGGATTTTTGCCGCGTTCACAGGAGTTATATTATCCGGATAGATAAGATAAAATCCATAAGTGACAAATTTGTTCTTGTTGCCGACAGGTTCGTTCCTGTAAGCCGGGCCAATAAGGAGGTGCTGCTTAAGAAGCTGAAAGTTTTTTAAGCGTATAAATTATCCCGCCAGTACTATTCCGACTTGATCAGTTTTACCGGCTTGCAATTATTGAGGCTGACATAATATACGCCCGCTTTTAAATTTTCTCCAAACATTATTTCTCCGCTTGCAGCTTCCATTGTTTTTTCAAAAACAATCCTTCCTATATTATCAAAAACAAGGAGGCTGTTCTGTTTCGAGCCGCTCTGGGAATAATAATTGATCCTTGCCTGTCCGTAAAAAGGATTCCCGTTTACCGTAATAAAATTCCTGTCGTTCGCAAGGCTGCCGATGCCCGCGCCATTCGGAAGGAGCTTCACGTTTAAAATGCTGAGCAGGCCATTGCTGAGCGTAACATTATTGATGATCCTCGTCTGGTAACCTGTCCTGGAGAATTGAATACTGTACGTTCCCGCGCTGACCGTCCCTGTGGCGTAATCTCCCGTTCCTGCGGATAAAGTTGTGGTATTGGCCAGGCTAAGGATCTGTACGGAGACACCATTGAGGTTATTTCCGGTTATTGAATCTTTTGTGTTTCCTTCGAGGTAGCAGCCGCGAACATAGGTGGGCGTCAATACAAAAAGACCGGCTTCAATATTGGAAACAACAATGGTTCCCGAAGGAAGAAACGGATAAACGCCCCAGTCTCCATGAAAGCCATTGCCGGCGCCGGTAGGATAAGTATCGTAGTTTCCAACCTGGATCATATTGTGCGGACGGGAAACGTCAACAATGGTAAAACCGTCCTTGTACCAGGAAGTGACCGCGTAATTATCGGGAGTGATATGCGTGTTATGCACAATAGAGCCGGAGCCCGGATTGGATTGAATGCGGTCGAGTTCCGTAATGTTTCCAAAATTGGAAATGTCGTAAGAAGTTAAAAAAGAACCGGAAACTTCATCGGTGGTAAACACGGTTTTTTTATCCGGTGAGAGCCAGGTATTGTGTGTAAAAGCGCCTGGTGTCGCCACGGTAGCAATAGATACCGGATTTGATTTGTTTGTGAAATCGATAATATCCATTAAGCCCAGGTAAATCTCAGCAGCGTAGAGCGTGTCGTTGTCTACATAGCCGTCATGTACATATTGCTGGTTAAAGATCCCCAGGTAAACCGGGCTGGCCGGATTAGCCAGGCTTGCAGCGATCGCGCCTTTAATGCCGATGTTGCTTCCGTAAAGGTAGAGGTTGCCAAGGGTGGTATCAATGTGCAGGGCGTGAACCGTATTTAAAGTATCAGTGAGAATAGCGGGCCGCCAATAGCTGTAGGGAACATTTGCTGCCGGTAAAAAACTCAGGTCGGCTATCTGTATGCCGCCGCCTGCTTCGGAAACAACATAAGCGTGTTTCTTATATACCTTGATCTCTTTCCATAACTGGTTAACTCCCGGACCCCAGGGCAATTGGATCACCTGGAAAGGATTGTCCGGATCACTCACATCTACAATGCTCATTCCGGTTTGCACGCCAACCAGCGCGTATTCTTTCCCGGTTGTGTCCACATAGCCGCAAATATTTGCGCACTGCAAACCCGCATAGGGAAACTGCGAACGTAAGACAACATTTGTATTTTGAGCAATGGAACTAATGCAAAAAATGAATCCGCAGAGGAATGATAGTAATTTCTTCATGGTTGTAAATAGGTATTTCAAAAGTACAGAAATAAAATCGCTAATTTTGTTAAAATTTTGCTGATCATTTTGAATACTATGATCATCGGATTCAAACAGAATTTTATACGAACCGGAATTCCAAATGCTGCTGTAATTTTTGAATGACCGGATTTTTTAACTACAAAACGCTTGGCGGAGATCGATGAAATACTGTTGAAAAACTGGGGTTACTCCACCTTTCGTCCTTTACAGCGTGAGATCATTTCCTCCGTGTTGAACGGTTCGGATACCCTGGCGCTGCTGCCAACCGGCGGCGGCAAATCCATCTGTTTCCAGGTTCCCGCCCTGGCAAAACCCGGACTTTGTCTTATTGTTTCACCCCTGATAGCTTTGATGAATGACCAGGTGCAGAACCTTGTGAAAAAAGGGATAAGAGCCATGGCTATTACTTCTGCGATGAGCAAGCCGGAGATCGATATTGCCTTTTCGAATTGCATATACGGCGGGTATAAATTTTTGTATGTCTCACCAGAGCGCCTGCAAACTGAATTGTTCCTGAAAAAGATCGAGGCCCTGAAGATCTCGCTGATCGCGGTGGACGAGGCGCACTGTATTTCTCAATGGGGTTATGACTTCAGACCGAGTTACCTGAACATTGTAAAGCTGAGGGAATATTTGCCGGGTGTCCCGGTGATCGCGGTTACTGCAAGCGCTACCAAAGAGGCAGTGGAAGATATCCGGAGAAAGTTGGAATTCAGGAACGATAAGGTTTTCCGCGCGACCTTCGAAAGAAAGAACCTGCATTACATTGTTCAGCAGGAAGAGAACAAGCAGGCGAGGCTCCTGAAGATCTGCAACAACATTCCCGGAACCGGTATCGTATATGTTCGCAACAGAAGGAAGACTATGGAAATCGCGGACTTCCTATATAAGCAGAATATCAGCGCTGATTATTACCACGCAGGCCTCGACGCGGAGACTAGAAATAAAAAGCAGCTCGACTGGATCAATAACAAGACGCGGGTGATCGTTTCAACTAACGCATTCGGAATGGGCATCGACAAACCCGATGTGCGTTTTGTGGTGCATATTGATCTGCCGGATAGCCTGGAAGCTTATTTCCAGGAAGCGGGAAGGGGTGGACGTGATGAAAAAAAATCATACGCGATTGCTTTGGTACAGAAGATCGATATCCTGCATTTAAAAGAAAACCTTGAAAATGCTTTTCCAACGCTGGAACAAATGAAGCAAAGTTACCAGGCCATTGCCAATTATTACCAGGTAGCGGTTGGGGCGGGGCAGGGCCTGACGGTAGAATTTAACCTGGATGAGATCTGCGCGAAATATAATCTAAAGCACAGCATTCTTTTTAATTCAATGCGCTTTCTCGAGAAAGAAGGTTACATTTCGCTCAACGATGTTTCTTTTGAACCTGGGAAAATATTTGTGAAAGCGAAGAAAGACGAGCTT
>JBJMLS010000250.1:0-10483 GCA_045805185.1 Bacteroidia bacterium | reverse complement strand
AGCCGTTTGAGAAGCGCTTGAGCCGCGCATACTGCTGGTGGCAACACTTCCGCGTCCGTAGGATTTAATGTACAGCGTATTGTCCTGTGCAAGAAGGTCCGCCAGGTTATTGCTTTGAAAACTATGCAGGCTAAGGCTGTCGGTTGAAACGGACTTGTACCCGGCATTTGTTTCGAGACGATTTGCCTTTACCGCCACTTCTTGCAGCCTCACGGTATCCCGCTGCCCGTAAAGGAGAAAAGGCAGCCCGGTAAGGACGAGGATAATTCCCTTCGGGTTAAAAATTGATATGTAAGGAGCAGCCTGCATGATCATTCGTAATGATCGCAGCAACAGAAAGAACCTGTATTACACAGTGTTCACGAAAATAATAGAGCTAAACCAGCCGTATTATCGTCCGCTTTTCTTCCCGAAAGCTACGAATTCATGTTGTACCTGGCAGGTCTTCTGACTTCCCTTTCTTTTGAACACCTTCCCGTAAGCTTTTGCGAACAGTGGTGCAGACTTTCAAAAGGATGATCCGTTTTCAGGCGGATCAGGGTTACAGCAGCGGGAACTGTTAAGGACTTACACCTTATTCCCTTTTAATTTCGGCGCTCCGTTCAGAGCGCGTAAAAACCATTTACGGGGCAAATGTATAAAATATATTACAATTATATAACTCATGTGATTGCCGCCTGATTGATATATTTGCTATCTTCAAACCAATAATTTTTCTCTCTTATGATCCATATTTTAAATTCGTCGAGCAGTATTTTTTCAAACTATATATCAGAGATCCGGGATTCAACGATCCAGGCTGATCCTTTGCGTTTCAGGAAAAATCTTGAGCGCATCGGGGAGATCTTCGCTTATGAGATCAGCAAAACACTGGAGTTTGAAAAAGTGATTACCACCACGCCGCTCGGTGAAGCGGAGAGCCAGGTGATCAAACACCAGCCGGTGATTGCAACAATACTGCGCGCAGGATTACCTCTTCACACAGGCATACTCAACATGCTGGACCGTGCGCAGAACGCTTTTGTCTCGGCTTACCGCAGGCATCACAAGGACAATACATTTGACATTCACATTGAATATTTATCCAGTCCTTCCCTTGAAGGTAAAACGCTTATTCTTACCGATCCAATGCTGGCGACGGGCGCATCCATGGTACTTGCTTATAAAGCATTGTTATCGAAAGGAAAACCGGCTCATACGCACATAGTAGCAGCTATTGCAAGCAAACAGGGCGTTGAATACCTGAAGGCCCACATGCCGGATCAGAATTACACGTTGTGGCTCGGCGCCGTTGACGAGGAACTGACCGCGCAGTCGTATATTGTGCCGGGATTGGGAGATGCAGGCGACCTGGCATTCGGAGAGAAATTATAAAACCGTGTTCGGAGTGGAGTGGGGAAAAATTATTGCCGTATTTATTTCCTGCGCCATAAAGCCCGGGCTAGCGGGAATTCCAACCGCGGTATTCGCCTTTAAATTTACTTTCCTGCAAACCCTCATCATCAGCTCTTCGGGCGGCATTACCGGTACCCTTATTTTTTCCTACCTTATTGACGGGATCTTTAAAATGATCACCCGGTTCCAGGATAAGCATTTCCCCAACAGGAACAGGAATAAAAAAATATTTACCAAAACCAACAGGATCATCGTCAAAGCAAAAAGGAGTTTTGGGATCGTTGGGATCTCTATTATTTCGCCGCCTTTTCTTTCCATTCCCTTCGGTGTTTTCCTGGCGCTGCGTTTTTTTGGTCACCGGGGTAAGATCATCCTTTGTATGTGTATTTCCGTGGTCGTGTGGACCATATTGCTTTATTTCTTTTACCATTCCTTTTATGCGTCCTTCGTCAGTATGTTTTCTTAGTCTCAGCGCATGAAAAAATGCAAACATATTTTTTTCGACCTCGACCGCACGCTGTGGGATTTCGAGGTCAATTCCCAGCTCGTATTGAAGCAGCTCATCGATGAGCATGAACTTGAGCAGAAATGCGGCGCTTCGCAGGAAGATATCTTGAACAGGTATTACCTGGTGAACGATGACTTATGGAAGCGTTACCGCATGAGCGGGATCAGCAAGGAAGAATTGCGTTCATCACGTTTCTCCGGGACCATGAGCTATTTCGGTTATGGAAATGCGGAGCTTGGAAAGGTGCTGGAAGAAGAGTACATCGCACGTTCGCCGTACCAGAAAAATCTGCTTCCGCATACGCTTGAAGCGTTGAATTACCTGAAGGATAATTACCAGCTGCACATTATTACCAATGGGTTTAAGGAAGTACAGTATATTAAACTGGAGAACTGCGGCCTCAGGTCTTATTTTAGTAAGGTAATTATTTCAGAAGAAGTAGGTTATAACAAGCCGGATCCTGGAATATTCAAGGCGGCTCTTCAGCAGGCGGAAGCACTTGCGTCGGAAAGTGCAATGATCGGGGACGATCTGCAGGTTGATGTGGTAGGAGCCGTAAAGGCAGGAATGTATGGGATCTACTATAATCCTGCCGGACATCCGCATGAAGAAAATTTGCATGCAGAGATCACCACATTGAAAGAGCTGATCGGTATTTTTTAATTGTGCGAAGTCTGAAAGTTTCGGCGCGCTGATTTATCAGATCTAAAGAAATGGATCTCTCTTCTCAGGGCTGTTTTATGTTTTGCCCACCCTGGGGCAATGAAATCGAGGCCAATAATTCTAATAATGTTAGCTCCTCCGGAGCCTTCACGATAGTGCTGATTCTCTTAAAAAAGAAATCCCCCTGCTGTTGGCAGAGGGATCCTTTATATGGAATTGATTATTTTGTTGTCTCACTTTTTTTGTCGTCAGCTTTTTTCTTGCAGCAGGATTTTTCACCTTTTTTGCAGGTCTTTTCATCACCAGCGCAGGCTTTTTTATCTTTTTTCTTGTCATCACCTTTTTTGTCATCGCCTAAAACGCTAACAATTGAAGTATGAGATACAGCGGCAACAGTAGAAGCTGATACTGCGCTTACCATTCCGATAAGGGCGATCGATAAAAATAATTTTTTCATGTTTTTCTGATTATTAGGATTTATATAAAACAAATATACAATTTTTATCACTTAAGCGCTACTTCCTTTAACGGCCCCGGTTTCTTTTAACATTTATTGTTAAAGGCCCTGGAGGTATTGAATTCGCTGTTAGATCTCCGCAATAATGCTTTGCGTGCCCTTTACTTTATCGCCGATCTTAACGTTCACCTTCGTGCCAAGGGGAAGAAAAAGATCTACTCTTGAGCCGAATTTTATAAAGCCGAATTCATTTCCCTGTTCAGCCTTATCGCCCTCTTTGCAGTACATAACAATACGCCTGGCAAGCGCTCCCGCGATCTGGCGGAACAATACCTGTTTCCCGTTCGCATGTTCCACAACTACGGTGGTACGCTCATTTTCCGTGGATGATTTAGGTTCCCAGGCAGCCAGGAACTTTCCGGGATGATACTTCACGAATTTCACCAGTCCGGAAATAGGGTAGCGGTTACTGTGTACATTGATCGGCGACATGAAAATGGAGATCTGCAGGCGCTTATCTTTAAAATATTCTGACTCTTCGGTTTCCTCGATCACAACCACTCTGCCGTCTGCCGGTGCAATTACTTTAGCGCCGTCTATAACATACTGCCGGGTAGGGCTACGGAAGAACTGGATCACGGTGATCAGTAAAAATGCACTGAGCAGGTAAGCGAACCAGTGCGCAAGTGCGAATGCAGGGAAAAAATAACGGGCAATGAATATGATAATGGCGCTGAATACAAGAGTTACGATCAATGTTGGATAGCCTTCTTTGTGGAATGTCATGTTTTACAGAATTTCAGCAAAAATAAGGATTTTCCCTCACAGACAGGCCCTGTTAAATGAGAAGATAAGTTTCACGATTTCAGGTATTATTCTATATTTGTATAGATCCGCCAGTGAAAATCACATAACCGTAAGAGCGGACATTGCGGTAAAAAGCAAAACACATGAAAAAACTTTACTTTCTAATTGCGGCATTTTTCCTGGTTTTTAGTATAAATGCACAGTACAGCATGAGCAATTTTCACAATGTTGCTCCCGGCGATATGTCCACTTCCACACCGGCAGCTGATACACTTGCACAGGAAGGTCCCGGAGGAGCGAACCAGACCTGGAACTTTTCTACCCTGAACCTGGGTACAGCCTCGAGTTCAACTTATGTTAGTCCTTCTTCGACGCCATACGCGGCAAGTTTTCCAAACGCGACAGTCGCGGCCGGAAGCGGATCGACATACGACTACCTCAAATGTAATTCAACTTCTTATTCGCTGGAAGGCGGGGCTCAGCCTAACTCAACTGTTATCTATTCCAACGACCAGTTGCTCTTTACTTATCCCTTTACCTATAACTCAGTTGTAAATGATAATTTTTCAGGAACAATTGTTACCGGATCGAATGGCACTCTTACGGGTACATCTGCGACCACAGGAGACGGATATGGAACGCTTATTCTCCCCGGCGCTACTTTGAGTAATGTACTGAGAGTAAAAACTACTTATAACCGGACTGATAATTTCGGGGCCTACACTATTGATTATTATTCGGAAGTTTATTTATGGTACTCGGCAGCAAGTAAGTATCCCTTATTCAGCATTACCCGTTTTGCTACAAATTTTTTCGGTAGCATCACCTGGACTAAATCCGTAAGCATGAACGCGTCAGTTGTCGGTATTAATAATGCCGATAAATCCCTGGAATTTAATATGTTTCCAAACCCAGGTTCTGGTGAAGTTTTTCTTAGCCTGGATCCGGGGAAATTGAATTCAACTAAGATTGAAATTACCGATATGCTTGGAAAAATAGTTTACAGCTCAGCTGCGGCTCAGGTGAGCCGGGTGGAAGGTAATTGTTTAGTGAACACAGCTGGCTTTGAAAAAGGAACCTACTTCGTAAGAGTGAGCTCCGATAAGGAAAGTACTGTTCAGAAATTGTTAATACAGTAAAGTTCAATAGGAACTACGAGAGGTTTTATTCAAAGGCTCCATTAGGAGCCAAACATTAATAAAAAGAGGCACAGGCTATAAAACCTGCTCCGTAGGTGCCGAACAATGCAATTCCGGATAAAATGTTTTGCTCCTAACGGAGCAATTTAATCTTAATTGATCCAGGCTAATAATGTTAAGCCCCGATGGGGCTGTTGAAGCATCAAAAAGTAAACGTTATGAATCTTAGGATATTAATCGTAACTACTTGTGTGTACCCGTACTTTGTAAACCTGGATCATAAAGGACCATGAGTCTGCGAATAATCCTTCATTAGGAATAATCTCACTCATCGGCAGGGTTTTTTATTTGTATAATTTGCCATTATAATTATCTTTGGACTTCCATTTTTAAAAATTAATAAACCCAAACGAATATGAGCAAGATTAAAGTTGCCAACCCTGTAGTTGAGCTGGACGGAGATGAGATGACAAGGATCATCTGGAAATTCATTAAAGACAAGCTGATCCTTCCTTACCTGGATGTGGATATCAAATACTATGACCTGGGTATCGAGCACCGCGATGCTACCAATGACCAGGTTACCATTGACTGCGCGGAGGCAATTAAAAAATATGGCGTTGGGATCAAATGCGCTACTATTACTCCCGATGAAGCGCGTGTAAAGGAGTTCAACCTGAAACAAATGTGGAAATCCCCTAACGGGACCATCCGTAATATCCTCGACGGAACTGTTTTCCGCGAGCCTATTGTTTGCCAGAATGTTCCGCGTTTGGTAAGCAACTGGACGACCCCGATCATTGTCGGACGTCACGCATTCGGTGATCAGTACAAAGCAACTGATTTAGTTGTAAAAGGAAAAGGCAAGTTAATGATGACCTTTACGCCTGAAGACGGAAGCGCCCCTGTAACGCATGAAGTGTATAACTTTAAAGGAAATGGCGTTGCTATGGGAATGTACAATACGGAAGAATCCATCCGTGGCTTCGCGCATTCCTGCTTTAATGTTGCCCTGGCGAAAAAATGGCCATTGTACCTGTCTACAAAAAATACCATTCTTAAAAAATACGACGGTTTCTTCAAGGATATTTTCGAAGAGATCTACCAGGCGGAATTCAAAACTAAATTTGAAGCTGCTGGAATTGTTTACGAACACCGTCTGATCGACGACATGGTGGCTTCCGCTCTAAAATGGAACGGCAGCTTTGTATGGGCCTGTAAGAATTACGATGGCGACGTACAGTCCGATTCAGTTGCGCAGGGCTTCGGTTCATTGGGCTTAATGACATCAGTACTTGTTACTCCTGATGGAAAGATCATGGAGGCAGAAGCGGCGCACGGTACCGTTACGCGTCACTTCCGCGATCACCAGGCGGGCAAGCCTACATCAACCAATCCTATCGCTTCTATTTATGCATGGACGCGCGGTCTCGAGTTCCGCGGCAAGCTGGATGGAAACAAGGAGCTGATCAATTTCTGCCATGCGCTTGAGCAGGTGTGTGTGGAAACAGTAGAAAGCGGGAAAATGACGAAGGACCTCGCGGTTTGCGTTCACGGAAATAAAGTGGAGCACGGCAAGCATTATTTATATACCGAAGAGTTCTTGACTGCCTTAGATGAGAACCTGAAGAAAAAGCTGGTTGCGGTTAAAGCTACGGCTTAATTGTAAACTGAAATAAAGAGAGGCCCTTCTGTGAAAACGGAGGGGCTTTTTTATTACCTACGTAATTAGTAAAAACTGGTGTAGTATATTATTCGGAGTATCCTCAGCATTTAAACAAAAGATGATTACTGATTGCAGATGCGCGTAAGCCCAGAGCAAACGCGGGGCGGATAAGAGGTGAACGCAATTTTTGCTGAAGGTCTTAGGGTGGCCGCCTGAGCGGACGCGCTTAGACATTCGCAAATTTGTGAGAGGCGCGCTGGCGATCGTTTGCTCTTGATTTCTTTTGTTTCTTTTCTTGAACTTGTCCTGAGCGAAGTCGAAGGATCAAGCAAGAAAAGAAAAAAACATTTCGTTCAGAGTACTTACAATTAGAAAACATCTCCATTTCCGTTGCCCCCCTGAATTATTAGTAAAGTTTCAATGGATGATTATCAAAATATTCATCATTTTACTTTTTTGTACCGCCAAAAAAGTAACAAAAAAGCTCGCGCTGTGCCCTCTCAACGACCCGCTCAAAGTCGCTCGTGAAAAATCAGGAACTCCTCCCTGCGGTCGTCAGACAGCCTGATTTTTTGCACTCGCTCTTTGGCGGGTGCCCGTTTCGATGTCACATGCGCCTTCTTCTTTCAATGTATAATTATTCGAAATCCATCAGAGCCGGGAGCAGCCCACTCAGCGATACAAACATTAATCTTTTACATTCTATCTGTGTTTGTGGAGTAGCAATAAAATGACGCGCTTAGACATTCGCAAATTTGTGAGAGGCGCGCTGGCAATCGTTTGCTCTTGATTTCTTTTGTTTCTTTTGTTGAATTTGTCCTGAGCGAAGCCGAGGGATCAAGCAAGAAAAGAAAAAAACATTTCGTTTACCCTTAATATTATTTTGAACCTGGTTAGAGGCAAAGTTTATCTACCTGTACAAATCCCCATTCAGGTATTTTAATCCTGAATCCACAACCAGCGTTACAATCTTTTTTCCCGGACCGATGATCCTGGCCCTTTGAAGAGCGGCCCACACATTCGCGCCTGAAGTTGTTCCTCCGAAGATCCCTTCTTTCCGAGCGAGCTCCCTTGCTGTTTTGGATGCATCTTCATCGGTGACGGAGATGATCCCGTCGGCAAGATCGAGCCTGCAGATAGAAGGAACGAATCCGGCGCCGATGCCTTCGAGTTTATGACTGCCGGTTATATTACCGCCGGAAAGTGAACGCACGTTGAAAGGTTCGATCGCGACGCAGCGAATGCCGGGAATTTCTTTTTTGAAGACTTCGGAGTTGCCGGAAAAAGAACCGCCTGTTCCTACGCCTGTGATAAATTCATCTATGTTATTACCAAGCACAGCCATGATCTCTCCTGCCATGGCATGATACGCGTTTTTATTGTCGGTATTGTTGAACTGGTCGGTCCAGAAGGTATTTGATGCAAGGCTCAGTTCTTTTGCGCGCTTTACCAGGGAGTCGATCAGCTTCGCGGTTATTTTGCCATTTTCGCTTTGGATGAGCTCCAGTTCAGCGCCGAATGCGCGCATGGTCTGCAGTTTCTCTGCCGCGAAGGCATCCGATGAAACGAAATGAGCTTTGTAACCTTTGTAGGCGCAGACCATCGCCAGTGAGCTTCCCGTACTTCCTCCGGTGTATTCTACCACCGTTCCCCCGGCTTTAAGCTCGCCCCTGCGTTCCGCTCCTTCGATCATGGAAAGCGCCATCCTGTCCTTCATGCTTCCTGTAGGGTTCGCGCCTTCGTACTTCACGTATATTTCCGCGCAGCCGGGTTCCGACAAACGCTCCAGCTTGATCAGCGGGGTGTTTCCTATTGCTTTCATATTAATGTTCTCAGGATCTTTCTGCAAAATCTTTGAAGGCGACCAGGTATTTCCGCGATTGTTTTTTAAACGCGCCCTGCATCAGGAAGGCGATCACTTTCATAATGCCTTTGAATTGAAATTCCTGTTCGGTGAGGTACCGCGTTTTGGAATCGGAAAGCTTAACAAACTTATTTTTCACAATATTGAGACCTCCCTTCGATTCATAGGTTCCTGTAAATTCCTCCGGTAAGTTCCGTACGGTAACGGTCTCGACCATTTCCATTTCACGCTTCCCGATCTTAAACTTTAACCTGGATATTGCACCGGGCTGTCCGGGTGTCCCGCTTAAATGTTCAAAGCTTTGCAGTCCTTCCATCCATTTGTCCATGTTCTTTGGATCATCGAAAAGCTCAATGACTTTGTCGATGGGTTGATTGATTTCAATTTCTGAAGTGTATTTCATTGGTGGGGTTTGGTGAGTTTGTTTTTGTCTAACGAGTTGCAGCTACAAAAAGTTGGCAATTTCGAAGCATTAAACTGTCTGCCAGCACTAACTTGATAAGAAGCACAAAACTTCATTTAACAACTGAACCGCCAATTTCTTATAGCTGCTGTTACCGGCTGGACTTCTATTCTGATTATGTTCTAAAGTTGGTGTCATAGGTTTGTTAGCATTCCATTCATATTATCAATTAGATTGTCAAAGCAACGATTTGATGTTGTAATATTTGTGGTTTCTAAAATGTCAATCAATCTTTGGTCAGGAGCAAATGTATAATATCCAGTCAAAGTGTTGAGTTGATAAATATTCTCATTGTTGAGATGAATAAAACTATTTCTAATTCTTTGAAAGTGTTGAAGTGTTGTATTATAGTGACCAAGTAAACCCAATACGTACATCATATAAGCATGATTGGGAATAAGTTTTGTCGCTACATTAGTTATAATGTCCGGGTCGCCCCAAGTTGCTTCTTGATACACCCCAATGATACTGTCACCTATTGTATGATTTCTTCTCTTGCCACAAGCATATAGTAAGAAATGACAACTTTGTTTGTCTGTATAGTTTGGGTAAATTGGAATAATGGGGTTTCCATTAAAATCAGTTCCACCTGATACATGAGCAAGCCAAAAGTCTCGCCAAAAGTTATTCCAATGGTTCCAAATAAAATTTAATACTCCAGCAGAAAGAGTAAATTGTTCTCTGTCATTAGTATAGTTATACAACAAAGAATAATTATTTGAAACGCTGTAAAAACGTTCTCTTTTGTGAGAAAGGTCTCTCATGGCTTTTGTAGAGCTTCAATTAGAGTTCTAATCCTTGTTAATCTGTTTTTGTAGCTATGGGTTGTTGCAATTGATGCCTTAACAAAATCTGGAAATATACCTGTCTCATTTTTTTCATCAACTTCTGTAAAAATTCTAATTAGTTCGTCTCTACTGTGGTCAATGTTTGTTGCAAATTGATTTATGGAATGTAAATCCGTTAAGTCATTTTTTATGTCGGGGATACCGTATCTATTGAATATTAGGGCTCCCATTAAAGAGTAGAAATTATATGATTGGATTTTACAGTTCTCGAATACTTCGGTGAAATTGTCTTTTATGTAATTAAAAGAACTTGTTATTACCTCTCTTAATTCTGCTTCTTGCTCGAAAGTTGAGTCATTATTTTTGTAAATATCATCAAGTTTCTTTGGGCTTCTATTCTGTATGCCTTCAATTTTAATTTGACAACACTCAGTTAATAAATCAGCATCACTCATTCTTGAAATATCTCGAATTGATAACGTTTCATGTTTTTCAAAGAATGGGGTCACATGCTCTGTCAAATCACTAATAAACCACTTAAATTTACCCTGAAAAGTTGCATGTCTTTTTTCAGAAGTATTGAGAGGAAGCGTGTATGAATTAATTCTTCTAAAGATTTCTAAAATCTCTTCAGTTGTCGCTGTAACAATGTTGTCAATGGAAACCTCATAAGCTAAAAAAGTTTCTGGAATACCTTCCGGTAAGTCATCATACTTCATGCCTGCGAACTTCT
>JBJMLS010000249.1:0-6914 GCA_045805185.1 Bacteroidia bacterium | reverse complement strand
TGTCCCTGTCAGAAGCCCTTTTATAAGTGGGTTTATCACCGTAAGAGCGCGACTCGCGGTCATCCTCTCTTTTTGGATTGCGATCGGAAGAACCTCTTTCGCCGTATTTTTTCGGTCTGTCACTGGTATCCCTGTCGGAAGATCTTTTGGAATAGGAAGGTTTATCGCTGTATGAGCGCGATTCGCTTCCCTCATCTTTAGTATTTTTACGTCCGTAAGATTTCTTCTCTCCGTAACTTTTCGAGGATGCTTTTTTAGCATAAGGCTTATCCTCACCTGGTCCGCGCTCATCATCCTTTTTGGATCTGCGATCTGTCGATCTTTTTTCTCCTTTTTCAGCGCTCCCTGAACTTTTGCCTCTTCCGGATTTTTTTTCTTCGGCAAAACGGTCAAAAATATTCTTCGGCCTAGAAGTCCTGGATGATGGTTTTTTACGTTGCATTTCCTGATTTTTCGGCAAAGATAGGCTTTTTATGGCAGCCGGGCTTACAGATATGCGCAGAATGCAGGATTAAAGGCCTATCTGGCGTTAATGGCAGGGTAAAAAGCATCTATAATGTGTTTAATGCTGGTCCCGCCGTCCTGGTACAATACGGCAACCACATCAAAGCGGATCTCGTTGTTCATGCCATTTCCGTTGACATAATGATTGATCGCCTTCACGAGCTTTCCTTGCTTGCCTTTGGTTACAAATACTTCGGGCTCACCGAATACCGCGGTAGAACGGGTTTTAACTTCAACAGCTACGAGCGTGTCGCCTTCCATAGCAATTATATCGATCTCCAGCTTTTTAAACCTCCAGTTGGTTTCCAGGATAGTGAAGCCCATTTTCCTAAGGTAAGCGATGGACGCTTCTTCGCCTTCCTTACCGGTTTTGAGGTGTTCCGCCATAAAATTTTGATATATAAAAGGAGAGTTTTATATTAGCCATAAATTTGGCACAATAATAGTAATTATTTCGCGCTTATATTTAATAAAACCAAATAGCCGGATCGAAAAATTCCGGTTATGATAAAGACAAAAACAAATCTCTATGAAAAAAATCACTATGCTTTTGGCTTCGATGGCTTTCTCAATTGCCACTTTCGCACAGTATGAAGGAACGATCGAATTCAGGATGGAAACGAAGAAAGATACGACTACCAACATTTACTATGTAAAAGGCGATCATGTTAAGCTTGATCAGTTAGGTAAAAAATCAGGTAAAGTAGAAGGAAGCTTTGTATTCGACCTTGCAAACAAAAACATTAAATTCGTTAATCCTGCCCGTAAGGTTTGGGGCGATCATAAATCGGAAACTCCTCCAACCATTAAAGGTAAATGCGAGGTAAGTAAAACCAAGAACAGCAAGGTGATCTCCGGTAAAAAATGTAACGAGTACGTAGTGAAAAATACCGACGAGAATACGACCATCACCTTCTGGGTCACCACTGAAAAATTCGATTTCTTTATGCCGCTTGTGAAATTGTGGAACAGGAAAGATAAAGCTTCGGTTTATTTCAATCAGATCACGGATATGCCAAAAGGTTCAATGCCGATGCTTTCGATCGAAACAACTTTAGATGGGAAACCAGTTGGAAAGCTGGAAGTAACCAAGGTGGAAAAAAAGCCGATCGATCTTACAATGGTGACCGTACCGCCGGATTATAAAAAATTCGAACAATAATAATTGAGAATAATATTCAGGATCCCTTAGCAAAACGCTGGGGGATTTTTTTTGCTGCCAATTTGCAGCGATTTTCACAGATATGTATTTTCAATAAATCCGCGATTCCAAAAGGTCCCGGAGGGACCAAACATTATTAAGAAAACAATAGAGTATAATTGCCCTGTCGGGGCAAAACGTTTCAAATGCCTTTGTGGAATCTATAGCTAATCTAATTTTTAAATTCAGCCATCTCCTTTGCGAAATCCTCAACGTTAATTGACCTGTCCAAACGGTATTCCCCTATCCGTGTCCGGCATAAGGCAGTGAGATGTGCGCCGCTGTTCAGCAGAAGTCCGAAATCCCGTGCAAGCGAACGTATGTAAGTGCCCTTGCTGCAAACGATCTTAAAATCCACTTCGGGTAAAGCGATCCTGGTGATATGAAATTCTTTGATCTCGATCTCTTTTGCTTTGATCTCAGGCACCTCACCTTTGCGTGCAAGATCATAAGCGCGTTTGCCATTCACCTTTACGGCTGAGAAAATCGGAGGTGTTTGAAATTGCTTACCGCTTAGTCTTTCTGCGGCTTCATAAATAAGTTCTTTCGTAATATGCTCAGTCGGATAACGCTGGTCTATTTCCTGCTCCAGGTCGAAGCAGGGAGTTGTGGCGCCCAGGTAAATTGTCCCGGTATATTCTTTTTCCTGTGCCTGGTAGCTTTCTATCTCTTTGGTCTTTTTTCCGGTGCATACGATCAGCAGTCCCGTGGCTAAAGGATCCAGCGTTCCGGCATGCCCAACTTTCGGTTTTATTTTAGTGCCGTCAACAAGCAGTGAAGGATGATTTTTCAGCAGCCATTTTACCTTGTTCACCAATTGAAACGAGGTCCAGGTGAGCGGCTTATTAAAAAGCAAAACCTCGCCCTGGTAAAAATTATAATGGTGCAGATCGTTTGACACGGTATGTTTTTACAGGACCTGGAGATTTTGTCCCGATGCAATAAGTACAATAAGAATTAGCCCAATAACAATGCGGTACCATCCGAAGATCTTAAAGCCGTATTTGTTCAGGAAGCCGATAAATGTTTTAATAGCAAGCAGCGCCACAACAAAAGCTACAGCATTACCGATGGCGAGTAGCCTGATCTCTTCACCTGAAGGCGCGCCGAATTCCCTGATGTATTTGTAAAGCTTGTAAACCGTTGCGGCAAACATGGTGGGTACGGCAAGAAAAAAAGAAAATTCAGCTGCGGCTTTACGGCTTAACCTTTGACTCATGCCGCCGACAATAGTTGCCCCGCTGCGCGAAACTCCCGGTATGAGTGCGATACACTGGAACAAGCCGATCTTCAATGCAGTTCCGTAACCGATCTGATCTGCATCATCGGTTTCCGCTTTATTGAACCACTTGTCAACGAACAACAGGATAATGCCTCCTACAAGCAGGGAAATCCCGACAGCAAGAGGAGTTTCTAATAATACATCGATATAATCGCCTAGCAATTTTCCGAAAATGGCTGCTGGAATAAAAGCGAGGATGAGTTTGTAATAAAAGTCGAGGGAACGAAAAAAACGTTTGAAATAAAGTACGATAACGGAAAGAATAGCGCCAAGCTGTATGCAAACGGTAAAAAGCTTTACGAAATTATTCGACGCGATTCCCATGACTGAAGAACCGATGATCATGTGTCCGGTGGAAGAAACGGGTAAAAATTCAGTCAGGCCTTCAATAATAGCGAGAATGATCGCTTCTAAAATACTCATGCCTATTCTTCTGCTTTTGCTTTAGGCCTGCGCATGATCGCAACAATTATGGTAACGAAGCCGGCAAGACAAACAACAGGAGCAATCGTAATGCGCTGTGTGCTGAAGATCTCTGGATTAAAAACGTTCGGGTCATCAGAGCCTCCGCCGATCATTAACAGGTAGCCGATAACGAGTATGGCTATTCCTGCAAGAAGGATCTTGTAGTTTTCGCGGGCGATGGCAAAGCCTTTATTTTCTGTGCTCATGAATGCAGTTTTAGGAGAACAAATATAGCATTTTTAATCTGAAAGGCTAAAAACGGGAATGGATCCTTGATGGGAAATGACCGCTAGAAGTATAAGTCTTCCGCTTTCAGGCGCAGGTAACGTCTAACTGCCAGTGCAGAGCTTAGTCCGGAAATAATAACGCCCAGGGCCAGGATAACGAGCGCCAGCAACAGCAACCAGTCCTGGTCCTGCACTTCCAGTAATTCGGGAATGTAATGCGTGATCACGAATATAAATCCTCCGAGCATGAACATGGCGATGATGCCCGAGACGACGCCGTTACGGATTCCTTTCAGTATAAATGGCTTTCGGATAAAACCCTGTGTGGCGCCAACAAGATACATCGTGCGGATGAGGAAGCGTTTCGAATAAATGGAAAGCCGTATGGTATTGTTGATCAGGGCGAGGGCAATAATGATCAGGAGTCCGGCAAAAAAGAGTATGCCAACACCCATCTTCCTGGCGTTGTTATTTACGTTATCAATTAATACTTTTTGGTAAACTACTTCCCTCACGTTGCGGTTAGCGGTGATCTCTTTTTCAATCCAGGTAACACTATCTGTATTGGCGTAATCGGATTTCAGGTTCACATTGATGGAAGTTGGAAGAGGGTTATAACCGAGGAATGTAATAAAATCATCACCTGTTTCTTTCTTCATCTCTTCCGCCGCCTCTTCCTTGGATTTGTATACCGCGCTTTTTACATATACGGCGGCGTCCAGTTCTTTGCGCAGCTTTTCAATATCGGCGCTTGTGGTTGTTTCTTTAAGATAGATCTGAAAGCCGATGTTCTCTTTCAGGTGGTCTTTTACTTTTTTAGCATTCATCATCACCCAGCCGGCCAGCGCGAGCATGAACAGAACGAGGGAAAGGCTTACAACAACCGTAATGGAAGAAGTTTGTAAACGGCGCTTGGTGGCTTTTTCGGACATCAGGTATAAAATTACGGAATAGCTCTCTCCGGTAGTTTGTCAGGCCAGAATCTAATCAACAGGTCTTTGTTGGAAACACCATTTTTTTCAAAACAAAGGGACCGGGAGTTGAGCAGCATTTTTTTCAACACAGAGAGACGGGGATTTAGGAGTTACACAGAGGATGTTTTTATGAAGCGCCTTACCTCCCTCTGTGTATCTTCTTCCCCTCTGCAGTCCCTGTGTTAAAAAGGACGCACAGGCGCCACAGCTTAACAGAAGCCATATAATTTACCTTATTCCTCTCTGTGTACCTCCCTTCTCTCTGCAATCTCTGTGTTAAAATAAATCAGCGGAGGCGAAGCCGAAGCCAGAAATCTCTCCTTTTTATGGAATTTCCTTTACCTTGCGTCTGATAACCAAATGCGCTTATGTTTTTCAGGAAAAAGAGCATACCTACGACCGAGGATCCGGAACTGTTGCTGTTATACCGGCAAACCGGGGACATGGTGTACGTTGGGGAACTGTTCAAAAAATATTCGCGTCTTGTTTTAGGGACCTGCGCCTTTTACCTGGAAGATAAGGATGAGGCAAAAGACGCGGTGATGCAGATCTTCGACAAGCTGATCATTGAACTGAAAAAAAGAGAGGTCGAGAATTTTAAAGCCTGGCTGGGTTTTGTAACGCGGAATTACTGCATTTCCATTATCCGCAAACGCAAGACCGACAGGAACCGCATGGCTGACTACTACGAGTTCGAAAAGCAGGAAGCGAACGATGATACAGAGAACAGAATTGCGGACGTAAGCGATGATGAGTTTATGGAGGAATTACTAAAAGAGTCGATCACCGAATTAAAAGAAGGACAGCGGATCTGCGTGCAGCTGTTTTACCTGAACGATAAGAGTTACCAGCAGATCGCAGAAGAGACCGCTTATAGCATTAATGAAGTAAAAAGTTATATACAGAATGGAAAGCGGAACCTGAAATTGCTGATCGAGGAAAAAAGAAAGCTTGCAATGAAGAATAAAAACATCCCCGCCACATGAGAATGAATAAGAATATACCAGACGACCTGGATTACCTGTCGGAGCTTGGCTTTGAAAAGCAGGGCCTGACCGGGGACGATGTTGAGGATATTAACAAGCGCATTGATAAAAAAGTGAGTGGTTCGTATTCCGGAGGTCGTATTGTTACCGGTTTGGCGGTAATTGCGGTTGCTGTTCTACTTTCCTGGCTGATCGTGAAAAAGTATACTGCTCCGGGAAATAAGACTGAAACACCGCTTGCTGTAAATTCACAGCTACCTGAAAGTAGCGGAGGGACGAAAATTATTCCTGCCGCTTCGGATACGGTCTTTCCTGAATTAAAAACAAAAAGCGCCCACCCGGTGTATCCCAAAGAGCATTTTACCAAGGAAAATACAGATGTACATTTCAATCCGGAAATGACCGCTGAGGTTTTACCGCCGCATGATATCACACAAATTGAAATTAAAAATGCGGAAGCTCCTAAAAAGGAAATGCTCGAAATGCTGCCCAACGCTCCGGTGATCTATATCTACGATCTGAAAGTGACGGATTACCTGAAGCTGTATTTTAAAAAGACCGATCCTTTTACAATTCGCAATGGCGGCTTAACTGCGGACTACGAGAACATCAAGGGTTATCATCCCAATAAAAACAAGGAAGAGCCGGTTTACACCGCGGATATGGTTTTAAAAGATGGCCTGAACGCATTTAATAAAGCAGAATACGGAAGATCACTTTCTTTCTTTTCAATTCTTCTTGACCTTAATAAGAAGGATGTGAATGCCTTGTTCTACAGCGGCCTTTCTTACTATCATACTGATAAGGCTCAAAATGCAATCAATATGCTCGACCGCGTTCTTGAAAACGAAAACAATGTCTTTCAGCAGGAAGCCGAATGGTACAAAGCGCTTTCCCTTATTAAAAATAAAGATACGGAAGCTGCGAAGCAGTTATTGCTGAAAATTAACGCCCGCCAGGGATTTTATGCGGAAAGAGCAGGGGAGAAGCTGAAGGAAATGTTATGAGTGATAGGACGATCGACTATAATTACTTAGAATTTTGTTTAACCTGTCAATTAAAAGGTATTTTCAGAAACTGCTAAGCTGAACCTTTAAAGCAGTTTACTGATGAATGATCTCCGACACGCAAGAGCGATTGAAATAAAAAATTCTCTGCGTCTCCGCGTTTCTGGTTTTAATCATTAATTGCACTTAAAATAATAAAAAGGCTGGTGGAAATCCTGGCACTGGTAAAGCGCTTTACAGGCCGTACTTCCAAACTGGCTGATGAGCC
>JBJMLS010000248.1:0-6336 GCA_045805185.1 Bacteroidia bacterium | reverse complement strand
GAAGAGGTGCTGACCGAAGAAAACAACGTGGAAAAAACGGATCAGATGATGATGATGAGCCGTTCCATGAATTACTTCAAGGAAAAAGATAAGTTCAACGTGAAGGATTTTGAAAAAGAAGTAATGGTACAGCCGGAACTGGTTGAGGCATTTCGCGATTACCGTGGGACCTATGCCCAGGACAACGCTGTTAATGCCATCGACGATTTTGAGATCTCCGACACAGCCGTAAAGAAGAACCAGAAATACCTGCGCAGTATTTTAAAGCTCGATAAGAATTTTCACGTATACGTTCATGCCCGCCACGATTACATTGAAAAGGGTTATGACGAGGACAAAGGAATGAAGTTCTATAAGCTTTATTTCAGTAACGAAGAATAATGGCGAAGGACCTCATAGCGCTTTACAATCAATACAATAATTACGGTCGCGATCTGGGAATGAAGTATACCATCGCTGAGCCCGGCCTGGTGGAATACTGCCTGAAAATTGAAGAGCGCCACCTCGCTACTCCCAATGCTGCCCATGGCGGTGTGCTTTCCGCATTTATGGATGCGATTCTTGGAGTTGCGGCTTTGTCTGCTGTTCATACAGATGGAAAAGTAGTTTCTACTGTTGAATTCAAAATTAATTTTTTCAGTCCGGCCTTATTGCACGACGAGCTTATCGGAACTGGCCGGCTTGAGCAGAAAGGCAACAGGATCATTGTTACCAGCGGGGAAATTGTCGCCATTAACCGGGACAAACGTGTTATTGCGAAAGCAATGGGAACTTTTAATGCCTATCCTGCTGAAAAGGCTGGAATGTAAAGTCATCGCATCAATTGCAACGTATGATTGTTTCCGGATTGGAACCTGGCCGAAGGTAGGCTCTGTTATTTTGCGTGTGTTCAGTTAAATAAAGTGATTCGGTATTTTTTCTTAATTCTTCTTTTTACATGAGAATTTGCATATATTTACTCTTACAATTTTAAATCTAAATGACATGGGATTATTTGACAAACTGAAGAATGAATTTATTGATATCATTGAATGGGTAGACGCCAGCACTGATACAATCGTGTGGAAATTTCCGCGTTACCAGAACGAGATCAAAATGAACGCGAAGCTTACCGTGCGCGAGAGCCAGGTAGCCCTCTTCTTAAATGAAGGAACAATGGCTGATGTGTTCCAGCCGGGAATGTATACGTTGCAAACGCAGAACATGCCAATACTGTCCACGCTGAAAGGTTGGAAATATGGTTTCAATTCTCCATTCAAGGCCGATGTTTATTTTGTAAACACAAAACAGTTTACCAATCAGCAATGGGGTACAAAGAATCCCGTGATGATACGCGATGCGGAATTCGGCCCGGTTCGTCTCCGCGCTCACGGAACATTTTCATTTAAAGTAAAGGACGCTGCGCTTTTTTATAAAGAGATCGTGGGAACAAATCCTGATTTTACAGTTGAAGAGATCTACGATCAACTCAGGAACCTGGCAGTAACACGCGGTATGGATGCTGTTGCGGAAAGCAAAATTCCAATTCTCGATCTTACTTCGAATTATGATGAGCTTTCAAAAGTGATCACTGATAAGATCCGTCCGGAATTCAATGAGCTTGGACTCGAGATGACAAAATTCCTGATCGGGAATATTTCTCTTCCGCCTGAAGTGGAAGCGGCTCTCGATAAGAGAAGCAGTATGGGTATCATCGGTAACCTCGGAGCATATACGCAATACCAGGCTGCGAATTCTATGGAGGAAGCAGCGAAGAATCCTGCAGGCGGAATGATGGGCGCCGGAATGGGAATGGGTATGGGAATGGGCATGGCGAACCAGATGGGCAACATGTACCAGCAAAATCAATTCAATCCTCAGACAGGAATGAATAACAATAATCAAACTCCTCCTCCGCCGCCGCCAGTATCGCAATATTTTGTTGCAGTGAATGGGCAGCAAACTGGTCCTTTTAATTTGCAACAGCTCCAGGCAATGGCGCAGAGCGGACAGTTCACACGGGCTTCTGTTGTGTGGAAGCAGGGAATGAGCGGTTGGCTCGCAGCCGAGACGCAACCTGAACTGGCCGGACTGTTCAGCGCAGTGCCACCACCACCGCCTCCTGCAGGATAAATACCTTATAAAACATAAAGGGCAGATGACAAGCTATCATATTGATAGAGCATTGTCATCTGTTTTTTTTAGAAAAACAATTGACAAAATAATCAAGGATCATGAGCAATCAATTCAATGAAAAAACCGCTGAGGTAGATCAGCATAAGATCAAGTGTAAGGGCTGTGCTGCTTTTCTCACCTATGAGCCGGGAACAACTCACCTGAAATGCCAGTATTGCGGTGATGCAAATGAAATTAAAGCCGAACGCGCGCAGGTGGAAGAAATTGATTTCGAAAGCTTCATCGCGCAAAAGATGGACGCTGGCCAAATGCAGGAAATTTCCACAGTAAAATGTGACGGTTGCGGCGCTTCAACAACGCTTAAACCGAATATAACTTCGGATGCCTGTCCATTTTGCGCAACTCCATTAGTAATTAAAAACGGAACCACGAGCAGCATCATTCGTCCGAAATATACCTTGCCTTTTAAAATTGACCGGAAGAAGGCCGACCAGCTTTTTATTGGCTGGGTTGGTGGTTTATGGTTCGCTCCTTCCGATCTTAAAGCTTATGCCTCACGCACTACAGATAAGTTGAATGGGATGTATCTTCCTTACTGGACATACGATTCCAAAACCTACAGCAGTTATTCCGGTCAGCGTGGCGATCATTATTACGTTACGGAAAGTTATAGCACTACCGAGAATGGTCAGGAAGTGACGCGCACGCGCGAAGTTCAGAAAACAGCCTGGACATTTGTCACCGGTTATGTGCACAATACGTTTGACGATATCCTGGTCTGCGCTTCAAAAGCATTACCGGATGAAATGACGCGTTCGCTTGAGCCATGGGACCTGCCTGAACTGGTGGATCACAACGATGCTTTCCTGAGCGGGTTCAAAGCGGAAAGTTATCAGGTTGGCGTGAAGGATGGTTTTGATGTTGCAAAAGGAGTGATGAAACCGGAGATCGAAAAGACAATCATGAATGATATCGGCGGTGATGTACAACGCGTGGATAATGTGGATACGCAATACAATGATGTTTCATTCAAACATATTTTATTGCCAATGTGGATCAGCGCTTACCGTTACAATGAAAA
This sequence comes from Bacteroidia bacterium, assembly GCA_045805185.1. GTDB lineage: Bacteria > Bacteroidota > Bacteroidia > B-17B0 > Aurantibacillaceae > JAHEYF01. The sequence continues at coordinate 3,140 of JBJMLS010000248.1, read as the reverse complement.
AGTTTACCGTTTTCTCATTAATGCGCGGACTGGAGAAGTACAGGGTGAGCGTCCATACAGCGCCATGAAGATCTTCCTGTTTGTACTTTCAATTCTTATTGTGATCGCTGCTGCGGTTTACTTCTGGAAAAAGCAGTGATAAAAAGATGATCGTATTATAATAAAACAGCCGGCAGTATAGATCTACCGGCTGTTTTATTTTTGAAAAGGGTCAGAATTTGATCAGTTCCTCATATAATTCTTTTACAGGGAGACCCATCACATTGTAAAAGCTTCCGTCAATTTTATCGATGCCGATGTAGCCCAGCCAATCCTGCACCCCGTATCCTCCCGCTTTGTCATACACGTTAAAATTGGCTACGTAATATTCGATCTCTTCACGCTTCAGCTTCTTGAAATAAACCTTGCTCACATCGAAAAAGACAGTTTGTTTGTTATTGGATCTCAGGCAGACGCCTGTATACACTTCGTGCATCTTTCCTGAAAGACTTTCCAGCATTCGCACTGCATCATCGTACTTCTCAGGCTTGTTGAGGACTTTCCCTTCCAGCCATACTATTGTGTCCGCAGTGATGAGTAGTTGTCCTTCTTCCAGTTCTTCGGGATAAGCATGCGCTTTTTTTTCGGCAAGGTAGAGCGGGATCTCCTGGGCTTTCATATCCGCAGAAAAAGATTCATCCGCGTTGATCGGTCTGATTCGAAAATCAAAGCCAAGGCTTTTGAGCAACTCCTGCCTGCGCGGTGATCCCGAGCCAAGGATCAGCTGGTAAGGAAAATTCTTTATAATTTCTTCAACCTGCTGCATAATTGGAAAGGTAATAAATAACTAAAGAAAAACTTACGCCGATGAGCATAATGATCTTCACCAAAATACTTGCGGAATGAAAATCATGCTGGGTCTGCGCCCTGTAAACTTTATAAATAAGATAAATAAAAGGAAGGATGAGTCCGCAAAGTATATAAAGCGTGGGAATATTCTCGCTTGATGAGTTGTATAATTTAGAAATTACAAAGATCAACAGCAATACTGTATTCGAGATCAGGCCGATCACCAGGGCCTTTGCTGCACGCATTCCCCAGGCAATAGGAACAGTGCGGCAACCAGTTTCAACATCGCCCCTGAAGTCTTCCATATCCTTAATGATCTCTCTTATCATTGAAGTAATAAAAGCAAAAAAAGAAAAGGATAGAATATACTTGTACATAGTGTCAAATTGCAGGGTGACATCCGGCATCATGATAGAATAATTTTCGATCACCTTGGGCATATCGAACAGCACCACTGTTAGAGGAACCATTGCTGTTAAAAAAGAAACAATGATATTGCCGATCAGCAATTGCTTCTTAAAAGTAGTGGAGTAGTACCATAAAAAACCGGCGGATATCAGGTGAATAATGGCCAGGCGAATATTACCGGCCTTATAAGCCACGTATATTCCAAGCAGGATCCCGATCGCGTTAAACAGTAAATGTATTACCATGGCCCAGCGGCGTTTTATGGTGCGGTCAAGTACAACGGTGTCGGGATGATTGATCTTATCGGTTTTAATATCGAAGTAATCGTTGATGATATATCCTGCGGCGGCGATCAGCACTGTGCTTAAGGAAAGAAGGAAAAACGTGGTATGGCTCAGTTGAAGGTAGATCTTCTGATAATAACTTTCGGTTGAATATACCAGCAGGCTATCCAGGATACAATAGCGTATCAGGTACTGAGTTAGAAAAATAATGATGAGATTTTCGATCCGGATCAGCTTCAGAAAAGCGATGACCGGATTTTGCAATATGGTTCTTGTGGCGTTCACGTTATCAAAGATAGAGAATCGTTTTTGAATCCATTTACAGTTAACGTACAATTGTCTACCATCCTGAAATTTCCCAATCGCCGCGCACGCGCATCACCTGCTCGATTACATCCCTGGCGCAGCCTTCACCGCCTTTTTTATCTGAAATGTAAATAGAGATCTCTTTGATCTCATGTGCGGAATCTTTGGGACAAGCCGCTATTCCAACCCTTTTCATTACTTCCCAGTCGGGGAGGTCATCTCCAACGAACATAACTTCCTCGTCGCTGAGGTTGTTTGAATAAATGTATTCCTTGTAACAGGCGAGCTTGTCGCTTTGCTTCATGAAAATGTCCTGGATCCCGAGGCCGGCAAGACTCTCGCGGATTATTTCGGAGCTACCGCCGGTTATGATCGCAATGCGGTAGCCTTTTTTTACTGCGGCCTGTAACGCAAATGCATCTTTGGTGTACATATTTCTGACCGGGCTCTGTCCCATAAGGAAAAAAACTTTGCCATCGGTTAACACGCCGTCCACATCAAAAATAATGGTGGTGATCTTTTTGAGCCTGCTTTTAAAGTTTTCCATCACTCTTGTTTTTCGAATGCAAAATACTTTTTGTAAAAGAGGCGTAGAGTTCCCTGTGCGTTTTATATTTTTCCAGAATAGCCAGGTGTTTTTCTATTGTATTCTTGTCATTACGTATGGCAGGGCCAGTCTGGGCCTGAGCCGGGCTCAGTTTTTTTATTTTTTTTGCGGTTTCAAGAATAAGCGGCTTCAGCAGATCGAAATGCCCTGTCTTTTCCGCCTCGAGAAATTCAGATGCCAGCGTGTAAAGGTGATTGGTAAAATTACTCACGAATACGGCTGCGACATGGAGTTTCAGTCTTTCCGATGAATTGAATTCCCGTACATCTTTGCATAAAGTAGAAGCAAAAGCACGGATCTCATTTGTAACTGCGGGAGCATTGCCTTCGATCAGCAGGGTCATGTTCTTCCATTTTGCCTTTGCATCTTTAGAGAAAGTCTGCAAAGGATAAATTACGCCGTACTTACCTGAAGCTTTAACCAGCGCTTTCATGGGAATGCTGCCTGAAGTATGAAGCACCAGCTTTCCATTGAGCTTTAATGCTGAAGCAAGCCGCTCAATCTGACTGTCACTGATACAAATGACATAGATGTCGGCGGTGCGGTTTATTTTTTTCAGATCGGTAGAATGGCTCGTGAAGAATTTTTGCCCCAGCGCTTTTGCCGGCACTTCGCTTCTGCCAATAACCTGGATAATTTCGTGTCCCTTCTTTACAAACCGTGCTGCAAGGTGATGGGCAAGGTTGCCGGTCCCGATGCCGATGTCG
>JBJMLS010000247.1:0-13928 GCA_045805185.1 Bacteroidia bacterium | reverse complement strand
TTTCCGCACTGGCTGAACTTAATTGATCAGCTGTTTTATTGATCCTGGAATACAGGAAAAAATTAAAGAGAACGCTCAGGATCAACATTACAAGCGCAGCAGCAGCAATGGACCTGTAGGAAGAAATTTCCTTTTTTTGTCCGGGCGGCAAAGAAAATACTTTCGCTTCCCTGTTGATCTCTTCGAAGAGTTTCTTTTTTACACGACTGAGATCAGGCGCTAATGCAGAAGCAAACGTCATTACGGAATCCTCAACAGCCTTGATCTCTTCTTCTATTTCCGGGTACTGCGCAGCCATTTTATTCACCAGTGCAATTTCTTCCACTGATGCTGTACCGAGCACATAACTCTCGATCATTCCTGATGCTATGATCTCTTCGCTGCTCATTTATTCTTTTACGATCTCTCTTAATTTTCCAATGGCCTGTCGTACTTTTGTCTTTACCGTTCCTAAAGGCATATTCAGCTTTTTCGCGATCTCCTCCTGCGTGTAACCCTCATAATAGGCGAGGTCTATCAGGATCCGGTGCTCTTCTTTTAACCCGTCAACCATCGTGCTTAAGCCGATGTGATCGTAGCTTACCGTTTCGCGGTGCTGCCTGTTTATTTCATATACGGCATTATCGGAACTCAGGTTTTTGGAATCAATTTTATTTTGCTTCGAGCGGGTGTGATCGATGGCTGAATTACGCGCCACATTCAGCATCCAGGTGAACAACCTTCCTTTGTCTGAATTATAAGAGGAGAAACTGTTCCAGATCTTTATGAAAACATTCTGTAAAATATCCTCAGCTTCTTCCTGTACATCTACAATATTGTGAATGATGCCATACAGGGCTTTGGAATAATTATCATACAAATACGCAAAAGCATTCTGGTCGCCTTGCTTCACAAGACGAATAAGTTCTTCCTCGGAATATTTCAGCTTCTGCGGCAAATTCTTTCCCTGATCTTTTTAAACTGTAAAAAGCAGCCGGATAATTCCGACTGCTTTGCTGTTGTTGTTTGTTATGCTTTCGCGGTCCAAAGCGACCAGTCCTTATCTAACTTGTTCCACATTCCGTTTGTACCTAACCATTTCCATTCAGGAACAGAGCTCCAGGTTTTTCCATTATCGGCCGACCACTTCAGGTCCTTATCCACGATCTTCAGCCATTTTCCATCTTTGTCCTGCCACATCCCATCTTTCACTGCTTCCCATTTTTTTCCATCTTTCGACCACCAGATCGATGCGTCTTCCGTGTTGATCTTATACCAGGTCATTTTAGAACCCATCCAAAGACCATCTTTTGATTTTTCCCATTTAGGCGCAACAACCGTTTTGTTAACCGGATTCGAATCCGCCGCTTTTGCTTCAATACCCGCCCCGGCTACCAGGATGGCTACTGCTAAGATCAATTTTTTCATTTGAATTGTTTTAAGGTGTTTAGGAAATCTACGGAATCCGGTGAATGCCGGATTTAAATTAACCGATTTTTTTCGATTAAGCGGCTTAATTCCTTTAAAAGCCTTTATTATGTAAACAGACTAGAGCGCGTCTGCCACTACAAAGGTGCTGCCTCCCACAAAGATAAGGTCATCTTTGGCCGCAGCCTGCCTTGCAGACTTTACCGCGCTTTTCACATCCGGAAAAGTCTGTCCCTTTAAGCGGTGCTTTTTTGCAAGAGTCAACAGTTCTTTTTCGGGGAGCGCGCGTGGAACGGATGCACGCGTAAAATAATAGAGCGCAGTTGCAGGAAGCAGTTTTAAGATCCCGGAAACATCTTTATCGTTCACTACGCCCAGTACAAAATGAAGTTTCTTATACGAATACCTTTCTAGGTTAGCCAGCACTTCCTTTATGCCATCGCTGTTGTGCCCGGTATCGGCAATCGTTAAGGGATCTTTGCTCAGCACCTGCCAACGTCCCATCAAACCGGTCAGCTTTTGTACATTTTTCAAGGCGGAAGAGATCACTTCCGGTTTTATTTTTTTAAAGCCTTTTTTCTGAAGGAGCTCAAGCGTTTTTAGCACGCCCAAAAGATTTTTTACCTGGTAGGTCCCGTTCAGGTCCGTTTTAATTTCCTCGATGGCGTCGCTTTTCTTTTCCCTGAACGAAACATGCAAATACTGCTGATTCCAGGTGTAAAATAAAAGCTCGTATTCTTTTGAGGCGAAAACTAAAGGTGCATTCACTTTTTCAGCAGTACGTAAAAATACTTTTGCTGTTTCCTTTTGGTACTGACTAACAACAAGCGGCGTCAATGGCTTAATGATGCCCGCTTTCTCGGCGGCGATCTTCGGAAGCGAATCACCGAGCAGGTTCATGTGATCGAAACCAATGTTCGTGATGAGGGAAACAAGAGGACGGATCACATTGGTGGAATCCAGCCTGCCGCCAAGCCCTACTTCTATAATTGCAATGTCAACTTTATTCTCCGCGAAATGTTCGAAGGCGAGTCCGACCGTCCATTCAAAAAAACTGGGTTGAATTTTATCAAATGCTGCACGGTGTTTTTTCACAAAGTCAGTAACCTTTTTTTTCGGGATCATTTTTCCGTTGATCCTGATCCTCTCCCTGAAATCGAGCAAGTGCGGGGAAGTGTATAATCCTGTTTTATAACCTGCTTTTTGCAGAACTGCCGCAAGCATGTGTGAAGAAGAACCCTTTCCGTTGGTGCCGGCAATGTGTACAGCTTTGAATTTACGCTCGGGATTTCCGAGGAGCTTACAAATGGCAAGCGTATTCTTGAGATCGGCTTTGTAGGCAGCCGCGCCGATGCGGTGAAACATTGGGAGCTGCGTGTATAAATAATCGAGGGTTTGCCGGTAATTCATAAATCACCGCAAGTTAAGAAAGAGAATTCATTCAAAAAATCTGTGAGTGGAAACAGAGCGATTAAAACTCGAACTTGAACACCATTGTTCCCATTTGCTCATCGAACTTGTCGCTGGGATTGAATTTAGCACAGAGCGCCGCTTGCCGTGCTTTTGACTTAAGAACAGAACTAGAGGTATTGGTGCCTCTTCCATTGGGATCAGCTTCTTTCACATTGCCCTGCTTATCCACCGTAATATTTACCACCACGGTTCCCTCTTCTTTGCTGTCGTTTACTTTACAGGGAGGGGTCAGAATTTTTCTCCCGGCAAGGTTGATCCCTGTTCCATTTGTTCCCATTCCCGGGCCATTGCCATTGAAATTCGGATTGTTTCCTGTTCCGCCAAGTCCATCGGTATTCGGGTTTCCGTTCGGATCACCGTGATTTCCGGAATTACCGGAGTTACCATCGCCGCCGGGATTTTTACCCGTGTTGTTCTTATAGGCATTCAGTAAATTACTATTGGATTTATCTTCCTTCGGCTTTACAATTTCCTTGGGTTTCACCGGAGTGATCACGGTTGTGTTGTTATCGACTTTGGGCTTGGTATCATTCTCCATGTTCACCGGCTCACCGTTCTCTGAAGTATAGATCTCCTCTTTGTTGCTGTTCGGATTTGTTACTGTGGGTTTAGCTTCAGCCACAACGCTGGTAGCTTCCCCGATCCCGGTATTCTCTACATTCCCCGTCCCTTCGTTATACGTTCCAAAATTTACCTCCATACCACCTTCGCCCGAAAATTCAAAAGGAGGATTTGGCGTTACGATCTTGTAAAGAATCAAAAATAAAAGAAGCAGGGCCGTAATGCCAAGAGAAACAATACCGGCGATCAGTCTGTTCTTTCTTTCTTCTGTTTCTGTATGGAGATTACTTTCCATTGGAAGGCTTGGTTGCAATGATCATTTTACATTTGATCCTGTCGCCTATTTGCATCACGTCAATAAAATCCTGGTAAACGAGATCCTTATCGATGTGTAAAACCACTACCGCGTTTTTCCTGCCTGCTGTCTTCTCCGTTATTGAGGCTTCGAGGCTTCCGAAGTCTACTTCTTTACTGTCGACAAAATATTTCCTTTCTTTTGTAACGGCTAAATGCACCGGCTTGTCATTTGCCTCAATAGGTTTTGTCGGGGTTGAATTGGGAAGATTTACTTTAATGGCGTTCGGGCTTACCATTGTGGAGAGGATCAGGAAGAACAGGAGAAGAAAGAACATGATGTCGTTCAGGGAATCCGTGCTTACTTCCGCTTCTCTATGTCGTTTGCGTAATGCCATTTTATTTTGTCTTCTTCAGATGCTGTTTTAAAACTAATTCCACACTTATTTTGCCGGCTCGTTCAGAATATCCAGGAATTTCATTTTGGTTTCCTCCATACGACGCGCGATCGCATCGATGCGTGAGTTCATCCAGTGGTAAAAAATGAAAGCAAGCACGCCTACAACAAGTCCGCCGGCAGAGCTGACCATTTTCTGGTAGAGACCCGTGGAAATAACTTCGATCTCAACCGTTCCCTGCAAGGCGATATCATAAAAGATCTTGATCACCCCAATAATGGTTCCTACGAAACCGAACATTGGCGCAATACGACCCGTGATATTCAATATGCTTAAATTCTTTTCCAATCTGCCCAGTTCAACAGTAGCCGATTCCGTCATTGCTTCACGGATCTCCTGCATGGGCTGACCGATGCGCGTGAGGCCCTTCTCAACCATTGCGGCTTCAGGTGTATTCATGCTTTTGCACATCGCCCTTGCAGCATCGATATTGCCTTTGTGAACAAGGTCCTTTACGCTGGGAACAAGGTTCGGATTCTTCTTGGCTGATTTGCTGATCGTGATCAACCGCTCCACTAGAACATAAATGGTAAGGACGAGCAGGATCCCAAGCGGCACCATCATTACTCCGCCTTTCATGACCATACTGAACAGCGAGAATTCTGTTTTTGTGATCACAGGTTCCGTAACCGCCTGGATCCCGTTGCTGGCTGCGGCAACAGTGTCGGCAATGGTTGATGCTGTAGAAGTGGTGATCTGGAGAAGAATGCCTGGCATGGTAATTTATTTAGTATTACGAAAGTACTGCGGTTGATTGCGTAGTAAGGCTCAGGGCATATTTACTTTTAAACACGGGTTTGTTAGTTCACTGAGTCTAATAACGCCGCAATTTCGGGCTTATTGTGCGAAGAGCATTTACAGTTAAGCAACAGGAGAGAATTACATAAGCAAAAGCCCCGGGACAATCATCCCCGGGGCTAACACACATAAACAAACAAAAAATCAGTTGAGCTTGAAGCGTATCGGTAAATTAAACATGACCTTTACATTTTGTCCCCCATTCATTCCGGGAACCCATTTCGGCATTTTTGCGACTACGCGAATGGCTTCTTCGTCACAATCGCCGCCAATGCCTTTTAATATTTTGATCTTTCCTACATTTCCCTCTTCATCCACCACAAAACTTACAAATACCGTCCCTTCAACTCCCATGTTACGCGCCCGGTCGGGATAAACAATATTGCTTGAAAGAAAAGGCACCAGCTTATCCATTCCTCCTTTAAAGACAGGCATTTTTTCTGCTATAAGCACAGGCTCTGTTGGTGGCGGCGAAACTATAACGGTAACAGTTGAATTCCCTGTTCCTGAAGAGTCTGTTCCTGTTCCCCCGTTTCCTGCTACCGGCGCCGTATTTGAATTCTGGTTGAGATTATTGTCGGGATCAGGCAGATTTGGATCATCTATTATAACTGGAGGAGTAAATGTGCTGGCCTCTCTTGGAGCGGCTGAAGCTTTGACAGGTTCTACTCTTTCCGGAGTAGTGTTGTAAACGGTTTCAATATTTCCATCCGTGCTTGCAGTGAGAATCGTTTCCGGTTTTTCGGTAAGCTTGTTATACACTACCGCGCTGATCACGAGTGAAAGAAAGAAGCAGATCGTGAAGAGCAATGATTTTACTACCGTATCATTGTAGTCCTTACGGATCACGTAAGCTCCGTATTGCTTGTTGCGGTTCTCGAACAGCATTTCATGGAGCGATGGCCATTTTTCATTTTGCGCTTTCATTTGATTTGGTTTTATTGGTTGATGGATTCCTTTAAACAAATTCAGTAATAAGAACTAATGTTAAACCAAAAGTAAAGCACTTGTCTCCTCCTAACTAAGGGCAAGTAAGAAATGGCAGTGGATTTCTTTTAAATGGAAGGATACGGTACTTAAATGGTAATAAAAAAATCCCGGTGATGAGACCGGGATCAATTAAAACTAAATGTTATTTGGATCGACTTATTGTTTATTCAGCACTGCAGTACAGGAATCATCGGCTGTTCCGTCATTCACAACATAGCTCATGGAAATAGTAGAAGCATTATCCATGTGGCCCGAAAAATTCTTGATGAAAAATCCATTGATGTTCTGCGGAACAACCATACTCATGTTGTCGCCGGAAACAGTTGCCTTTGCTTTTCTGTTGAAGCCCTGATTGTAAAAGCTCTCAATGAGAAGATAATCCCCGGTACTGTCCACAAGATGGACGGTATACGAAGCATTGGTGCCATCCGTTTTACTGTGCTCATTGCAGGTCCAGGAACCGAAGTACCTTGACTTCGGATCAACCGGTGCGGGATCCTCTTTAGGGTCCGGCTTACAGGAAAACGTAAATCCTGCCAACAAAACCGCAATTCCAAGTCGTATTAAGTTTTTATGCTTCATCATATCCTTCATTTTTATCTGACAACTGTAACGTGTCCCACTAAGTTATGCTTGTTACTATTTACATCAAAGGCAATGATCTTCCATACATACACATCTTCCTGAACAGGTTGTCCGCCTTTATCTTTTCCATCCCATCCCGTATTGAAATTATTGCTCTGGAAGATAAGCTCACCCCAACGGTCAAAAATATACAGGTTATACCTGCTCTCATCAATTCCTAATCCTTTAGGCATGAACACTTCATTTTTAGCGTCTCCGTTCGGAGAGAAAGCATTAGGAACGTAAAGTGCGTAATCAGGCTCCACGGTAATTGTTTGCTGTGCATTTGCAATACAACCCAGGGCGCTTGTTGCAGTAAGGTCAATGGTATATGTTCCCGGATCTTCATACACGTGCATTGGATCCAACAGGGATGATGTATTAGCAGCAGATGCAGGATCGCCGAAATCCCATGCACAGCTTACAGCGCCCTGCGAACTGTTTGCAAAATTAACCTCCGGATAAAGCGTGCTTGTACTTCCGGGAATTGCAGCAAACAAGGCTACCGGCTTAGGATATACCGTAATGTATCCGGTGTTCAACGCGGTATCTTTACAGCCTAAAGGCGAAGTAACGATCAGCTGAACAGTGAATACCTGATTGGTTGAAGTAGCGTTTGTATATACGTGCGCCGGATTCTGAACAGTTGAAGTTGTATTGTCACCAAAGCTCCAGTCAAATGTAGAACCGGTAATACCGCCGTGCGAACCTGCAAAATTAACTGCCAGATCCGTACAACCGCTGAGATTGATGCCAAGTATGCCCGCGATCGGGTTTGGATTCACGGTAAACACTACTGTTGTATCTTCTGTTGTGGAACAACCATCGTCAACAGTCACCGTGAATGTTTGAGGCGATTGATTGATATTGGCAGGAACAACAATGGAGCTTTGCACTCCGGAATTACTTGAGCCGGTGCTCCAGGTAAACTGGTAAGGAGCGCCATCACCGCCTGAGGCAGCAGCCTGAAGCGTACCCATGCTTCCATTACATGCAGTGGAATTGGTTGGTGTAATTGTGATCCGCGGCAATACCGTAACGTTGAATTGATTGTTAACGGCAGGGCAATTATTCGCGTCGGTCACACTCACTGAGTAAGACTGGATCACTGAAGCAGAAGTGGTATTCGTATAAACAACATTGTGGTTCCCTCCTCCGACCAATCCGGTTCCTGCACCCGACCAGGTAAATGCATAAGGCATTGTGCCTCCTCCTGCCGCTGCATACACTCCGAGAGTTTGTCCGTTGCAGGCGATCATATTCGTACTGCTCGTCATGGAGATCGGCTGAGGCTGCGTAACTGTTACCGTTGACAATATGATACAGTTGTTCGCATCGTGAACAAGAATATTATAAATACCAGCTGTTACACCAGGAACGCTGGCTGTGGTGCCAACTGTTGCCGCTGAAGAATTTGTCCAGGTATAGGTAAAGCCAGGTGTTCCTCCTTTCGGATAAACCGTCACTACACCGTTATTGAAACCATTACAGGTTACATTCACCGCAGTTGTACTGTCTATTGAAGGTCCCGGTTGATCAGTAAGGTTAACCGTTACCGCTTTGATACAGCCGGCCGCATCCGTGATCACACAATTGTATGGCGCAGGAGCAGAGAGGCCAATAGCAGTTGCGGTGGTTTGTCCGCCCGGATCGTTCCAGGAATAGGTATACGGATTTGTAGCGCCGCTTACTGTTACCGAAGTTGTTCCATTCGGATTGGAACAGGTGCTCGGAGTAAAGTTGGTGCTAACCGTGAATGAATCCGGCTGGCTTACGTTGTACCCATTGGTAGTTGTGCAACCGTGATTATCCGTTACAGTGAGGTTGTAAGTAGAGGATCCCGGGAAAGTCGCGCCGCTCAGATTAGTCACAGTAGGACCAGTTCCAACGTTAGGCGACCAGGCATAGGTATAGCCGGGTGTACCTCCTGTTGGAGCAACGCTGATCTGTGCATTATTGTTTCCGTAGCAATCCACCTTAACCAGGTTTGCGAGATTAATTACCAGTGGCAATGGCTCAGTGATCGTCACTGGCTTACTGGTTGTACAACCGTTAGCGTCGGTTACGGTGCAGGTATAATTTCCTGCGCATAAGGCAACAGCCGTAGGTACGCTTTGCGCGCTTGGATCCGTCCACAGGTAAGTATAACCGGGGCCTGGTGTTCCGCCATTTGCAAGCATTGTTGCATTTCCATCGCAGACACCGTTACAGGTTGCATTGTTGATGTTATTGGTGGCAGATACCAGAAGTGTAGGTTCAGATATGGTAACAGTATCTCCTGAGATACATCCTGCAGCATCTACAACATTAATGTAATTCACTCCTGGATAAAGACCGGTTCCATTCTGAACAGGGTTAGCATTCAGGTTCGGCATTAACCAGGTAGTTGTATATGCAGGGGCTCCCCCAACAATAGTTGCAGTAGCTGTTCCATTGTTCAAGCCAAAACAGGTAATATTTGTGAAAGCGGTGATGGTCACGGTTGGCCCGGGTATATCCTGAACAAACACGCCGGTATTCGCAATACAACCATTCGCGTCGGTGACTGTAACTGAATAAGGGCCCGACAAGAGACCGCTGTTCACGATAGTTGTAGCGTTGTTGCTCCATAAGTAAGCAAACGGACCTACGCCACCGGTAACTGCAACCTGCGCAGAGCCATTGCTCTGACCGCATACCGCGTTATTGGATGCGGAAGCCGCGACACTTAAAGCATTCGGCTGGCCAATAGTAACCGTTGTTGAATTGGTACAGCCGTTCGCATCAGTGATCGTTACTGTTTGTGTTCCGGCGCATAATCCTGTTGGATTAAATACCGTTGAAAGTGAATTCTGCCATAAGAAACCATAAGGAGCAGTTCCACCACCGAAAGCTGCAGTAGCTGTTCCGTCGCAGACCCCGAAACAGGAAGCATCTGTTTTAGTAGCTGAGATTGTAAGTGCATTTGGCTCCGTGATCGTTAAGGGGCTTGGACTCGTGCATCCGTTCGCATCCGTTACGGTTACCGTATAATTTCCCGCGCAAAGATTAGTTGCTACCGCTGCAGTTTGTGAAGCGGGATCGTTCCAGCTGTATGCATACGGCGCTACACCTCCGCTTGGAGATACCGTTCCTGAGCCATCGCATAAGCCGAAGCAGCTAACATTGACCGGGGCAACCGCCGATGTAGTTGATGTAAGCAATGGCGGTTGTGTTAAAGTTGTATTTACAGTGGCAAGACAACCATGAAGATCCGTAACAGTAACCGTGTAGGCGCCGGAGCAAAGTCCCGTAGCTGTTTGAGTTGTTTGCGCATTCGCGTCGTTCCATAAATAAGAGTAAGGCGCGAATCCATTACTTGGCGTCACAGTAGCAGAACCTGAACAAACGTTAAAGCACAAAAGATTAGTAGGAGCAATTGTAGCTGTTACGGCAGGAGGATTTACCAGTGTCAGGTTTGCTGATTGTGTACATCCGTTCGCGTCCGTTACAATTACATTGTATGGTCCGGCGCCCAAACCTGTAGCCGTAGCCGTAGTTTGTGCCGGAGCGGGACTCCACAGGTAAGAATAACCTGGTGTTCCTCCGAAAGCCGAAGCAGTTGCTGTTCCGTTCGTATAACCGTTACAAACAGGATTGGTAAATACGGTGTTCAATACAAGCAAAGGCGGTTCGGTGATCGTTACGCCAACAGTTGCCACACAGCCGCTTTGATCCGTTATGTTCACCGAATAAATACCCTGTGGTAAATTCGTTGCGGTAGGAGTTGTCTGAGCAGGAGAGGTGTTCCATAAATAAGTATAGGATCCGGTTCCTCCTGTTGCGGAAACCGTAGCATCGCCTGTTGTACCGCCATTACACAATACATCGTGCTTGATCGTTAAAGAAGCTGTCGGTCCGGCCTGATCCACCAGTTGAACCGGGAAGCTCTGCGTACACTGATTTCCGTCTTTAATTGAGACAGTATAGGTTCCTGCAATTAGTCCGGTGAATGAACCTGCTCCAAAAGCGCCGCCGTTAACAGAAAATGAATATCCTCCGGCGCCGCCGCTACCTGTAACTGTAAAGCTACCGTCGGCCTGGTTACAATGAGGATTAGTGACCGCAGGTGTTATTGCAAGAGCGGTCGGCTGAACAAGCGTTTGATTCGCTGTTGCAGTACAACCGTTCGCATCCGTAACTGTTACAGCATAGTTTCCAACAGGAAGATTGCTCACGTTAGCGGTAGTAAAGGCTCCGGGATTCCATAAGTAAGCTGGTGCACCCGTACCTCCGGTTACCGTTGTATTGATCGATCCGTCGCTACCGCCATTACAGCTGATGTTTACTGAAGCAAGCGTAACGTTAAGGATGATCGGCTCCGTGATGTTCGCATTCGTTGTGGCCACGCATCCATAAGTATCTGTAACCGTTACCGAATATGCACCGGGAGATAAACTTCCTACTGTAGCAGTTGTTCCAACATTCGGACTCCATGCATAAGTAAACGGCGCTGTAGCATTTCCTCCCATTGAAACGGTAAGAGAACCGTTTGCAGCACCGAAGCAGGTGACATTGTTAATGTTCGACATTGTTGCACTACCGCCAGGAGTAACTCCAATGACCGCTGTTGTTGTTTTCACACAACCGTTGGCATCTGTAACTGTAGCTGTATACGTTCCTGCGGGTAATCCCGCAGTTGTAGCAGCAGATCCACCGGTTCCACTCCAGGAATAAGTATAGGAAGGCGTTCCACCCGTTGCATTAACTGTTGCGGTACCATTAGAAGCTGTACAATTTGCATTCACAATTGGGTTAACTGTAAGCGCCACAGCTGTGGGTTCAGTGATCGTTACCGGCTGGTTCAGGTTACATCCGTTATTATCTTTTACAGTAACCGTATAGCTTCCAGCTGTAAGTCCCCCGAATGTTCCGCTTGCTCCGAAAGCTCCGCCATTGAGTGAATAGGTATATGCAGGTGTTGCTCCTGCCCCTGCTACAGATACTGAACCGTTATTTCCTGCATTGCAGCTTACATTTGTTTGTGCAGTGATGGAAGAAGTAAGTACAGTTGGCTCAGTGATCGTTACTACTTGTGATGTCGGACAGGATGCGGCGTCTGTTATGTTCACCGTATACGTTCCGGCTGTTAATCCGGGGAAAATACCGGTACCATTGCTGGTTCCTCCCGGGGCGATCACAAAAGTATATCCACCAGCGCCGCCTGAAGCTGATACAGTCACCGCACCATTGTTCCCTGCATTACAGGAAACATTTGTTTGAGCAGCGATAGAAGCCGTAGGAGCGCCGATATTATTTACCACAACTGTTTGGGTGAAGATACAGCCATTGGCATCTTTTACATCAACAGTATAAGTTGCTGGTAATAATCCAGGGTAGTTGACAGATCCGGTAAATGCACTTCCGTTGAATGAATAGGTATACGGAGCAGTACCACCGGTTACCGCACCTACTGCTACACTGCCATTTGAATTGCCACAGTTTGAACTTACGCTCGATAATGAAAGCGCTGTTGGACCGGGAGTATTGGTAATACTGGCTGAAGTGGTAAACTGACATCCGTTTGCATCCTTTACAATTATAGCATAGGTTCCCGCGGCCAGACCTGTATAAGAGGTAGTGGCTGAGAAAGCTCCGCCGTTAAATCCAAATGTATAAGCTGAAGTTCCTCCCGTTGTTGCTCCGATCGTTACTGATCCGTTAGCTGAGGTACAGGTTTCATTTACTGTAGTAAATGCCTGCGCCGTTGGTCCCGGAGTATCTGCCAGTGCAACTGTCTGTGTGAGCGTGCAACCATTTGCATCCTTCACCACCACGGTATAAGTGGCTGCAGAAAGTCCTGTATAGCTTAAAGTAGCGGAGAAGGCTCCGCCGTTCAGTGAATAAGTGTAAGCAGATGTACCGCCGGTAACTGTTCCCACATTTACAATTCCGTTCGCACTTCCACAAGTGGAATTAACTGTCGTAAGCGCGAGCGCTGTTGGCCCTGGTGTATCTGCAAGAACAACTGTCTGTGTGAAGACACATCCGTTCGCATCTTTCACAACAACCGTGTAGGTTGCGGCTGATAAACCGGTATAGCTAAGTGTACCAGTAAATGCTCCGCCGTTAAGTGAATATGTATAAGCTGAAGTTCCGCCAGTAACTGTTCCAACATTTACAATTCCGTTCGCGTTTCCGCAGGTAGAATTCACTGTTGTAAGCGCTAAAGCTGTTGGCCCTGGTGTATCCGCAACGGTAACGGTTTGTGTAAACTGGCAACCATTGTTGTCTTTTACAATTAATGTATGAGTTCCCGCGGCAAGGCCTGTATAATTCGTGGTTCCTGTAAAAGCGCCGCCATCTATTGAATACGTGTAAGGTGTTGCGCCTCCTGTAACCGCGCCAACTGCAATTACACCATTACTTGCCGAACAGGTGGAATTGGTTGGGGTTAATACAAGCGCTGATGGTCCGCCGGAGTTAAGCACCGCTGAAGTTGCCGTAAAAATACATCCGTTCGCGTCTTTTACATCAACGGTGTAAGTCGCTGCCAGTAAGCCGGGATAACTGGTCGTTGCAGTAAATGCGCTTCCGTTGAATGAATAAGTAAATGGTGCAGTTCCACCGGTTACAGCTCCTATACTGATCGAACCGTTCGCGGCTCCACAGGTTGAATTAACCGGAGTTAAAGCCAGCGCAGTTGGACCAGGCACATTGGATACAACAGTTGTCTGCGTAAATGTACAGCCGTTCGCATCGTTCACCACTACGGTATACGTGCCTGCTGCCAGACTGGTAAAAGAAGTAGTCGCTCCAAACGCGCCGCCGTTGAATGAATAGGTATAAGCTGCAGTGCCGCCTGTTGTGGCGCCTATTGTTACTGTTCCATTCGCTGCTGTACAGGTTTCATTCGTGTTGGTAACTGCCTGCGCCGTAGGTCCCGGAGTATTTGCCAGTGCGACTGTTTGAGAGAAGGTACAACCGTTGGCGTCTTTTACCACTACGGTATAGGTTGCCGCTGTTAAGCCGGTGTAGCTTAGCGTGGCTGTGAAAGCCCCGCCGTTCAATGAGTAAGTGTAGGCTGATGTCCCACCTGTTACTGCTCCCACATTGACTACTCCATTTGCGTTTCCGCAGGTGGAGTTAACCGTTGTCAGTGCAAGGGCTGTTGGGCCCGGAATATTGGTTACTGCCACGGTCTGGGAGAAGGTACATCCGTTCGCGTCTTTTACCACTACGGTATAAGTAGCCGCTGTTAAGCCGGTATAGCTGGTCGTTGCAGAGAAAGCTCCGCCGTTCAGTGAATAAGTATAGGCAGAGGTGCCGCCTGTGACTGCGCCTACTGTGATGCTTCCGTTGGCA
>JBJMLS010000246.1:0-4104 GCA_045805185.1 Bacteroidia bacterium | reverse complement strand
TGGTCCGGATCAAGCACCACGCAAATGTCGCCGGTAGCCTGCTTCAATGCATTATTGATATTCCCGGCCTTGGCATTTATCTTTTCTGTTCGCGTAACATGAATGACGCCCAGCTCCTCACATGCTTTTTTTAATTTTGGATCATTGCCTTCATCGCATAAATAGCTTGTGTGGGGGTATTCGATCCGGGACATCGCCTTCAGGGTTTTATAGATCATTTCGAAGGGTTCTCCCGGGCAGGCAGTGGTGAGAACATCAACCTTTCTTTCAGTCTTCCATTCCGGACATGGGGGCACGCTTACGCTCCAGTAATGATACCATTCATGAAGCATTTTTATGAGCTTAAAGATGAGCGCAAAGGTAAGCAGGTAAAAAATGGGGCCGTATCCGATGTGATCTTTATCAAAGAACCAGCAGCTGAAAATAAGCATGGCGAGCAGGCCGCATACTATCAGGAAACGTATGGTAAGGATATCCTTTTTTTCAGGAGCGCTTACTTTAGTCAGAGCGGGGGAGGTTTTGTAAGCTGTTGACATATTCTTGTTTTTGGTGTGTCGTTCTAATGTCCGACTGATCCGGTCAGGAAATTCCTTAACGGGCATCTGCGCAGGTAACGCTGATACAAAGTTTACATCAGGTTTGAGGAAATCTCTTCAACATTCGTTGAGGAAGGGAAAGCCGTCGTTTAAGGAAAAAAGAAGCGTAGCGGGAAAATGAAATGAGATCCTGAAGAGTAGCTCAGGGATGCTGATTTCCCTCAACCTTTCGATTTAGTATAATTTGGTGGTTTTCATGAATAAGCATATATTTAGCTTGTATTTTTTATAACCGTGCAGCAAATCTACTTATCTGTTAATGCCGACGAAAGCCTTGCCTTGCGGGGCTACCTGCTTTCCATCCTGCTGCGCGCAGGAATGAATGTGATTGATCCGCCCGAAGCTTCTCCGGAAGAATTAAGGGCGGCGATCAATGCGGCTGATTGCTCCGTGCATATACTTTCCCGGGATTACGGGAAGACGCTTGAAAGCGACCCTGCCACATCACTGGCAAGATTTCAGTTCAATGAGGCCAGGAAAAAGCTGGAACGCGATCCTGAAAATTTCAGGATATTCATCTGGTATCCTCCTGAGGTTTTATCCGCCGGGAAAGAACCTTTGCAGGAAGAATTTATAAATGAGATCCGAAACAGCATTTCTCAAAACATGGTATTTACCAATATATCTTCGCCAATACAACTGGTGGATGATATTCGCTCCATGCTGGTTACTGAACAAAAAACCAAATTCGATATAAAGTCGACCGAGGTCTTCCTGGTATTTAATGAGCTGGACGAAGGCGAAGCCGACGGGATCGTTGACATGCTGAGCGATATTGTAGATGTTGAAAAGCTGAACATTGTCCAGGACAGCGATATGGATTATTCAGAATTTTGTTCGCAGCAGATCGGTAAGTCCAAGCTGGCTGTTGTTTATTTCAAGGAAACAGCAGATTGGGCCCTTCCTTTTGCACAGCAGATCTGGAAAAAAGTAGGAGGAGCTTCTTCGCATACGCCAATCCTATTAATTGGCGACGAGGATCCCGAGATCAACCTGAATAAGAAGTTTATCGCCCCGAAAGTAATTTCCCTTATTGTCGCAGGAGAATTGATCCCGCTCGAGATAAAGGTTAACTACGATAAGGCGATTGAAGGAAAGACCTGATTTTATAATTTAACCGGACGAAGAATGAAAAAGATCATACCTGTAATCAGCGCTATCGGCGCATTTCTTATTGTGACGGGCTTCCTGTGCAAATCCCTTCATTGGCCGCTGGCCGGAGCAGGAATTGTGCTTGGATTTTTGGTACTGATCCTTTTCCCTCTTCCTAACTACGGATATAACCTGGTCTATGAACTGAGCGGAAGAAAATCTAAATTACTGGCTGTTTTTGGAGGAATAACTTTTTTCTTTATAGGCTTGACAACTGTAGGTAAATTCATGCACTGGCCAG
This sequence comes from Bacteroidia bacterium, assembly GCA_045805185.1. GTDB lineage: Bacteria > Bacteroidota > Bacteroidia > B-17B0 > Aurantibacillaceae > JAHEYF01. Next base: position 2,115 of record JBJMLS010000246.1, on the reverse strand, counting down.
GGTCCGCATTATTCATGCTCGTGGAATTTATTTTCCCGGCAATCTTTGTCTTACCGGGTTTAATGTTCATTAAGCTGAAAGGCGCGGAAAATTCCAAACAGCGCGCCTTCATTTTTTCAGGACATCTTTCTCTCTCCTTACTCATGCTCGGGCTCGTGTTTAAAATAATGCATTGGCCCGGGGCCTCTGCCCTGACTTTACTTGGGGTCGCATTATTGCTTCTTATCTACATTCCTTTTGCACTTATGCTGTATAATAATGATGAAGGAAGAAAGAAGTTAAAAAGGATACTATTGATCATACCCCTGATCACTTTGCTGGCTTTTTACGTTTTCGGCGTTGGCGCCAGTTCAGGGATCTTAAATTCTTTCATCAATATCGATAACAGTATCAAGGAAAGTGAATCGAGTCCCTCCGCCAAGCGCTTGCTGTATTATTCGCTAATGAAGCAAATGAACGATTCAAGTGTGTTTTACGCAAAGGCAATGAAAGTAAAAAGCATATCGGACGACCTGTATAATCATATCGAGAATTTAAAAGCATACCTGATCAGTCAGACGGATCGCAAGCCGTTCGTTTCACCTTCGCCAAAGCTGTCGGAAGTGGATTCCAAGGATAATGTTGATATTCCAACCTTCATACTGATCGGCAATGACGAACTAAATTTAGCGAAGGGCGCGTATTCAGCTGTTGAGTTAAGAAATAAGATTGAAGTTTACAGGATGGATGTTCTTTCCATGTATTCAGAGGGACTGATGAAGGAAGACGCGAACAAGACGATGGGATTGAAAACAGATGCAACGACTATGATAGATGGCGTTGGCTTGTCATGGGAAATGACTAATTTTTATCATTTGCCTCTTGTTACGGTTATTACCTATTTGTCCAAACTGCAACTGGATGTCAGAACAACCGAATTGGCGACGGTTGAATATTTGTACAATATGTCTATGCAGGCAGGAGTTCCATTGAATGAGCGCAAATAAAAATGTTTCGAATGACCGGTTCAAAAATTAAAAATTATTATTCATAGATGTCTTCCATTTGCCCATATCCCGGCTTACGCCCTTTTACGGAAGAGGAATCGATCTATTTTAAAGGGCGCGACACGCATATTGAACAGATCGTGGCCCAGCTGGAACAGAGAAAGTTTCTTATGCTTACCGGAGCTTCGGGAGATGGGAAATCTTCGCTTGTATATGCAGGCGTAATTCCGAATGCAAGGGCAGGATTCTTTAAAGCAAAATATAACAATTGGGTCGTCGCTGATTTCCGCCCTGAACGCGCGCCTCTCCGTCACCTGGCGAATTCGCTTGCTAAACGTTTGAAGCTCGACGCTGCGGAAACAGAAAAAGAACTCGGGTTTGGATTTTCTTCCCTTATCAATTTATACAAGTCATCTGAATGCTACCTCGATATGGATGGCGACAAATGGAAAAATGCTGACGAGAAAGAAAAGAAGCTGCTGAAGCGAAAAGCTTCCAACCTGCTGATCCTGGCGGACCAATTCGAGGAGTTCTTTACCAATCCCGAAAATTACAGTAGAGGAGTTACATCAAAGGAATCGCAACTGGTGGTGAATCTTCTCCTGGAAACAGCGAAGATGGCTCTTGAACAGGACATCCCGGTCTATATTATTTGCACCATGCGTTCTGATTATATCGGACAATGCGCGGCATTCAGGGGACTTCCGGAAATGATCGGCTTCAGCCAGTTCTTTGTTCCCAGGTTGAAGAGGAAGGAGATCCAGCAGGTAATTGTGGATCCGGCAGTAATGAGCGGTAACCGTATTTCCAATCGCTTAACGGAAATGCTCATCAATGAAATGAGTGAAGGTTTTGATCAGCTTCCTGTTCTTCAGCATACGCTCAACGGTTTATGGAACGCGGCGGATAAAGGCAACGAAGAAATGGATCTTCTGCAACTGGCAAAGCTAAGCGGTATTTCACCTTCCTACCTGCCTAAAGAAGACAAAATTAAATTTGAGGAATGGTTTGCCGGTCTTCCCGATTTCAGGAAGGAATACTTCACCGGCTTTTCACTGGAACAGGTTCTCTCTTATAATTATGATATACTTTATAAGAGATCGGAAGATTTTTTTGTTTTTAATGATTG
>JBJMLS010000245.1:0-8884 GCA_045805185.1 Bacteroidia bacterium | reverse complement strand
TGATAACTTTTTCTTCTTTTCTTTTTGAAAACAAGAACTTTATCGCCTCTTAAGTGCGACACTACAGTGGCTGCTACTTTAGCGCCATCTACAGTCGGGTTGCCAACGGTAATTTTACCTTCGTTATCGATCAGCAGTACTTTGCTGAATTCAATATCGGCACCCTCATTAGCCTGCAGGCGGTGAACGTAAACTTTTTTGCCTCGTTCCACTTTGAATTGTTGCCCGGCTATATCTACAATTGCGTACATGGGTTGATTAATGATTAATTTGTTAATAAAAAATTAGGACGGCAAAGATAGTGAAGTGTTTTGGATTGGCAAAGCGATTCGGCCTAATTGATGAAAGAAAATCCCGGTTCCTGAAATGACCCCTAAGCTTTTTTCTTGTTAATCAACCAGATACCTCCTAAAATCACGAAAATAGCGGCAACCTGCATGAGGTTAACAGGTTCTCCATCAGCCACGCCCCACGAAATGGCAACAACCGGAATGAGGTAGGTGCAGGAAGCGGCAAAGACGGAACCTGAAATTTTGATGAGTATATTGAACAGAATGACTGAAATAGCGGAGCCTACAATAGCAAGTATGGAGATGTAAGCCAGTGCGCCTGTCGCGCCAGGGTTTGTTTTTATAACGCTGATGAAGTCGGTTGTGAAGAGATAAGCCAGGGCAACCGGACCGATAAAAGTAAAGGACCATACCGTAGCTGTAACAGAATTCAGGTCGCTGAGGAATCTCCGGATCATATTTACACTGATCGCATAACACAAGGTGGCGAGCACAACCAGGAGCCCGAAGACATAATTGTTAGTGCTGCCGTCGCTTTCAGAATAGGACAATAGCACGAGCGCGCCTCCGAAGCCGACGAGGATCCCCGCAAATTGCAGCTTATTGGTTTTGATCCTGAAAGCAAGCATGCCTACAATAATGGTAAACAAAGGTGTAAGCGCGTTAAGCATGCCTGTAAGACTACTGCTGATCCCGGTCTCTGCTTTGGTAAACAGGAAGGCAGGTATCAGGTTCCCGAATACACCCATACCGAGGATCCCGATGAAATATTTTTTCAGATCGATCCTGTAATTTCTCAGCATAAGCGGCAGGAGGAAAAGAAAAGCAATACCGATTCGCAGGGCAGCCACCTGTTCGCTGCTAAAAGCTTCGAGTCCGCGTTTCATCAGAATAAAAGAACTGCCCCAGATGAGGGACAAAATGATGAGCAGGATCCAGGCCAGGGAGCGGTTCTTTTGCATGGCCAGCGAAAGTACTAAATAAGCGTGAAGCCTCCCCTGCATTAATGGAATTTGTTATTCACCGGAAATGTATATTTTTGCTTCTCAAACCATGAAAGCCGCTTTGAAAATACTTCTGTTGTACATCGGTTTCTACCTGTTCGCTTCGGGAGCATTGAACCAGTGCATCAAGCTGTTCAAAAGCGCCGCCTTTGAGCTCAGTGTAATGGATTATTGCGAAGATAGTTCTGCCAGCGAAGAAGATAAAGATGACAAGGACGAACAAAAGCTGTTCACGGGATTTCTCAATGATGAGTTATTGCCGTTGTACATTTACAAAGAAAAAATATTTCCTTCAATGTGCGAAGATAAACTGAGCACAATGTATTCAGAGATCGTTCCCCCGCCTCCAAAAGCCTGATCCTACTTCCTCATGTAATTTTTGCCGGTGCACGATGTGGCGCCGTATTCCATGTTTCATTTAAAAATCATTACTATGTTCAAGTACTTCAAAAACGATATAAAAGCCGGGCTCGTGGTCTTCCTGGTAGCATTGCCACTGTGCCTGGGCATAGCCCTCTCGCAGGGCGTTCCTTTATTCTCCGGAATTATTTCAGGAGTTGTCGGCGGATTCGTTGTCGCCGCGATCAGCAAATCCGGATTATCTGTAAGCGGTCCGGCAGCAGGATTAACTGCAATTGTGCTTACATCCATACAGGCGCTCGGCGGTTTCGAAATTTTTCTTCTTGCCTTGTGTATTGCCGGAGTCATGCAGATCATTCTTGGCCTCGTAAAAGCAGGTATTATCGGCTATTATATTCCTTCTTCGGTGATCAAGGGCATGCTTGCCGCGATCGGGATCATTCTCATCATAAAACAGATCCCGCACTTTGTAGGTTATGACAGCGATCCGGAAGGCGATGAAAGTTTTTTTCAGAAGGACGGTGAAAACAGTTTTTCCGAATTGCTTCACATGTCGCAATTCATCAGTTACGGTTCACTCATCATTGCTTTTGTTTCATTAGCATTGCTGATCGTATGGCAAATGAAGAGCGTGAAGCAGAATAAAGTTTTAGGGCTCATTCCCGCTCCTTTAATTGTTGTAGCCGTAGGGATCCTGATCGATCTGTGCTTTAATACCTACCTGCCTTCTTTTTCGGTGAAAGATGAACACCTCGTGAATTTGCCGGACATGAGCAGCTTCAGCGATCTGCGGAACAGTTTTTTTCATCCCGACCTCAGCGCCTGGAGCAATCCGAAAGTTTATGAGGTAGCCTTTATCCTTGCAGCAGTGGCCAGCCTGGAGACCTTGCTTAATGTGGAGGCAATTGACAAACTGGATCCTGAAAATAAAATCACGCCAACGAATCGTGAGCTCATTGCCCAGGGATTTGGGAACCTGGTTTGCGGAATGATCGGCGGCATCCCGGTAACTTCCGTTATCGTTCGCAGCGCGGCCAATGTAAGCGCCGGCGGTAAAACAAAACTTTCCGCCATGTTCCACGCTTTACTTTTCATTGTGACCATTATCCTTATTCCCGGCATACTCGAATTGATCCCCTTATCAGCGCTTGCCGCGATCCTGATCTTTACAGGATTTAAACTCACCAGTCCTAAAGTGTATAAGAATATCTACAAACTGGGCTGGGACCAATTCATTCCTTTTGCACTAACGATCATCGTGATGTTGCTCTCTGATCTGCTGAAAGGTGTATCCTGCGGCATCTTCGCGGGAATTATCTTCATTCTTCGGAACAATTACCGCTCGCCCTTTAAAATGGTAAAGGATGAAATAGAAGGAAGGATCCATTACTTCATTAAGCTTTCGCAGAATGTAACTTTCCTGAATAAGGGTAAAATAATTGAAGTACTGCATTCAATTCCCAAAGGCGCGAAAGTGTATATTGATGGAGGTCGTGCCAGCTTTGTGGATAAGGATATACTCGAGATCATTTCGGATTACAAACGTTCTTCGCATTTTAATAATATTGAAGTGATCACGGAAGAGATCCAGGAAGTAGATACATTCAATTGATGCGCTAGACCGGCATAATTCCTAAAAACAACAAAACAAACAACAAAATATGGACAACAGTTATCAGCGACTGATCGATGGAAACAGGAAGTATTCCATGTCGCAAAAATTCGACGATCCCGAATATTTTAAAAAGCTCGCCATCGGACAAACACCCGAATATCTTTGGATAGGCTGTAGCGACAGTCGCGTTCCCGCTAATGAAGTGACGGGAACAAAATCAGGAGAGATCTTCGTTCACCGCAATATTGCAAATGTGGTCGTGCATACGGACCTCAACCTGCTCAGTGTTGTGGAATACGCTGTAGAGGTTCTTCAGGTAAAGCACATCATTGTATGCGGCCATTACGGTTGCGGAGGCGTTCGCGCGGCCATGACAAATAAAGCCCTTGGTTTTGTGGACAACTGGCTGCGGAACATTAAGGAAGTGTATTATAAGCACAGCAAAGAACTGGAGCTGATCGAAGATTTTGATAAAAGGAGCGACAGGCTCACCGAGCTGAACGTAATTGAACAGGTGCGTAACCTTGCGAAGACCAAAGTTGTTCAGCGCGCCTGGAAGGAACGTTCGTTAAGGATCCACGGTTGGGTGTACGGTATGAACAACGGATTGATCAAAGAACTGAATGCGCTTCACGATGAGGTAGAAGATATTGAGAAGATCTTCAGGTACGAACTTTAGCTTGTTGGAACAGAATTGCCCGATCAGGCATTACCGGCGTGAATGGTTATCCGGAGCAGGTAATGTCTGCGTGACCGTCATCAGTATAAAGCCGGACCTTACAAGACGATTTGCTGATCATCAGGCCAGAATAATATAAGCTTAGCGGCGTAAATTTTGAGTATATTTCGGCACAAAAGGGGTTGATCTTTTCATTGGAGCTAAGTGTAACAGTTTAAAATTTTTTTCCTTTCTCCGAGTATACCTGCTTTGCTGCTATGATCTCCTGTTGGAGGCGCAGGATTGCAACAACGGAACAGGCGGCGAAGTAATTGATGAGGAAGCCCTGAGGGGAAATGAAAAGAATAGATCCGGAGTGGTTCGTGTGGAAGAAAGGCAACAGTTTACTGAAGGCAGGCAACAGGAGCATCTGAAGAACTAAACTAAATTTTGTAACCATGAAAGGATATACTAAAAACACACTGATGTGTATGATCCTTCTTTTCTGCTTCACATTTGCAGTAGCAGGGGAGGGAAAAGATAAAAAGAAAGCAAAGACAACAGTTGCTTCACAGAGCGGTGGAAAATGCTTTGATGAAAGCACGCGCGTCATCAACCTGGGAGCAGGATTGGGAAGCGGCAATTACTATTCGGCTTACCGCAATCACGGTTATATTTACAAGTCGAGTCCGGCTTTCAGTTTTTCCTACGAACAGCCGCTGGCTAAAAACGTAGGGCCGGGTCTTTTGGGCTTAGGTGTTTACCTGGGTTACCAAACGGCGAGTTCCACCTACAATTATTACTGGGACAAGAATGGCTATAAGGATTATTATTATTACCGGAACAGGTGGAACAATTTTATGGTGGCGGCGCGTGCGGCGTATCATCCCGACGTACTTAATTTTGGCAAGGGCGAAGTGTATTTCGGGGCGATGGCGGGATTGAGGTTCCAGTCGTACCATTACGAAACCAATAACCCCGATCCCAATTCGGATATTTACCGACTGAGCTCGCGAAGCGTTTTCCCAACCTTATCGGTATTTGCAGGCGGGCGCTGGTATTTTACGGATAACCTTGGCCTGTTTGCAGAGCTGGGTTATGGCATCTCTTACCTGACCGGTGGATTGAGCTTTAAGTTCTGATCGTAATGGCCCGCATAATTTTCTATGAGCAGATTTCCTTAAGCGTAGCGTTGCGGTATTTCTTTGGCTGAATGCGATATTGAACTGCATAATGAGCTTAGATATAATGTGCAATATAGAGGAGCCCGATAGCACTGTACATCTGATCAATACCGTATATCCTTTTTTTCGGATAACAAACTAAGTGCAAAACACTCGTGTCTTGCACTTAGCAGTTTTATTTAATGATCAATGCACAATTGAAACCTGCCCGATGTATTTATGTTCTTTACCTCCGTCTTCTTCGTTTACAGTGATCTTATAAATATAAACGTCTTCCTGTACTTCGTCCTGTCCTTTCTTTGCAATTCCATTCCAGGGCTTATCGTACTCATTTGTTTTATAAATGAGCTCACCCCAGCGGTCGAAGATCAGCATTTCATATTTGCCTATTCCGCGTCCTTCTCCGCGGAAAGCATCGTTGTGCCCGTCGCCATTCGGTGTAAACGCATTGGGAATGTAAAAAGTAAATTCATCTTTCACTTCAACGGTTTTGGTGATATCGTCCATGCATCCGTATTGATTGGTGACGGTAAGAATGACAGTGTATAAGCCTGCGTCGTTATAAAAATGCGAGGGGTTTTGCTGCGATGAGCTTCCAGTATCGCCGAAGCTCCAGTTCCAGGAAATGATGTTGCTTTGAGAAAGATCAATAAAGCTAACTGTTGGATCTGTAATGGTCACAAAAGGATCAGCTGTTGTAAAGTCAGCGGAAGGATCCGGAAACACGTTGATCAGATTGCTTGCTGTATACGATAATGTACAGCCAGCGCCCGAAGTGACGGTGAGCGTGACATTGTAAGCTCCCGGGCTTGCGTAGGTATTTGAAGGGTTTTGCAGTGTTGAAGCATTTCCGTCTCCAAAGATCCAGCTCCAGGAAGTAATGGTTGCTCCGCCACCCGTTAAGCTGTTATCGGTGAAGTTTACAGTTAGCGGGCTACAGCCCTGGTGAATACTTGCATTTAATTGAACAACAGGTGAAGGATTCATACTCACAGCGAAATTTACCGGCGCGCCGTTTCCACAGGTATTCGTTTCTGTAACGCTGACGTTTCCGCCGCCGATTCCCCAGTTCACCGAAATAGAGTTGCTTCCCTGTCCTGAAATGATTGTTGAACCCGAAGGAACGTTCCAGCTATAAGTTGATCCGCTTGTATTAGCAACAGAAAAGATAACTCCGCCTGCGTTCGGACACAAGGGTGTCGTTCCTGTTATTGTACTTGTTGCCGGCGCAGCGTTCATGGCAACGGTGGTGCTTTGCGCTGTTCCCGTCCCGCAGATATTACTCTCCGTACAGGTGATCACTCCTCCTGTTGCTCCCCAGTTTACGGTTATGGTGTTTGAGCCGGATCCCGAGACGATCGTTGCTCCTGCGGGAACTGTCCAGTTATAGGCCGATCCTGCGTTTCCTGTTACACTGTATAGAACTGAAGCTTGATTCGGGCAAACAGGACTTACCCCGGTTATTACAGAAGTGACAGGAATAGTCGAAAAAGTGACATTCACACTTACCGGCGCGCCAGGACCACAGCTGTTTGTTTCCACAACCGTGACAGTTCCTCCTGTTGCGCCCCAGTTCAGGCTCATTGAATTTGTTCCCTGTCCCGATACTATTGTTCCGCCGCCTGTTACTGACCAGTTATAAGTAGAGCCGGGTGTATTCGTAACTGTATATGCAACACCATTCGTATTTGCGCAGGAAGGATTTCCTCCTGTAATTGGTGAAGTGGATGGAAGCGGGAAGAAAGTTACGGGGTAAGTAACAGGTGTTCCCACTCCACAGGCATTTGTTTCTGTTACGCTAACTGTTCCTGCCGTAGTTCCCCAGTTTACAATGACCGCGTTATTTCCCTGTCCTGAAATAATTGCAGCGCCTGCAGGTACGGTCCAGTTATAAGTGGAGCCTGCTGTATTGTTGGTTGAATAAATGACGTTGGTTGAGTTCGGGCAAACTGTTGGTGATCCGTTGATGGGAGTTGTTGCCGGAAGTGTGTTTACCACTACGGTGAATGAGACAGCTGTCCCGTTTCCGCAGGTATTTGTTTCTGTAACGCTTATACTTCCTCCTGTTGCTCCCCAGTTCACCGTAATTAAATTTGTTCCCTGGCCGGAAATCAGTGTTGCACCCGCAGGTATGGTCCAGTTATAAGTTGATCCCGCCGTATTGGTAACAGAATAAGTAATAGCTGTGGCATTCTGACAAACCGGACTTGTTCCGCTTATAGGTGACGTGTTTGGAGATGTTCCTATACTAATATTAATACTTGAGGGAGGAAGACTTCCACAGGCATAAGTTTCTGTGCAAAAAATAGTTCCTCCTGTTGTGCCCCAGTTAACAGTAATGATACTGGTACCTTGTCCTGAAACCATTGTCGCGCCTGGTGGAATGGTCCAGTTGTAAGTTGATCCCGGATTTGTAATGCTCATGCTATAACCCATCCCCATTGCATTAGGACATACGAGATTGGGTCCAAATATCGCGGATGCAACAGGTGCGGTGATTATTGCCACATTCATTGTAACCGCTGATCCGTTCCCACAGGAATTGGTTTCAGTAACGCTGATGTTTCCTCCGGTGCTTCCCCAGTTAACCGTGATTGAGTTTGTTCCTTGTCCCGATGTGATCGTTGCGCCCGCAGGAACGGTCCAGTTGTATACTGAGCCTGCCGTATTGCTAACATTATAAATGGTTCCTGTTGCATTTGGACAAACAGGCGTTGGTCCTGCAATCGCAGAGGTAATGGGTAAGCTGTTCATCACTACAGTAAATGTTACCGGTGTGCCGCTTCCGCATGCGCTGGTTTCAGTAACACTCAGGCTTCCTCCTGTTGATCCCCAATCAACTACTATCATATTCGTTCCCTGTCCTGAGGTAAGAGTTGCACCTGCAGGAATGGTCCAGTTGTAAGTTGATCCGGATGTATTGGTAACAGAATAGCTCGTCGCGCTTGCATTCGGGCAAACCGGGCTTGTTCCCGTAATGGCGGATGTAAGAGGTGTTGAACTGACTACAATTGTTGTAGTAACCGGCGCCCCTGTTCCGCAGGTGCTTGTCTCGGTTACGCTGATCGTTCCTCCTGTCGCTCCCCAGTCAACGGTAATGGAATTTGTTCCTTGCCCTGCAGTGATCACTGCACCTGCCGGCACGGACCAGTTGTAAGTGGAACCGGTCGTATTCACTACTGTATAAATAATACCTGTTGTATTCGGACAAACCGGACTTTGACCCGTAATTGAGGAAGTGACTGGCGTGCTGCTGGTGCTGACATTTATGCTTACCGGTAAACCAGGTCCGCATGCATTTGTTTCCGTAACACTTAATGTTCCCCCACTTGCACCCCAATCAACAGTAACTGAATTTGTTCCTTGTCCTGATGTGATCGTTGCGCCTGCCGGAACCGACCAGTTGTATGTCGAGTACCAGCCGGTTGTGGATCTCGAATCCGGGCATCGCCGCAGCGTTGAACTGAGCGTGTGCTGGAACCATCCTTCATTGGGAGCGATTGCCGCGAGTGAGTTTGTGCCGATCGCCGCGGAATCAGGGCTGCTCGTCGTCATCGGGCAATGGGCCATTCGGCAGGCCTGTCGTGCAATGGTGGCCTGGCGTGCGGACAATCCCGACTGTGCACCGGATACGGTCAGCATCAATCTGTGTCGGGCGCAGATAGCCTGCGGCGACCGGTTTGTCGAGCATGTCAGTACGACACTGGACACTTACGAGTTGGCGCCGGAACACCTGCAGATCGAAGTGTCGGAGCGTGAGGTCATGGCGAATC
>JBJMLS010000244.1:0-15356 GCA_045805185.1 Bacteroidia bacterium | reverse complement strand
TGGCTGCTATGCTGGAAATGAATGGGAAAGTAAGCGCTAATTCCTTCGCACTCTCCGAGTAATTCACACCGGAGACCCAAAGGCCCGGAGAAAACTGGAAAAGTATTATTGGAAATTTAGCGCCATTATTCATAGCTATTCTTTCCCGACAAAAAACTCTGTGCCTCCGCGCCTCTGGTGTTAATCTTATTTTTTCACATCCATCTTTAGCCTTTCCGTTCTGTTTGCAATTTCCCAGGCAGTAAAGAAAACAAGCCGTGTGATCTTTTCCATTTTATTGAAATCGATCTTCGACACCTCATCGGTCTCCTTGTGGTAATCCTCGTGAACACCGTTAAAGTAAAAGATCACCGGGATATTATTTTTCGCAAAGTTGTAATGATCGCTGCGGTAATAATAACGATTCGGATCTTTCTCATCGTTATAGGTATAATCCAATTGTAAATTGGAATAGGTCTTATTCATCTGCTCACTGAGGTTATGAAGCTCTTTACTGAGCTTATCCGCGCCGATCAGGTAAATGTAATTGGCATTTCCTTTATGCGCCTCATCGATACGCCCGATCATATCGATATTAAGGTCACAAACCGTTTTTTCCAATGGAAAAACAGGATTGCGCGTATAATAATCGCTTCCCAATAAACCTTTTTCCTCTCCCGCAACCGTCATAAATAACATGCTTCGGCGGGGACCTTTTCCTTCTTTCTTCGCCATCGCAAATGCCTGCGCCATTTCCATGACTGCAACAGTTCCGCTTCCATCGTCATCCGCTCCGTTATATACAACGCCGTCATGCTTGCCCAAATGATCATAATGCCCGGTTACCACAACAAGCTCATCTTTCAAATCGGTTCCTTCAACATACCCCAATACATTCTCGGTGTTAATGTGATTCACCTCCTGTTTTACATCGATCAATAGATTGGTTTTGAAAGTAAAATTATACGGCGTTGCAGTCTTGCTGATCTTCGCTTTAAGCTTAGCTATGCTTTGCTTTTTTGAATTGATTATGCTGTTTGCAAGTTCTTCCGTAATGTACACTACAAGCGGAGCGCTAAATGATCCAGTGTTCTTTTCCTGGATCTCCATTTTAGTGGCGTTGATCCTGTGCTCGTTGTTGGCATAGCTTTTCGCCAGTTCATTATCCGCCACCAGCATTACTTTAACTCCTCCATTTATTGCTTCAAAATACTTCCTGCGGTAATTCGTGCTCCAGTCGGATAGCTTAACATCATTGGATATAATGGATCTTCCGTCTTTGCGCAAAGGCTCTTTGTCCAGGATCAGCATTGTTTTTCCTTTCAGATCGAGCTTTTCAAAATCATTGTACAAAGCGGTATTGATACCATAGCCGGCGAACACTATCTCATTTATTGCAAGAGCCGTATCTTTTAATACCGCGGAAAAGGAATAATAATCTTTAACAGGAAAGAATTTTTGTCCGTTTGCATTGATGTTGATCTGCTGGGGCTGATAAACGGCGAGAGGAAATGTCTGGAAATAGCCTTTGTCCAGCTTTCCCAGCGGAGGAATTCCACATTTAACAAAATGGTCCCTGATGTATTCAGCGGCCATCTTCTGCCCCTTCTGTCCGGTCTCTCTTCCCTCGTACTCATCCGAGGCAAGTACCGACAAATGCGTTTTAAGATCAGCGGCTGTAATTGTTTTTGAAAAACGAAAAGCTATTGTATCCTGATTTTGCGCCAGGGAACCAAAACAAATGAAACTGAATACAGCAGATGAATAAAGAATAAATGATCTGAACATGGTAAAAGATTTGCGCAAAGTTAACATCATTTCACCACTAAATAATAAGGGAAAACAAGAATCCCGCAATCTGGGTTATGGGAATCCTCATTCTTGTCAGGCTGCTACTTTCAGTACGAAAAAGCGCTTTGCCACCGGGAACAGGGTTTCTTTAAACGGGACGTCAATGGCGCAATCGATAGCGTAGACTGCCGGGTTGGGAAGCTCCCTGTGGGAACGGATAAGCTCTGTTTTTACTTTTTCGTAGCTCCAGCTCAGGTTGCTGGTAAAAGTCTGGATGTAATGAGTAGAAAGCGTTTTCAAATGTTCAGTGGCATCTTCAATTACTGAAATGGTGTACTGAAAAACATGCACATCTTTTTGAGAGTCGATGTGGAACAGGAGATAACCTTCTTTGTTGTTGAGGGGAGTGATCCCAACAGAATGGATCTTCAGGTGCTCTTCTACAAAATCGTAGATCCTTTTTCCATCCATTATGGAATTGTAAAAAAGAGGAAGGCTGTAATCAATGATCTGTTTTATTTCGCGGATCAGCTCATCGTCCTGGAGCACTTCTTCGTAATTAAGTCCGGCAGCCTTCCAGTCAAAACCCTTAAGGTCCTTCGGAAATCCCTTTTTGAGATTATCCGTATTGTTCTTTACAATACTGAGATTACGGTAGTGATCAAGCACTTCCGAAAGCCAGGGATAGACCTGGGTATTTTTGTAGCGTTGTTCAACCTCCTGGAGGTAAGCAAGCACCATGTACTTCTTGTATTCGAAATCAATGTGATCTTCGGTGAGCCAGTTTGAAGTGAGTTTTTTCATAATACCTTGACTAGTATACGCATTATACCAAAAAATAGTCCAAAATGTTTCAACAATCGCCCGTGTGGAACAAATTCCCGGGGAGTGAATCACTTTATAGAATTTGGTTAAATTTGCTTATCTCTAACACAAGAAAAAATGAACAAACCTACCCTCAGATCATCTCTTTGCATTTTAATAGCCGCATCTTATTTTATTTCCTGCGTTCCGGCGCGTAAACTGGATGAATGTGAAGAAAAACGCAAATCCTGCGAATCAGAACTGACTGCAGTAAAAAATAATTACCAGGCGGATGAGGCAAAAATCAAGGAAGCTAATGAGATCCTGACGAAAAATTCCAAAGAGATCACAGGGCTGCAGCGCGACACTTCTATCATTGGCTCAAATTATAGAAACTTAACAGTTAAGTACGACAAGCTTAATCAGCTCAACGAACAACTGCTTGATAAGTACAATAAGCTTTTATTGGGAAGTGAAAAGGACAACGCCAAACTAAGCGGTGACCTGCAAATGACACAGGAGCAATTACTGAAAAAGCAGGACGAGCTGAAAGCCCTGGAGGCGCAACTGAACAAACAAAAGCAGGACCTGGAAGCTTTATCGGCCGAATTAAAAAAACGCGAGGCCCGGGTGAATGAGCTGGAAGACATCCTGCGCAAAAAAGATGAAGCTGCTAATGACTTGAAGAAAAAGCTCAGCGATGCACTTTACAATTTCGAGAATAAGGGGCTGACCATTACCCAGAAGAATGGAAAAGTATATGTGTCAATGGAAGAATCCCTTTTATTTGCCAGTGGTAAAACCTCAGTGGAACCAAAAGGAGTTGAAGCTCTAAAAAATGTTGCTAAAGTGCTGGAGCAAAACAATGACATCAATATAATGGTGGAGGGTCATACCGACAATGTTCCCATGAAAGGAACCGGCGATATTAAGGATAACTGGGACCTGAGCGTGATGCGCGCCACTTCGGTAACGAAGATCTTATTGAACGGTACCATCATTAACCCAACCCGGATCACTGCGGCAGGCCGCGGAGAATTTTTTCCGATCGATCCGGCAAATACTGTGGAGGCGCGGAAGAAGAACAGAAGGACCGAGATCATCCTTACTCCAAAACTGGATGAATTATTTAAGGTCCTTGGAAATAATTAAAATAGTATCTCATGGGAATGATGAAAGAATTTAAGGAATTTGCCATAAAGGGAAATGTTATTGATCTTGCTATCGGTGTAGTTATCGGAGCCGCGTTCAGCGCTATTGTAACATCATTGATCAATGACGTTATTACCCCGCTTGTTTTAAAGCCCGCTCTTGATGCCGCCCATTTATCAAACCTGGAAGATCTTACTGCATTCGGGTCAGTGAAATACGGGAAGTTTCTTTCATCCGTGATCAGCTTTATACTTGTAGCATTTGTGCTGTTCCTGGTCATAAAAGGAATTAACCGCATGAAAAAAAAGCAGGACGAAGCGCCAGTTACTCCACCTGAGCCATCAGCACAGGAAAAATTACTGATGGAGATCAGGGATGCGCTGAAAAAATAAACAAAGGACCCTTCAGCAATAAAGGGTTTTGATTATACACGAATGGAACCCATCTTACCATTGAACGCTATAAAAAAACTTCCACACCGCAGGCATTTCATCGGTAAAATGGCTAAATACGCTTTAGCCGCTTTTTTCTTTTTGATCTTTTCATTAGGAATCGGCATGGCGGGTTACCATTATTTTATGGATCTGTCCTGGGTGGATTCGCTTATCAATGCATCCATGATCCTTACGGGCATGGGACCCGTGGACAGGGCGGAAACCTCTGCAGCCAAGATCTTTGCTTCCTTCTACGCAATATACAGCGGAATGGCTTTCCTGACGACCGCGGCCTTAATATTCAGCCCCTTATTGCACCGCTTTTTACATAAACTTCACCTCGACATTAAAGGATAATGCTAAGGGAGCATTGGTCACACTTTCTTTACGGACTTTTATTTATCAATTCACTCGCGTACGCCTGCATGTGGAGTGATAAAGTCAAAGCTATCCGGAGGAAAAGAAGGATCACTGAAAACCAATTGCTCCTGCTCGCATTATGTTTCGGAGCTACCGGAATTTATCTTGGAATGAAAAAACCTTTGTATCACAAAGCCGGGAAACCTTCGTTCAGATTCCTGGTGCCGGTACTCTTCCTGCTTCAATTTGTAACACTGGCCTGTTTTTTACTAATAAATACACCATGAATATAAAAAAAGCGCTTGCTTTTATCCTGTTATTTTATTCCGGAGTCTTTAGGGCGCAGGATTACACCAAACTTCAACAGCATTATTACAGCGGATATTACCTTTCCGCATCGCGGGCTAAAAAAGAAGTGAAGACTCTTAAGCCGCTTGTATTTACAAAAGGAGAAGTCATTGCCGATATTGGCGCTTATGCCGGCAGCCTTGATCTTTCTATTGCCATCGCCAAGCCCGGGATCACTTTTTACCTGCAGGATTGCCAGCCCGATCGCTTAAACCGGACAGGATTTTATGAAATGCTCGCTCACTTTACCAGGATCAACGGCAAGCCAATTGACGCCACATTCAATTTTGTAATTGGCAGTAACCAGAGAACAAATTTGCCTGACAGCACATTTGATAAGATCATCATGAGAAATACGTTCGAGTACATTTCCAAAGATGACCTGTACCTGGCCGATCTAAGATCGAAGCTCAAAAAAGACGGGAAGGTTTTTTTGATCACCGATAATCCGTTCACTGATTCCTATTTCATAAAAATATTTGAAGCGAACGGCTTTAGCTGCGAGAAAAATACTTCAGGAGGGGGATGGATCCGTCTATTGTTCAATACAAAAAGAAAAACTCCACTTGTCAACGACCTGTTTGATGCAGTGATACAGAAGAATTACGAAAAAACAAAAGACTTCCTTGATAAAGGCATTAGTCCGAATAGCAAGCTGGGCAAAGCCAAATTGTTACTGCTTGCCTGCTCCGTCAGCGATAATGACCGCGTAATAAAACTCCTGATCGAACGGGGGGCTTTGGTAAATGACGTAACGTATGATCTTTTTTCTTTTCTTCCCCTGATAAAAGCGGCAAGCTCGGGTGATTATGAAACGACAAAGCTGTTACTCGAAAACGGAGCAGATCCGAACATTCAGGATCCACTACGCTGGGCAGTTTGGTTTGGACATGATCTCAGGATCGTAAAACTTCTCGTTGAAAAAGGAGCAAAGATATATGGCGGGAACGGCGCAGAAAAAAATGTTGAATCTTCTATGGCGGTCAGCGGCGATCTGGAAACGATAAAGTATATTTTCGGCTTACCTGAAATTAAAGACGTGAAAAGAAAACGAGAAGATGGAACAAGCTTCATTCACATTGCAGCAAAATGCTATAACAGCGCTGTTATGAAATATTTACTGGAAGAAAAAGGGTTCGACTTAAATGAAAAAGATAACGAAGGCATGAGTGTATTAATGCATGCGGTGTACGGAGGAAGTATAGAAATGGTGAAGTACCTTGTTGGAGAAAAAAAAGCGGACACCGGAGAAAAAAATAAAGACGGCTTTACCGCATTGCATTATGCACTTGATCCTGAAATTAAGACTTATCTTGTTTCACAGGGAGCAAAGGAATAGCCCGGTCAATTCACCCTGATCAGAAAATAATTCTTCTTCCCCTTTTGAACCATGAGGTATTTATGATTGATCAGGTGGGTCGCATCAACTTTCATTTCCGCGTTATCTATCTTTGCCTTGTTCAGCGACACGCCGCCGCCCTGTATCATTTTTCTTGCTTCACCTTTGCTCGGGAACACCTGGGTTTTCTCTGCAAGAAGATCCACCACGCTTACACCGGCTTCCAATTCGGTCTTGTTGACCTCGAAACGCGGAACACCATTAAACAATTCAAGAAATAGTTCCTCCGGGATCTTTCCAAGATCTTCAATACTTCCTTTAAACAATACTTCGCTTGCGTCTACAGCCGCCCTGTACTCTGCAAGTCCATGTACGCGGATGGTAATTTCCATAGCGAGCTCTCTCTGCAGCATTCTTAAATGCGGAGCTGCATCGTGTTCCTTTTCCATCGCCTCAATTTCTTCACGACCTTTTAAGGAAAATATCCGCATATAGGTTTTCACATCGCTATCACTTGAATTGATCCAGAACTGGTAAAAAGCATAAGGAGAAGTCCGCTTTGGGTCCAACCAGATATTTCCTCCCTCTGTTTTACCGAACTTTGTCCCATCGGATTTTTTGATCAGTGGCGTGGTCAGGGCAAAAGCTTCTCCCCCATCTTTTCTTCGGATCAGTTCAGTTCCCGTAACAATATTTCCCCACTGGTCGCTGCCACCCATTTGCAATTTTACATCATGGTGCTTCCAGAGGTAATAAAAGTCATAACCCTGCACGAGCTGATAAGAAAATTCCGTAAAGGACATTCCGTTCTCCAGGCGGTTCTTTACAGAATCCTTGGCCATCATATAATTTACGGTAATGTGTTTTCCTACATCGCGGATAAATTCCAGGAAGGAAAAGTTTTTGAACCAATCGTAATTATTCACTATTGCAGCGCTGTTGGCGCCGCAATTAAAATCTAGGAATTTCTCGAGCTGTTTCTTCTGACAGCTCAGGTTATGGTTCAGCGTTTCTTCATTGAGAAGGTTTCGCTCCTGGCTTTTCCCGGAAGGATCGCCAACCATGCCTGTAGCTCCGCCAACGAGGGCAAGTGGCTTATGCCCCGCCTTTTGGAAATGCAGAAGGGTCATGATCTGCACAAGGTTGCCTACGCCAAGCGAATCCGCCGTCGGGTCGAAACCGATATAACCTACCGTCATTTCCTTATTCAACAGGTCCTGCGTGCCGGGCATTACATCCTGCAACATACCCCGCCATTTTAACTCTTCAACGAAATCGTGTAACATATATCTGATCTTTCAGGCAACAAAGGTACGTAATTTAACATCTGTATAAATAAGGCAACATGACAATTGGATGACAATAATACGGTAGTCAATAGCGACCTTTGTAAATAGCGGAAAATGTATAGTTTTAAGATCATAGCCCTTAGCCATAAAAACCTGGAACTGGATGAAGTGGGAAAATTACACCTGGACGAAGGACAGCAGGAGTCCATACTGGGCGCTTTAAAGATCAATTTCGGATTTGAAGAATTAATGTACCTCAGCACCTGCAACAGGGTTGAATTCATTTTAAAAACTGATCTTGAACTGAGCAAAGAGTTCCTGACGCGTTTCTTTTCATTCTACAATCCTTCCTTCAATATAAATTTCGTAGAGCGCCTGAGTACAAATGCCCTGGTGTTTGAGTCTGAAGCAGCACTGGATCACCTTTTCAAAGTAGCTTCCTCTATTGATTCGTTGGTAGTAGGCGAACGCGAGATCATTACTCAGGTCCGTAAAGCTTATGAAAACTGCAACCTGCTGGGCTTAACCGGAGATACGATTCGTCTTGCGATTAAGCAGACCATTGAAACTGCAAAAGATATTTATACGCATACCGATATCGCAAAAAATCCGGTGTCTGTTGTATCGCTTGCCTACCGCAAACTACGCGAATTAGGAATTAAGAATGAGGCGCGCTTCATTATAATCGGATCAGGAGAAACCAATTCGACCATGGCCAAATACCTTCAAAAGCACCAGTTTGCTAACTTTGCCGTCTTCAACCGCACACTGAGCAAAGCAGAAGAGCTGGCAGGAGAATTAGGCGGAAAGGCTTTTGAGTTGAACGAATTGAAAAACTACGCAAAAGGATTTGATGTGATCGTAAGCTGTACCGGAGCCTCTGAGCCGGTAATTACCAAAGAAATATACACTTCGCTAATTGCAGGAGATACCAGCAGAAAAGTGGTGATCGACCTCGCCATACCGAATGACATGGATGCCGATATTCTCAACCATTATGATGTGAACCTGATCGCAGTAAATAACCTGCGCGACATTGCAAAAGAAAACCTCGCACAACGTGAAGGCGAGTTATACAAATGCCAGGATATAATCGAAACCAAGATCGAAGAATTTAAAGTACTCTTAAAAGAACGCCGCATAGAGATCGCGTTCAGCGAGATCCCGAGGCAGGTTAAAGCCATTAAGGAAACAGCAATGAACGAGGTTTTTGCCAAAGACATCAGCGCACTTGATGCGCAGGGCCGCGAGGTGCTGGACAAAGTTCTTTCATATATGGAAAAAAAATACAATGCAGTTACGATGAAAACCGCCAAGCAATTGTTCCTGGAGGAATAACATTAAAATTGCAGGACAATTTATCACAGGAGCCCTTAAGGGCTTTTTTTGTAGTTTTAGATCACATTATTTAATTAAATGCGGAACATCATTATAGGAACAAGGGGAAGCGATCTGGCGCTGTGGCAGGCCAATTACACGAAAGCCGCTTTAGAAAAGCTGGGGCATGTTGCAGAGCTGAAAATAATTTCAACACAGGGCGACCGAACCCAGCAGTGGAACACCGGTTTTGACAAGCTCGAAGGCAAAGGCTTTTTTACCAAAGAGCTCGAAGATGAATTGCTGAACGGCTCTATTGACCTGGCGGTTCATTCCCACAAAGATCTTCCTACAGAGCATCCCGTGGGACTGATCATCGCCGCTGTATCGCAGCGTGAGGATCCTTCCGAACTGCTGCTCATCCGCAAAGAAGCAGTGGACGAAAAAAAGAAATTTGGACTAAAGCATAAAGCCTTAGTCGGGACTTCGGCCTCGCGCCGTAAGTCACAACTGCTTGCATTCAGGGAAGACCTGCAACTGGCGGACCTTCGCGGAAATGTTCCAACGCGTGTGAATAAACTGCGCGAGGGTAAATACGACGCGATCATGCTTGCCTGCGCCGGTCTCGAGCGCCTGGAGACCAACCTCGAAGAGTTTCATGTGGAAAAACTAAATCCAAGAGAATTCGTTCCGGCGCCTGCGCAAGGTGTTTTAGCATGGCAGATCCGTGAAAAAGACGAAGATCTTTACAACATTTTACAAAAGCTGAACAACGACGAATCGGAGATCGCTCTGCGCGTGGAAAGGAAAATCCTGAATTTATTCGAAGGCGGATGTCACATGCCGATCGGCGCTTATTGCGAGATCGACCGTGATAATGAAGAAAGACCTTTATTTAAAGTTTGGGCCGCGGTTGCCGATGAAGCCACTTCTCAACCAAAGCAATTGTATTTAGAAAGCAATCTCACCGACGGACTCGCAGAGAAGGTCGTCGCCCGGATAAAAGGAATAGCGGCGAAAAAAGTATTTATCACCCGCAACCTGCGCGCGAGCGATTATTTTTACAGGGCATTGAGCCGCTTGTCTTTTGCGCCTTCCGGAAAATCGCTCATCGAATTCAAAACAATTGAGATAAAAGAATTACCCGCAGTGGATTGGGTCTTCTTCAGCAGCAAGCACGCTGTAAAATATTTTTTTATGCAAAAGCCGGCTTTAAGAAATGTAAAATTCGGCTGTATCAGCAAGCAAACCGCCCAGGAATTACGTAACATAGGGAAACGCGCGGATTTCATCGGGCAATCCACTGACACCAAACTGATCGGAAAACAATTTGCCTCGCTGATCGGTAGTTCAAAAGTATTGTTCCCGGTCGCGAAAGAAAGCATGCGTTCTGTGCAGTTGCAATTCCCCAAAAAAGATAATGCGATCGACCTTGTCGTTTATCAAACCGTAAAGCACGCGGTAAAAGTGGACGAGGATACTGACATCATCGTTTTCACCAGTCCGAGTAATGTAGACGCTTTTTTTGAAAAGAATAAATTACTTGCTCACCAGAAAGCGGTTGGAATGGGAGATGCGACCGCCAATGCATTGGAGCGAAAAGGAATTAAGCGTTGCGCAAAACCCATTTCATTCGATGATCTTGGATTGGTGCAGGCGGTCTTAGGTTTAAGTTAAAAAACAATCAGGTATTAATCATGATCACACACCGTCCAAGAAGGAACCGCAAATCACAGGTCATCCGCGACCTGGTACAGGAAAATACGCTCAGTGTCAACGACCTGATCTTTCCCTTATTTTTAATTGACGGGAAGAATAAAAAATCCGAAGTGAAATCGATGCCCGGAACTTACCGCTGGAGCTCGGATCTTTTATTGAAAGAGGTAGAAGCCTGCATGAAGCTGGGAATAAAAACATTTGCGCTCTTCCCGAATATCGGGGAAAAACTCAAAGACAAAACAGCTACGGAAAGCTGGAACCACAAGGGATTGTATTTGCGAACTATTAAGGAACTCAAAAAAAAATTACCGGAAGCCTGTATCATGAGCGATGTTGCCATGGATCCATACAGCAGCGATGGTCATGACGGCATTGTAAGGAACGGGGAGATCCTCAACGATGAAACGCTGGAAGTTCTGGCGCGCATGGCGATCGCGCAGGCGGAGGCAGGAGCGGACATTATCGGCCCGAGTGATATGATGGACGGTCGTGTAGGTTTTTTACGCGACTCCTTGGATGACGCAGGATTTACAAACGCTTCCATTATGGCGTATACCGCAAAGTACGCCAGCGCTTTTTACGGTCCTTTCCGCGATGCACTGGATTCCGCTCCGAAATTCGGGGACAAGAAAACTTACCAGATGAATCCCGCAAATAGTCGCGAAGCCTTACTGGAAGCTGAACTGGACGCAATGGAAGGGGCGGACTTTTTAATGGTGAAGCCTGCCCTCTCCTATCTCGACGTCATTAAATTATTAAATGACAATTTCGATCTTCCGATTGCCGCTTATAATGTAAGCGGTGAATATGCCATGGTAAAAGCGGCAGCGGCGAAAGGCTGGATCGACGGAACGAAGATCATGAATGAAACCTTGCTGAGCATGAAGCGTGCCGGCGCTAAAGTAATCCTTACCTATTTTGCAAAGGAATGGGCCTCGCAGAAAAAATAACAACTGAGGTTGCATCATTCTTCAGCACATTTCACAGGAAAAGAAAGAAACCCATAAAATCAAAATAATTCATCACCGTTCATTATAAAGGTAAACCGCTAATTTGTTCTTCTTTCTCCTGTAGGGCTGTCTAATGTTGGCAATTGACCTCTTTTTTATTTGCATGGCCCGGCAAAAGTCTTATATTTGCTAGTCTTTAAAATTCAACACATATTACATGAAGAAATTCTTACTCAGCGGTATTCTCGCTCTCTGCTCTGTTTCGGTTATGAACGGGCAAACATTACTTGCAAACTATCCCATGGATGGCAGCGCAGTTGATGTATCCGGTAATTCAAATAACGGTACTATCAATGGCGCCGTGTTTCCTGTGAACGATCGTTTTGGAAACGCATCTTCGGCATTGTTCTTCAATGGCGGGAATATCAGCACTTCCTTTTATGGCGTGAGCGGTAATGGCTCAAGAACGATTAGCTTCTGGGCTAAAGTTGATCCTGCCAGCAATGGCGGCTCTCCCTTTGGATACGGCGGTGGCCCTACCGGCGGTGATTTTGCCAATAACTTCAGTCCTTCATCCGGCGGCTGGTATTTCGATGTGAGCAACTCTGCAGGAGTTTTACCCTGCCGCATAAACGACGGCGCCTGGCACCAGTATATCATAACCTATGACAATGGCATATCTGTAAGCACTACGGGATGTCGCTTTTACCGCGATGGAACGGAGTTGAATAACCTGACCGGACCCTATAACTGGGGCGGAGAAGCAATTAATACGTATAGTTCGGTTCCGCTGGGAATGGGAATGGGCATCATGTCCATGGATGATTTTAAAATGCTTGCCGGAGCTTATACCCGTGCGCAGGTTGACAGTATTTATAAAGCAGAAGCTGCTTTCAATTCCTGCCTCGTAGGAAAATATGATTTTAACAGCAATGGAACAGATTACTCCCCTCAGGGCAATAATGCACAGTTGGTATCCGCTACTCCGGATTACGACCGTTTTTTCAATTCCGGAGGAGCTTATAGCTTCGGGGGAACACCCGGAACAACAGGAGGTCCATGTACTCCGGTACAGATCTCCGATGCGCCATTGCCTTCAGGGAATTCCCCAAGGACCCTCTCTGCCTGGATAAAAACAACTGACGCCACTAACGACCAGGTGATCCTGGATTACGGATCGCTGACCGGTGGCCAACGTTGCGCACTTATGGTTGTTGGCGGGAACTTTCTTTTCAGGGAAGAAGGAGTTGACATGCCCGGCGGATTTGTTGCGGATGGCAGCTGGCATCACGTGATGTTCAATTTCGACGGCACATCCGGAACAGTATTAACAGATAATATTGGAACCAACAGCGGTCCGCTTGCACTTAACACGACTTCTACTTCTTACCTGAAAATAGGGCAAACCGTGGTCAACGGATCTTCACAAACCGAATGCTTTAATGGTAGTATTGACGATATAAGAATATTTAACTGTTCGCTTTCAACAGGGCAGATGGATAGCCTCTACCAACTGGAGAAAACCTGCAACACAACTGTATCGATCGGATCTGTTACCAACGTGAGCTGTTACGGCGGAAGCACCGGCGGAGGAACCGCATCCGTTACCAACGGTGTTGCGCCTTATATATATTCATGGGCTCCAATGGGACAAACCACCCAAACTGTGAGCGACCTTTATGCGGGAACCCATACACTTACTGTTACCGATAATGGAGGCTGCGTAGCAACAACCACGGTTAGTATTGGCGAGCCCTCGCAACTTTATGCAAGCTTAAGCGCTGTTACGCACGCCACTTGCTTTAACCTCTGCAATGGTAATGCTACCATGGGAGCTTCAGGTGGAACACCACCCTATTCATTTCAATGGGATGCGCTTGCAGCCTCACAAACAACGGCCATGGCAACCGCCTTATGCGGAGCAAATACTTATAACTGTGTTGTAACTGATATCAATGGCTGTACTTCATCAGATTACGCACTCATCAATAATCCAAATCCTGTTGACGGAACGATCAATGAAACAGCATCTATTACCTGCCCTTCAGCCTGCGATGGTACCCTCGACGTTACTCCATCGGGAGGAACCGGAACTTATACCAGCTTTTTATGGCAACCAGGAAGTATCGCAACACAAACCGCCACCGGACTTTGCAGCGGAAGTTATACGCTTACCATTATGGATGACAACGGGTGTTCAGGAACTGTTGCAGCTTACATGCTGAATGAGCCGATGCCATTGAGTGTTGCTTTTGTTCCAACTTCTCCTTCCTGTTTTGGAGCGAGTGACGGAACACTGGATGCACAGACAACGGGCGGAACCGGAGGTTATACTTTCTTTTGGTCAGCAGGTGCGCAAACCTCGCAAATGGCGACCGGATTAAGCGCGGGAAATTATACAGTTACAGTTACTGATGGGAACGGCTGCAGTACTTCACCATTCGGAACACTCGCAGACCCTGCCGCTTTAACACTGGGCGTAAGCTCTACCAATATCACCTGTTACGGGGCCTATGACGGAACAGCCACGGCAATACCGGGCGGAGGAACCCCGCCTTATTATTATTACTGGACCAGCGGTTCTTACGATTCACTTGAGACGAATGTAGGTCCTTCCAATCCGGAGATCGTTACTGTGTATGATGCCCTAGGCTGTATGATCAGGGATTCAGTGATCATTACTGAACCCTTGCAGATCGATCCTTCTCTAAGCTGCACCCAGGCTTCCTGCGGCGCGAGCACGGGCAGCATTACTATTTCCGTTACAGGAGGCGTTGCTCCTTTAACTTATTTATGGAACACAGGTGCAACAACGGCAAATATCAGTTCACTATTCGCTGACAATTATTTCCTTCAGATCTATGACGCGAACGGCTGTTACGGATCTGCATCGATCATTATTACCGATGCGAACGGACCGGTTGTAGCCCTGAATTCGGTTACGGACCTCAGCTGCTCTGGAAAACGCAACGGCGCCATTGATATTGGTATCAGCGGCGGTACCGCTCCCTATACAATAGAATGGTCGAACGGACAACTTACCGAAGATATTGACTCGCTGATGGGCGGCGACTACGATGTGGTGGTACATGATGTGAACGGATGTGTTTCCACATCGAGCTTTTCTGTGATCGAGCCGGATATGCTCAGCATGGACGGAACCTATACTCCATCTTCCTGCGGCCTTCTTGATGGAAATGCAACCTGCAACGTATATGGCGGAACATCGCCCTACACTTATGCCTGGGATGCTTCTGCAGGTTTTCAAACCAGTGCAACAGCTACAGGACTTGGCTCAGGTAATTACAAGGTGATCGTTACGGACAACAATGGCTGCATGGATTCGCTTTACCTTTCCATGAGCGATGCCAATGGTCCGATCGTGGATATTGATTCTTCGCAACAGGCCGGCTGTGTATTGAATGGCGGGAACGGCGCGATCTATACAACAGCTTATGGAACTCCGGGACCTTATGCTTATCAATGGACAAATGGCGCAACTACTGATGACATTACTTCATTAGGTATTGGGATCTTCGGCTTAACAGTTACGGATCAAAGCTCCGGATGTAAAACTTCCATTGCAAAACGCATCCAGGGTCAACGTCCGGGTACCGCTCAGATCTGCCTGGCTTCGGTTGACACGATGACCAATCACAACCTGATCATCTGGAATGATACGGTGCAGGGAATCGCCTGGTATGAGATTTTCCGCGAGACGAGCACACAGGGAAATTACAATTCCATTGCCCTGATCCAGGCCGGGAACGGAAACACCTTTGAAGATACGCTTGCCAATGTGGATCGGCGTCCATGGAGGTACAAGATCAAAGCTACTGACTCCTGCGACATTGCATCTATTTACAGTGTGCAG
>JBJMLS010000243.1:0-3763 GCA_045805185.1 Bacteroidia bacterium | reverse complement strand
TTACAGCCAATGTATTACCATTATTATCTTTCAAGTCCCAGCTTGTTTCGTTGGGATAATTATCGGTAGTGAGCATAATCGTAACAAGTGATTGTCCCCAGCTGCACTGCTGTCCGTTACAATTAAAAGTTGTTGCCTGCGAAGTAGTAAATGAGCTGCCGGTAGCTACCGTAACTCCATTCAATTGCACAGTGTAGGAACCGTTACCATAAGCGCAGCAAATACCATCACCATAACTGTCGTGAATAGTAAAAGTAAGGCAGGAACTTGAATTAACGCAAACAGTACTGGTGGTAGTTGTAGCCGCGGTGAGCGTTCCATTACTGGCGAGCAGGGTCCCGTTATTGTCCTTGAGATCCCAGGTGGTCTCGGTTGGAAAATTATCCGTGGTAAGCGTGATGCTTACCAGTGATTGACCCGGACCACATTGCGCGAAGGAAGCGCCAATGAATAAGAAAAATAATAAGGAAGCGGAGAGTAGTTGTTTTACCATGGGAAATGATTTACAACTAAAGTAAAAAATAAAATTGAAAGCCGCAACAAGCTATTTTTTAGCCGCTTTGCTGTCTTTTGGCTTATTGGTAGAATCAGGCTGAACCTTGGTATCAGGAGTTTTCGAAGGAATTGCCACGTCAGGGGAGGCAGGCTTTACCGGAACAGGTTTATAGGGCTTATCCGAAGCGCTGATCTCACAACGGGTGACAATCTCCTTCCAGCGGATCTCCATATCGCAGGTGGTGGGCTGTACATAAATATGTTTCACGGTACTGTCGGGCATGGTGAATTCAAAATCAGTCGCCATGGTTCTGGGACCTTCAAATATAAACGGATCTTTGAACTGGTCGGCCAGGTCGATGTCTTTAATATGGACCTTTCCACCGAATAACATGGTGTACAATTCAAATATGGCCCGTGTGATCTTTACCTGGATCTCATTCTTCTTCGTATCGTAAGTTATCTTCACATCACCTTTAACCGTTGTGGTATAATCGAAAAACCCTGCTTTTACGCGTGCAATGCAGTTGAACTGTGAGCTGTCCGGGCGAATGCTGATCTGTGGATTGATCACGGTCCAGTGATAAGTACCTTTTACCAATAACACTTCATAATCGCTGCTGCCGTTGATCTCACCGATCGCCAAAAACACTTTATTTAATGTTTCCTCATTCAGGATCACGGTAAAATCATTGTTCTTAGACTGCGAATGCACAACCAGAGCCGGTAAAAGGGAGAGAAATATAAGTAGCTTCTTCATTAAATGCGTAATTTTGGAGCCTGAACCGATCAGTATAAAAGCTGATATTGTGTAAAATTAATTAATCTATTTCATATCTGATGTTTTTACGGTTTTTTATTATTCTCCTGGTCATTGTTCTTGTCGAACTCTACTTCTACCAGGCCGTTCATACCATAATTAAGGATTATTCCAATGGAAAAAAAACGCTGGTAAACTATCTTTATTTAGCCACCAGCGCCTTAACAATTGGGGTTGCTTTGGTTTCCGTTTTTTATCCGCCGACTGAGTGGAACAGATTCTTCAGAAATTATGTGGCCGGAGTTGCATTCATTCTCCTGTTCGTAAAAGTGCTTGGCGCTACCTTCGTTTTGGTGGATGACCTTGTGCGGATCTTTCGTGTAGCATGGATGTATGTTTTCCCGCCTGAAAATCCTGTTCAGATCAGGAATGGCATTTCGCGCTTAAAGTTCCTCAGCTATATTTCTGTTTCCCTCGCAGCGATCCCATTCGTTTCTTTAGTTTATGGCATGTTTCGCGGCGCTTTCCGTTATAAAGTTCATGAAGTTGTTTTAAA
Source organism: Bacteroidia bacterium (assembly GCA_045805185.1). Taxonomy (GTDB): domain Bacteria; phylum Bacteroidota; class Bacteroidia; order B-17B0; family Aurantibacillaceae; genus JAHEYF01. The sequence continues at coordinate 1,952 of JBJMLS010000243.1, read as the reverse complement.
GTCACCGAAAATTCCCGCCTCTTTTCATGGATTGAAGATCGTACAGGTTTCCGATATTCACACAGGAAGCTTTACGGATAATTCTCATCTTGAGAAAGCATTTTCTATTGTTATGGATCAGAAGCCAGATATTATTTTCTTTACGGGAGATCTGGTAAATAACAGAACAGATGAAACAGTTGGCTTTACGGAAACCTATAAAAAATTAAAAGCGCCGATGGGCGTGTATTCTGTTTTCGGTAACCACGATTACGGTGATTATGTTCAATGGGAAAGTCCTGAAGCAAAGAAGGCGAACCTGGAAGCGCTGAAAAAGGTTCACGCCGATGCAGGCTGGAAATTAATGATGAACGAGCACGTGGCCCTCGAACGCAACGGCGAAAAAATTGCTCTGCTTGGTATTGAGAACTGGGGCGGTAACCTGCATTTTCCAAAATACGGGAAGATGAAAGAAGCGCATGCCGGAACAGAACAATATCCATTCAAGATCTTATTATCACATGATCCCTCGCATTGGGCCAAGCAGGTACGTCCGGAATACAAAGATGTTGATCTCACGCTTTCGGGTCATACGCACGGTATGCAGTTCGGAATAGAGATCCCTGGTTTCAAATGGAGCCCGGTGAAATACCTGTACCCGCAATGGGCCGGACTTTACAAAGAAGAAGATCAGTACCTGTATGTCAATCGCGGACTCGGCTTCTTAGGTTATCCGGGAAGGGTTGGGATCTGGCCCGAGATCACGGTGATCGAATTGCAGAGAGGCTAATAAAGCTGATTTATTTCATTTTCATTCAGGACTGGTTATCTTTGAGGAAGCAACAATTGCAATCAAAAAAACGGTCATGAAAATAAGGATCACCCTTCTCCTCAGCTTTACCTTTTATTTTAGCACTTTTTCTCAATCCGGCATTCCTTCAAAAGTCGGATTATTCATCGATACGCTCCATCAAAAAAAGGTTTTAGGATTTACCGTAACCAATGATTCCCTAAATACACTTTCTTTTAAAACGATCAGTAAAAGTGATTTTGACAATTACCGCAAAAATTACAAGGCGGAGATCAAAATGGATGAGAACAGGATAATTCCTGGCGATACGGCCTTCAGACTTAAGACTCAGAAACCTTCTTCCTCCTTCCGGAACAATAAAAAAAATGCCATTGTGTCCAATACTTATCTTGGCTTTATTGATAAGCTCAGTTTGTTTGCTATTGATCATGTGGACGGTTATAACGCTACCCAGGAGCTTCAGCTTATTGATCAGCGCTCAGGAAAAACCTATGGCTTTGCATCTGCTTTTGATAATGGTCTTCGCGCTCCCCTGCTCTCTCCCGATGGAAAATTCCTGCTTGCATACAGCAATAATGTATTCAACGATAACGAATGCTTTATTTCCATCCTTCGGGTCAATACTAAAAATACGGATTACCTGCTGGAGGATTACCTGGGTCTGCTCGTAAACAAATGGGAGATCCAGGAGATTGTGTGGATCAATGGGAATTCAATTGCCTTGTTTGTAAAAGAGGAAGACTTAAAGGATAAAAGCAATACTGCCGGCAAACATTATTTTCTGAAAGCAAAATTAGCGGGTTAGATCTTAACCCGCTGTAGCAGGTTACTTCACCAATTCCCCATTCAACCTTTTCAGTTCCGTCTCTGCTGCTTTAGCGTCGTAGCGTGCGGTGGCGAGACGTGCGGTTGCATCCGCGAAGCTTCTCTGGGCAAGCAATACTTCGAGGTTATTGGAACTTCCTATCCGGAAACGCTCCAGGGCTATTGCCACATTTTCCCGGGCGATAAGAATATTATCTTCTTCCAGCTTCATGGCTTCTGAAGCGGCATTGAGATTTTTCCAGGCTTTAAGTAAATTCGATTGAACTATCGATGCAGTTTGCTGATACTGCAACTGACTTTGCTGTAAATTGAACTGCGCGTTCCTGACCAGTGTATG
>JBJMLS010000242.1:0-12651 GCA_045805185.1 Bacteroidia bacterium | reverse complement strand
GTAATTTTTTGAGGGCCCTTTCGTTATCTGGTAATGAAAGAAAGCTACGCTAAACCTGATCTATGAAATTCCTCATTCTGCTTGTTTCCTGCTATTTCACTTTTCCAGTGGATATTACTGCTCAGGAAAAAAAGATGCCTTTGCCATATTCTTACATTCGTGAAGCTGATGTCATCTGGTCCAAACGCGTTTGGCGCACCATTGATCTTCAGGAGAAGGCCAATCTTTCTCTACATTTGCCGCTTCAGGAAGACACAAAGCTGTCGTTTTTTGAGGTGATAAAAAAAGGTGTTTCCTCAGGCACTATAAAAGCATTTGATTCGGATGAATTCATAAAACAGCTGGATAGTCTCTCTCTTCAGAGACTACTTATCAAAACTAACCTGATCAAGGTTTCTGAGGCTGGTCAGTCCGGTGAAGAACTCGAGTTTAATAAACTGGTTTGCGATACGCTGGAAGAAAAAGATATTGTTCAGTACTGGGTAAAGGAAGACTGGTTTTTCGACAAACAACGTTCAGTAATGGATGTCCGGATCCTTGGGATTTGTCCCGTGAGATATGACGAAGGAAAAGATCTTTTTGTCCCGCTGTTCTGGATCTATTATCCCGCTTCAAGGGAATGGCTGAATTCCTTTACTGCTCTCAATGCTCCTGATAATTCGGCGGAATTGACTTATGACGGGTTTTTTCTCAATCGAAAATTTACCAGCTTCATTCGAAAAGAAAGCAATATTTATGACCGGACTATTGATGAATATGCTTCTGGTGAAGATGCTCTCCTGGAATCGGAACGGATCAGGAATCAAATGCTCCGCTTCGAACACGATATGTGGCAATATTGATCACTTTCAAACTCTATTTTCCCTCGGTTTCCATTTAGCTTAGCTGAATCCGTTTCGTTATATTTGTGGCTCTAAAAACAATACACTATGCCGGGAACAGAGCTATTCGGCGCGGAAGAGCGCAAAGAAGTGAATGACGTTATGGAAACTGGAATTTTATTCCGCTATAAACATGATGCGCTTCGAAACAATCACTGGAAAGCAGCTGAATTTGAAGCTGAAGTAAAGAAAATAACAGGAGCTAAATTCGCGCACGCGATGAGTAGCGGTTCGACCGCCATTGCAACAGCGCTTGCTGCAAGCGGAATAGGAACAGGTGATGAAGTGATTGTTCCTCCTTTTACATTTATAGCCACAATAGAAGCTGTACTTTTTGTGGGCGCCCTCCCTGTATTCGCAGAAATTGATGAAACCCTCTGTCTCAGTGCAGAAGGAATTAAAAAAGCCATCTCCCCGAAAACAAAAGGAGTTTGTCTGGTACACATGTGTGGTGGTATGGCGGATATGGATGCCATTATGAAAGTGGTAAATGATCATAAACTGATCCTCGTAGAAGACGCCGGACAAGCTTTTGCCGCTTCATACAAAGGAACATATACCGGTTTATTCGGTAAAGCAGGGAGTTTTTCATTTGACTTTTTCAAGATCGCTACTGCGGGAGAAGGTGGTGTTTTGGTAACAAATGACGAAGAGATCTATAAAAAGGCGGATGTGTACAGCGATCACGGTCACGATCATATCGGAGCCTTACGTGGAATGGAACAGCATCCTTACCTGGGTTTTAATTACCGTATAGGTGAGCTAAATGCTGCAGTTGGTCTAGCTCAAACAAGAAAAGTCCCGGGGATAAAAGAAAAGAACCGGCACAATAAGCAGTTCCTTGTAAATGAACTCTCCAAAACAAAAGGGATCGGCTTTGCAAAGTTAGCTGACCCGGATGGTGATTCAGCTACCTTCCTTAATTTAATGCTTCCTGATGCAGCCTCTGCCCAACGCGCCATTGAAGAGTTCAAAGCAGCCGGTGTTGCCGGGTTTGATTATTGGTTTAAGAATATGTATCACTTCATTAATCAATGGGACCATATTAAAGAAATGAAAACGGTTTCTAAACTTCCTATACAGGTTCTCGGTGCGCCGCAGGATTATAAAAATCTCGAACTTCCAAGAACACAGGAAGTGATTGGCAGATTGATCTCTTTCGGGATCCGTTGCACCTGGACCGAAGAGGATCTGAAAAACCTGGCAGCGAAAATCTCTGCTTGTGTAACTAAAGCCCTGCAACCTGTAAATGCATAAAAATTTTAAGAATATAGATAAGGTCGTTTTCGGAAGAGGGAGTTTCAACCAGCTTGATGAGATCATTGCTCCTGTAAGAAAAGAAAACAACAGGTACTTCGTTTTTGTAGCTGATAATTATTTCCGGGGAAAAGATCTTGTAAAACGAATTCCTGCGAAGACAGAAGACTTGATCCTGTTTGAAGATGTAGATCAGCGCGAACCAACTACTGAGCAAATTGATCAACTGCGCGACAGAATCCTTGCTGAGAAGGGCCTGCCCAGCGGAATAATCGGTATTGGCGGCGGAAGTATCATGGATATTGCAAAGGCGGTCGCCCTGATGCTTACCAATGAAGGCTCTTCTACTTTATACCAGGGCTTGAACCTGATCAAAAAACCCGGTGTTTATCATCTCGGTATTCCAACGATCAGCGGAACAGGCGCGGAGTGCAGCAGTACGGCTGTATTAACGGGTCCGGTTAAAAAATTGGGCCTGAAATGCGAATGGACCGTTTTTAACCAGGTCATTCTTGATCCTGAATTGATTGCTTCTGTGTCAGATGACTGGTGGTTTAATACAGGCATGGACACTTATATTCATTGCATTGAATCGGAGCAGGGAACTTTGAACAATACATTTAGTCATGCTTACGCGGAACAGGCTTTATCGCTTTGCCGCGATGTGTTTCTCCATGAGAAAAGTGGAAGAAGCGCAGAAAACGATGATAAACTAATGGTAGCTTCACTCATGGGTGGCCTTAGCCTTAGTTATTCGGAAGTTGGTGTGTGCCACGCTTTATCCTATGGACTTTCAAAAATTCTCGATTACAGGCATTGTTATGCGAATTGTGTTGCTTTTCAGCACCTGGAAGATATTTACACGACAGGCGTAAAAGAGTTTAAGCAGATGGTCGCTAAACATAAAATTGAACTGCCGAAAAATTTGTCCGCCGGATGGAGTGAAGATACGATAGCAAAAATGGCTGAAGTAGCCTATAATCTTCCTCACATGTGGCACCAGGCATTTGGAGAGAACTGGAAAGAAAAAGTTAGCCTGGATTATATTAAAGAACTTTATAAAAGACTGTAGAAATGAGTAAAAAAATAGTAAAAGTCGGAAATATTGAATGTGGTAGCGATGAGCTGTTCCTCATTTCGGGCCCATGTGTGATCGAAGAAGAAAGTATCATGATGAAGACAGCTGAGAAACTGAAAGAAGTTTCTGAACGCATGAAAATAAAGATCATTTATAAATCCTCATTTCAAAAAGATAACCGCAGCAGTTTAAAATATTACGATGGTCCGGGACTGGCAAAAGGTGTTGCATTACTTGGAAAGATAAAAGAGCAATTCGGTTTTCCGGTTCTTACAGATATCCATTATCCCGATCAGGCCGCCGCTGCAGGTGAAGTGTGTGATGTGTTGCAGATCCCCGCTTACCTCTGTATGCAGTCAACTTTACTTGTTGCCGCTGCGAAAACAGGGAAAGTAGTGAACATTAAGCACGGACAATTCCTGGCGCCTGATAACATGAAGCATCCTTTGCAGAAATGTATTGAGTCGGGAAATGATAAAATAATTTTGACTGAACGCGGTTATACGTTTGGTTATAACGACCTGATTGTTGATCCGCGTGCGTTCTTTCACCTGAATAATTTAGGTTATCCGGTTGTGTTCGATGTGACGCATTGTGTTCGCAAATATGGAATTCCAAGTTCTGATGCAAAAGGAGGAATGCGCGAATTTTTACCTGTGCTTTCTAGAGCTGGAGTAGCGAGCGGAGTAGACGGTGTGTTCATCGAAACACATCCTGAACCGGAAAAAGCTCTTTGTGATGCAGCTTCTCAATTATGCGTCTATGATCTTGAAGAATTTCTGAAGCCGCTCATCGAGATCCACAACCTGGAAGTTAAATTCAGGAATAAATAAGCATTTCGTATTTTCCCGATAAGTCTTAGATTTGACCCCTGCCAGATGCAGGAGGCATTTACTTTATGTTCTCAATTGGCTTGCCCAGAATGCCGTGCTACTTCGGGAAAAATCCGTATTTTTGCCGCATTATTCAAAATTTATGGAATTATATTTAGACTCAGCCAACTTAAAGGAAATTGAAGAAGGATTCAAATTGGGCTTTCTTACCGGATTAACAACTACACCGACCTTCATGCAACGTGAAGGAATTACTGATATTGATGGGACCATTGTTAAGTTATCGAAGATCGTTCCGGTTCTTCAGATAGAAGCTTTAGGAAACAATGCTGAGGAGATCCTGAAAGAGGCAATGCGTCAGTTGGCGCTTGGGCTTGATCCTGCCAGAACTGTATTTAAGATCCCGGTATCGCTTGAAGGCGTTCGGGCCTGCAAAATGCTGCGTAACGAGGGACTGCTGGTAAATGTTCACCTGGTGTATACTTTACAGCAGGCGTATATGGCCATGCAGGCAGGTGCAAGCTACGTGTGTCCGCTCGTAGGGCGATTACAGGATCAGGGACATGATGCATTGACCCTGGTTGAACAATGTGTGGATGCAGTTGAATATTACGGCTATGATACAAAGATCATGTTCTCTTCAGTCCGGAATGTGGAGCATGTGCGCAATGCGATCACCATTGGTGTTCATACGGTAACCGTTCCTTTAAAGATCATCAAACAACTTACAGAAAATAACTTTACCACTGTTGGGACAGAGCAATTCATACAGGATACACGCCTGATGACTGTCCGCGTGAAAGAAGCGCTCAATGGAATAAATCCTTTAGTGAAAGCAGATACTGTTCTTGCCGATGCAATCGTAAAAATGACGGAATATGGTTTTGGCTGTATTACGGTTATTAATGCGGACGGTAGCACAAAAGGAATATTTACGGATGGCGATCTTCGCAGGTTGCTTACCACTGAAGGAAGAGATGTGCTGAGCAAAAAAATGAGCGATCTTTCCTATAAAACTCCGGTATCAGTTGATGCAGGCGAATTGCTGAATGAAGCCGCAGCGATCTTCAAAAAAACAAATGTGGATACAATTCTTGTGACAGAGAACGGCAAAGCAAGCGGCATGCTGGACATACAGGACATGAAAGGCGAGTAAACAAAAACAATGCATCAACTGGAAACTATATTCAGCGGAATAGGAGGAGAGTTTGTAACGAACCCGCGCGCCTTAGCTGCAAAAGTTAATTCTATTAAAGCTTATGTATTCGATTGGGACGGCGTATTCAACAATTCGCAGAAGGAAGGCGGTGGAAGCAGTAATTTCAATGAAGCGGATAGCATGGGAACCAACCTGCTCCGGTTCTGTCACTACCTTCAATATGGCAAACTACCGGTAACCGCAATAATCTCCGGGGAAAAAAATAAGACGGCATTTTATCTTTCCACACGCGAACATTTTAATTCCAGCTATTATAAAACTCCGCATAAAGTGGATGCAGTGGATCACTTGTGTAAGGAGCATAATTTAAAATACGAGGAGGTAGCATTCGTGTTTGACGACGTGCTTGACCTCAGCGTAGCTGCAATTTGCGGCTTAAGGATCCTGGTAAACAGGAAAGCGAATCCTTTGTTCAAAGAGCACGCCCGTAAAAACAACCTGGTCGATTACATTACAGGGAGTGAAAGCGGTAATTTCGCGGTGAGGGAATCCTGTGAGCTGCTCATGGGACTTAGCGGTAATTACGACAGGACCGTTTTTGAACGCACGAATTATACGAAGGAATACCTCGACTATATTGAAATAAGAAATTCAACGCCGACGCGTTTTTTTACGAGGAACGAAAGACTCATCATTGAGGCGGATCCTGAAAAATAAAGCTCACAAGATTTAAAAAGGCATACACATGATTCTCGGAGTAATACCAGCCCGTTATGCGTCTACCCGGTTTCCCGGAAAGCCGCTCATCGATATACAGGGAAAAAGTATGATCCGGCGCGTATATGAGCAGGCAAGCTTGTCAGGTAAACTGAATAAAGTTGTTGTAGCCACCGACGATCAGCGAATTGCGGAGCATGTTGTTGCTTTTGGCGGCGAGGTAGTTATGACGAAGGAAAATCATCCCAGCGGTACCGATCGTTGTTTCGAGGCCCTGCAGAAGTCCGGAGAAAAATATAAGTACGTTATCAATATACAGGGCGACGAGCCTTTTATTGACCCTTCCCAGATCGATCTTTTGACCGATTTACTGAAAGATGGAACCACTGAGCTCGCAACCCTGATGATACCAGTGGATTCATACGAAGTTCTTTTCGATATGGGAGAAGTGAAGATCGTACTTAACGATAAGATGGAAGCCTTATACTTCAGCCGAATGGTGATCCCCTATGTAAAAGGAGTAGAGCAAAAAGACTGGCACAAGCATTATGCTTATTTCAGACATGTAGGTATGTATGCATACCGTAGCGATATCCTGGAACAGATCACCAAATTAATGCCTTCGCCGCTTGAAAAAGCCGAATCCCTGGAACAGCTGCGTTGGCTGGAAAACGGGTATAAGATCAGATGCGCCATTACTTCGCACGACAGTCATTGCATCGATTCTCCTGAGGACGTGGCAAAAGTACTAAGGCTGATGGGTAAGACCTGACCAGGTGTTTTTGCACCATCGTTTTTTTGTATATTTGATTAAATAAAGAACATGGAATCCATCAAATTATCGGCTACCATTCCTACGGACCAGGAAACTCTTTTCAAGGCCTGGCTGAGTTCAAAAGAACATACAAAATTTACCGGTGGAAAAGCGACTGCCTCTCTTCGGGTAAATGCAATGCACAGCGCCTGGGATGGGTATATAGCCGGGATCAATAAAGAGATCATTCCGTATAAAAAGATCGTTCAGACCTGGCGCAGCAATGACTTTTCCAACACCAATGAAGATTCTATCCTTGAATTGAAATTTGAAAAGAAAGGGAAATCCACGCTTCTTTACCTTCATCATTACAATATTCCGGAAGGACAGGCTAAAGCTTACAAGCAGGGCTGGAAGGATCACTACTTTACTCCAATGAAAAAATATTATTCAGATAAAAATAAAAAAGGATGAAAAAATTATACGTTCTAATGTTTTTATTTCTCTCAGGGATCCTCTCTTCGCAGGTTTATCCGAGCCTGAATGTAAATTTTACAGCGAATGTCGATCCTGAAACCATAGTGAACTGGTATGGGAACGGAACAAAGTATTCGGGCTGCTATGGCTGGCACAATCCTGTCGATGGCAAAGAGTATGCTATTCTTGGCACCACCCAGGGAAATTATTTTATTGATATATCGGTCCCCTCAACCCCTGTAATTAATGATTTTGTTCCCGGCGCTGCCCAGGCGAGTCTCTGGCGCGAAATTAAAACCTATCAGAATTATGCTTACCTGGTGAGCGATGATTCCAATAGTAAATTGCAGATCGTAGACATGAGTTACCTTCCCGATTCGGTTCATGTTGTGTATGAATCGGATATTTTGTTTTCGCGCTCCCACACCATCTATATAGACGGAACGCATTTGTATTGCGGCGGAGTAACCACGCTCAGTAATGGATATTCAATGCAGGTATATGACATCTCAAACCCTGTTAACCCGGTATTGCTGCGCACACTTTCCCAGGATGCACCTCAGCCCGGTTATGTACATGATATGTTCGTGCGAAATGACACTGTTTTTGCTTCGGGTGGAAATGCGGGCTTATTCATTTTTAAATACAATTCAGGCGCGAATAATTTTACGCCCCTTGCTTCGCTTACCAGTTACGTCCAGCAGGGATATAACCACAGCAGCTCTCTTACTGCTGATGGAAAAACATTGGTATTTGCTGATGAAGTGCCGGCAAATACTGTTGTAAAAATTCTTGATGTAAGTAACCTGGGCAATCTCACGGTAATTGATACAATCAAATCGCATGAAGGCGCTACTCCGCATAATCCTTACGTGATCGGCAACGAAAGAGCTGTGGTATCCTACTACCAGGACGGGCTTGCTATTTTTGACATCTCTGATCCGGCTAACGTTTCCATGGTTGGTTTTTTTGACACCGATCCTGCCCATGGCGTGAATGATAATTTTGCAGTTGGTAATACTTACCAGGGCTGCTGGGGAACTTATCCTTATTTGCCGAGCGGAGTCCTGCTGGCCAGCGATATGCAGAACGGTTTATTTATTCTCGATGCTTCACAGGCTTTATCGGTAAAGTCCGCCGCAGTTAGCCAATTTATCAATGTCTACCCGAACCCGGCAATGGACAATATTGGCATTGCTATCAGTTCCCAGGGTGAGGATCTGGTGAAGATTGACCTATACGATCTGGCAGGTAAGCTCGTAAGATCTTTCTCTCAGAAATTAAGCTCATCGGTAAATAAATTCACATTAAGCACAAGTGATATTGCGAACGGCTGTTATATCCTCAAAGTAAAAGGTCAAACGATCAGCCATGTTGGAAAAGTCATTATCAGCGGACAATAAGAGCATGCTGGTAAGGAATTTATTTTTTCTTTTTATAGGTTTAGCATTCTTATCCTGCTCGACAGGAAAAGAAACAGCCGCAGAGGGATCTTCTCCTTCTTTAATAGACTCCTCTAAAACATATATCAGCTACTCCAAACGTTTTGAAGTCAACTTTTACAGCAACTACAAGACCCTTCATGTGTTTAGCGACCGTAACAATCATGATACTACTTTCAGTTACGTGCTTTATAAAAGAGGAACGGAAAAGCCAAAGGTAAAATTCAAGGCTCAGTATATTGCAGTTCCTGTGAACCGCGTTGCCTGCATGTCTTCGTTGTATGTTGGTTGTCTCGACAAATTCGGACTCCTGGATAAGATCGTAGCCGTTGACAACGCAGATTACCTGAATAATGCTTATGTGTTGAATAAAATCGCGAAAGGAGAAATAAAGGAATTAAGTAAAGAGGCGAACATCAATGTAGAACAAACTTTATTGGTAAACCCGGAGCTCATCATTTCTTTCGGCATGGGAAATCCGGAGAAGGATATGAATAAAAAAATAGTCGATGCAGGTATTCCCGTAGCGATCAGTATTGATCACCTGGAAACCTCACCTCTTGCACGGGCTGAATGGATGAAGTTTGTTGCGCTTTTTTTTAATGCGGAGCAAAAGGCGGATTCTGTTTTTAATGATATTAAAAAAAAATATGCAGAATTGGAACGATTGACTGCAGGAGTGAAATATCGTCCAACGGTTTTAACGGAACTGAAGTATGGTGATACCTGGTTTGTACCGGGGGGTAAAAGTTTTATGGCGGCTCTTCTGAGTGATGCCGGAGCGGATTATACCTGGAAGGATGACGGACAAGCAGGAAGCCTCCAGCTCAGTTTCGAAGAAGTTTACAAAAAAGCATCAGGTTCGGAATACTGGCTCAACCTTCTTTTTTGCAACAGTAAGAAAGATGTTGTCGCTCAGGATAAGCGTTATGCGGACTTTGCGGCATATAAGAATAATAAGCTCTACAACAATAACGCTGTTGCAAACGCTAAGGGCTTTAACGCGTATTGGGAAACGGGTCTTATTTCTCCTAATGAAGTACTTGCCGACCTCATTTCCATTTTTCATCCCGAACTTCTGCCTGGACATAAACTGAAATACTATAAAAGGTTGGAATAGATAGGCTGGAGATTCTTCTGATATGATCCGGGATCAGGAAAACTAATTCTTCTTAAATAAGCTTTCTTTCACCTTTCATTCGTAGATTTGACCAGTGAAATCAGAAGCGAAATACCGGATTACCTTTCTTGTACTTGCATGCATTCTGGCCATTTTTTTTGCAATGGATCTTTTCCTGGGTTCGGTAACGATCTCTCCTGCCGAAGTATTGAATGCACTATCAGGGAATGAAGACTCCATTTACAGGAAGATCATAATTGATTTCCGGCTTCCCAAAGCAATTACCGCTGTGCTTACAGGAATGAGCCTCTCAATTTGCGGAATGCTGATGCAAACACTTTTTCGCAATCCTTTAGCCGGCCCTTATGTTTTAGGGATCAGTTCCGGCGCAAGTCTGGGCGTGGCATTGGTTATGATGAGCGGGACTTTGCTCGGTTTTGAGATGAGCGCATTTTCAGGAAAGATCGGAGTAGCTTTCGCCGCCTGTGCCGGCGGATTTCTAAGCGTGCTGCTGATCCTTGCAATTTCACGGAAGATCAAAAGCAATGTCACCTTATTGCTGGTTGGGATTATGATCGGACATATCGCAGGCGCTATACAATCGGTGTTGGAATACATTACCAGCGCGGAAAGTCTCAAAGGCTTTGTTATCTGGAGCATGGGAAGCCTGGGGAACATTACCTGGGAAGAAATGTACATTTATTTTCCTGTTATCAGTATTGCCTGCCTTTTGAGTTATACCCTTGCAAAACCATTGAACGCTTTGCTGCTGGGTGAGAGTTATGCTTTTTCCCTTGGTGTAAATGTGAAGATAACGCGGCTAAAAATAATCAGCATCACTGGAATTCTTGCAGGTATTACAACCGCTTTTTGCGGACCGATCGCCTTTATCGGTATCGCAATGCCTCACATCTGCCGCCTGCTTTTCAAAACCTCGGATCATCGCATTTTAATTACAGCCAACCTGCTGTGCGGGGCCATCGCTTTAGTGCTGTGCGATGTTATTTGTCAATTGCCGGGTACCGGTTTTGTATTGCCTGTTAATGTTGCAACATCGCTTATTGGCGCGCCCATAGTAATTTGGCTGATCCTTAAACACCGAACATTATCGTGACCGGAATAAATACCATATCGCTTCAGCTTGAAAAAGTGCAATTGGGCTACACACGGGAAAAGCCCGTATTCAATGATCTGAGCTTATCAGTAAGTGAAGGTTCATTTGTGGGCCTGATCGGAAACAACGGTATAGGTAAGTCTACCTTATTAAAAACCTTGTGTGGGGTAATAAGGCCTTTATCGGGAAATGTAATAATAAAGGAAAAACGCATTGATGATTTCACTCAGGAGGATCTGGCAAAAACAGTAAGCGTTGTGCTTACTGAGAAAGTAGAAGGATTTAACCTGAGGGTTTATGACGTGGTAGCAATGGGCAGGTATCCTTACACGGGATATTTTGGGGAACTAAAGGAAAGTGACAGGCAATTAGTGGAAAAATACCTGGAGCTTTGCGGCATTGCTCATGTTAAACAAAAAAGTATTAGTGAGGTCAGCGATGGGGAAAGACAAAAGGCGATGATAGCTAAGGCTTTGGCCCAACAGACTTCAGTTATTCTGCTGGATGAGCCGACAGCATTCCTTGATTACGCTTCAAAGAATCAGGTGACCAGGTTATTGAAAGATCTGGCCCATAAGGAAAACAAGATCATTGTAGTTTCATCTCACGACCTTGAAATGCTGATGAGAAATGTTGATTTCTGTCTGCTGCTTGCCCAGGACAGCAGGTATATTTATGATAAACCGGAAAAGCTGATCGGAACGGATGAGATGAAATTACTAACGGGGGATAATAATTTTAAGTTGTGAAGCCGGTATTTATTAATTGGAGCGGGGGAATTACAGCATCTTAGGTTTCCAGACAAGAGTAAAAAAAGAAACCTTAGTTGCAGTTAGGCAATTGAGGGCTTGATAGTAATGGATGAAATGAGTAACACTGAATTAAAATGATAAAACCTGTCTTCATAAACTGGAGCGGGGGAATTACAGCATCTTAGGTTTCCAGACAAGAGTAAAAAAAAGCCTTAGATGCTGTTAGGCAATTGAGGGCCTGATAGTGATGGATGAAATGAATAACACTGAATTAAAATGAAGAAGCCGGTATTTATTAATTGGAGCGGGGGAATTACAGCATCTTAGGTTTCCAGACAAGAGTAAAAAAAGAAACCTTAGATGCTGTTAGGCAATTGAGGGCCTGATAATATTGGGTGAAATGAATACACTGAATTAAAATGATAAAACCTGTCTTTATAAACTGGAGCGGGGGAAAGGATTGCACCTTCGCTCTTCATAAGATACTTGAAGAAAAAGAATATCATCCTGAGTTCCTTTTCACAACCTGCTCCCGCGAACATCAGCGGGTAAGCATGCACGGCGTGCGCAAGGAGCTGATCACCAGGCAAGGCTTATCCCTTGGAATAAAGTCGAGGAAGATGTATGTGCCGCAGGATCATACTATAGAAACTTATAATAAATTTATGTTCCATGAAATGCAGCTGATGAAGCAAAGAGGAATTGATCACGCTGTCTTTGGTGATATTTTCCTGGAGGACCTGAAAAAATACCGCGAGAAAAAACTAGAGGAAGTCGGACTTACAGGTTTGTTTCCCTTATGGAAAAGAGACACAAAAGAGTTACTAAGGGAATTTATTGCATTGGGGTATAAAACAATGGTAATTTGCATCAACGCAAAAAAGTTGGATAGGTCATTTTTGGGCAGAACGATTGATGAGCAATTTATTTCCGATCTTCCAGCTGATGTGGATTGTTGCGGAGAGAACGGCGAGTTCCATACTTTTGTGTACGAAGGTCCGGTCTTTAAGGATCCTATAGGAATTGAAAAAGGAGAAGAAGTATACAAAGAATATAAAAGCAGTGCG
>JBJMLS010000241.1:0-3186 GCA_045805185.1 Bacteroidia bacterium | reverse complement strand
TTCAAGGAATTCAAGTCCTTTGGAAAGGTAATCGGCAACCATTAATGTGTACAAGCCTGTATAAGATTCCTGCAGGTAATAGTCAAGTATCCTGGCATCTGCCGGGTTATCTTCAATAAGCAATATATTTATTTTCTCTTCCAATTTATTTTTATTAAACGAGTGTTTGCGGAGCCTGGATATTTTCCTTAATTGTAAAATAAAATGTCGCTCCTTTGCCGGGTTCCGATTCAAACCAGATCTTTCCGCCGTGACGCTCTACAATCTTTTTACAGATGGCCAGTCCGATACCTGTTCCTTCAAACATACTGCCGGAATGAAGGCGCTGAAAAATGATGAAGATCTTTTCACTGAATTTTTGATCAATGCCGATCCCATTATCCCTTACTGAGAAAAGCCATTGTTTTTTCTGTTTTTTGGCGGAAATATGTATTTCAGGCGGGGAAGTTCCATGAAATTTAATGGCATTGCTGATCAGGTTCTGAAACAGTTGGATCAGCATGAGCTCATTTCCTTCCAGGGTCGGAAGGGAACTGTACGTTATTACGGCTTTGTTTTCGTGTATGGTTTCCCGCAGGTGGGCCATCACCGCGGCAATCACTTTTTCACAATCCACCTTATCGAAGCCCGAGTCCTGCCTGCCCACTCTTGAATAAGCCAGAAGATCGCTGATCAGCCTGTTCATGCGGTTGGCGCCTGCAACGGTAAATTCAATGAATTCATTTGCTTCGGCGCCGAGCTTATCCTGGTAACGGGACTGCAGCAATTGCACAAAACTGGTGATCGTCCGGAGCGGCTCGCGGAGGTCATGGGATGCGACATAAGCGAATTGCTCAAGTTCTTTGTTTGATTCTTCAAGACGCGCCGCATATTCCTGCAGGGCTTTTTCCGCGAATTTCTTTTCACTTACGTCCCGGATCGCTGTTGAGATCAGGATTCCTTCACCTGTTTCAATTGGACCAAAACTTACTTCGGCCGGAAATTCGCTTCCGTCTTTTTTACGGGCCGTGAGTTCGCGGCCTATTCCTCTCTCGTCGTTCCGTGTTTCGTTGAAGATGTTCTTACCTTCTTCAAAATGATCGGGGATAAGAAGATCGATTTCTTTCTTAATGATCTCTTTCCGCGAATAACCGAAGAGCTTTTCCGTTCGGGCGTTGACGAGCTGTATCCTGCCTTCGGTGTCAATAATGATCATGGCATCCGGTG
This sequence comes from Bacteroidia bacterium, assembly GCA_045805185.1. GTDB lineage: Bacteria > Bacteroidota > Bacteroidia > B-17B0 > Aurantibacillaceae > JAHEYF01. The sequence continues at coordinate 1,980 of JBJMLS010000241.1, read as the reverse complement.
CAGATTCCAAAAGTCCCCGGAATTTACTCTCCGCTTTTTTCCTGTCCGTAATGTCGCGGATAATTGAAATTACCTGGTGCTTATTTTCCCTGTAAATGGTATGCAGGGCATATTCAATATCAATTATTTTTCCGTCCTTCCGTTGTACGCGTGTTTCACCCGTATCAGACATCTTTCCAGTGGAAAGTTTTTTAGCGATCCTTTTTCCAAGCCTTTCCCGGTCTTCTTCAACCACCACATCTTCAAAAGAGTTCAGCGCTAATACTTCTTCTTTGGTGTAGCCATAGAGCTCGCAAAAAGCGGAGTTGGCGAATATTATTTTTTTATCCTCCATTATCGATACGCCTTCTCCCATTTCTCCTTGTGCTGTTACCAGCGTTTCGTACAGGTCCTTTTGTTTACGGAGATCCTCATCTACTTTTTTCAGCGTGTTTATTTTTCGATCCAGCTCGTCGATCATATTGTTGAATGCACGCGCAAGATGCCCGATCTCATCATTCGAATAGATGCTTGCCCGGTTACTGAAATCTCCTTTGGCTACTTTATCCGCAACTCTCACTATTTCATTTATTCCTTTTGATAGAGCATTGCTCAGGGAAATTGTAAGCAGAATTCCGGCAAGCTCAACGCTAAGCGCTACAATGAAAAGAATTCTGAGGACCAGGTCCTCCAGCCACCTTGATCCTTCAGCAAGCGTATAGGAGAATTCATCTTCTAATTGCGTAAGCCTGCGGTTCATACTGTCGATGCGTTGTATTGACCTGCTAATGCTCAGGCTATCGCTTTTTCCTGTACTGATGAGCTGGTGAAGATGTATTGCTTCTTTGCTGATCCTGAGGATTTCGTCATCTGCGATTGTCCAGTTAGCAATGGCTTTGCTGATGTATTTATTATGCCTGAAGCGTTTGAATAAGTTGATGAGCCCGTCAATGTCATCCGGATGGTTTCTTCCTTTTAAAAAACCTTCGTAAACAATTCTTGAATCAAAATTTTCTTTCTCGAGTTCCACCCTTGCAAGGCGATCCCCTTCATGCACCTGTAAGAATTCAAGGAACGCTTCGTAATCCTTTTCTTTTCCCGAGCTTGCGTAACACCTCAGGCTGTACACGGCGTCTTTCTGAGCCTTGGACCAGAGACTTTCTCCGCCGATGGAAGCGCGCGTAGCGGAAAGTGTATGGATGGTAAATATAAGTATAACCAATTCGAGGGCGATGAGCGCAGCCATTATACACATAACAGAATAGAGCTTGCCTGTTATGGAAATGTTCTTAAGCCACCCTTTAACTGAGCCTGACATAATTTAAAATTGAATTGTTGTATCTATTCCCGAAGGTTCGGTGATTCCCCTGATCGTAAAGTAAAATGTGGTTCCTTCTCCGGGCGCTGATTCCATCCGGATGTGTCCCCCGTGACGTTCTACTATTTTTTTACAGATCGCAAGGCCTATTCCTGTGCCGGGATATTTTTCCTTGCTGTGAAGGCGTTGGAAGATGATAAAGATCTTCTCCGCATATTCCTTTGGTATGCCAATGCCGTTATCTTTTACTGAAAATTCATAATCTTCACCTTTTTGTTCACCCTTGATAATGATCTCAGGCTTTTGTTCACTCCGGAATTTCAGGGCATTTGCAATAAGATTCTGAAACAATAATCCTATCAGTACTTTGTCTCCAAATATTTTGGGAAGCTTGCTCCTGATAATGATGGCTCCGGTTTCTTTCACCTGTGAGCTCAGGTCGTTCAGCACACCGTCAAGTATGACATCTGTTTCCAGCCATTCAAACGGTTTTTCCCTGTTCACCCTGGAGTATTCCAGCAGGCTGTTGATGAGGTTCCGCATACGGTTGCTCCCATCTACCGCGAAGTTGATAAAATCGTTTGCATCCTGGTCAAGTTTATCTTTATAGCGAGTGGCCAGTAATTGTACATAGCTGTTGATCATCCGCAGTGGCTCCTGCAGGTCATGCGAGGCAACATAAG
>JBJMLS010000240.1:0-14542 GCA_045805185.1 Bacteroidia bacterium | reverse complement strand
CAAACTAAAACATATTCAACCTGGCAAACCCGTTCAGAACGCATTTATTGAAAGATTTAACCGAACCTTTAGAGAAGATGTTCTTGATGCATACATCTTCCGAAATGTAACTGAACTTATAGATATTAAAGATGAATGGATGGAGGATTACAATGAAAATTATCCTCATCAGTCTTTAGATGGAATTAGCCCTAAACAATATTTAAAACAGAATAATTCCTACTTTAGCACTGTCTGAAAAAAGGGGGGCTTACATTCAAACCTTCGTAATATACTATACTTAGAGTTATTACAACGTAAGTAAAATTTAATTTCGAATTCAAATTTAGTATAAGAATTTATTGGCAAAACTTTAATTTTCTCGTAAGCATATTCATTAATAAAATCACCTATTTCCTGCGAGAAGTCCAATCTCAAATGTAAGTCATCAATAAATTTGCGATAAATATTTACTGATTTAGTAAATTTTGGCGTTCCATTAATTGAAGAAGTAATTTCAATTTCTAAACATTCAAGTGGATTCTTTGGAGAAATCAAATGATCAGCAAATATATCAACACACATAATTTGGCTTAATATATTCTTAAACTCAAGCACGGGCAAATTTGGTTTTACTCGCGTTACTGTTGAAATTAGGTCAAACCAAATTTTTGGTAAGTAGCCTGATTCTTTTGCGTTAACATAATTGGTATTTCTACGAAAAAAGTTTTCATAACTAAATACACTAGAAACAACTTCTCCTTTACAATTTAAACTATAAAGTCCAAACATATACTTTTCTCCAATTGACATATAGTTGTACAGGGTTTCATGATAGAACGGGTCGTCTTTAAGTTTTTGTGTTACCAACTTAGAAATATGATTTATTGAGTCGTAGATTTCCTTTAACTCCTCATTATATTCTTTAATCAAACTGATTGGGTGAAAAGTAGTTTTGTGTGAGTTAGGGAATGTTTTTTGAAGGATATAACTTCCATACTCATTGAGTTCAACTTTAGTTTTATTGTAAATTGCTTCAAGTCCATTCACACCATTTCCATATTCTCCAAAATTCAGCGAGTCAATCATTTTTTTATGGTTTTCAATCAAATAAAAGAAAGTGGTAACTGCTTGCTGAGAAATTAATGCTCTCGATTGTTTTCTAAGTGCTGAGGAACTATTTTTCATTTCATTAATCTGCAATTTCATTTCTTTCTTTGTCTGGAATAATGTGTATGTAAAAAACAGAACACTAGCCATCGTAAAGAGTAATCCAGCAGTTCCTGTTAATACAGTACCAAAATCTTGATATGTTGATTGCTCGTTAAATGAAAATATTTTTTCAGTGTGAAACTGAAATAAGATAATAACAGCAATAATAATTCCAGCAAGAAAAACGACTGCTGCAGAACCAATCCATGCGTATTCATAAGCCTTAGTTTTCGGCTTGTTCTCGTTTACAATGTTTGCTAGATTGTTCTACTGAATATTTCATTTTTTCATTTGATTGCTTCATTAGGCTTTAAAATACTCTTCCTTGGATATACAGTTTGTATTTTTTGAAAAAAAAGAAGATAACCCAATCCTATTTTTACAAGGAAACTTCTTATTAAAGATGTTAGAAATGCTTCAATTTCTCGCTTCGGGATTTCATGTCTTTTTTGTGAAGAATGCTTCTATATTAATTTGCAAGTGAATATAATTCTTCATTAGTGAAGCCCCATTCTTCAGTGAAATTCAAATGCTTGACATTATTATTGTTATCCGCTAAAGTTTTATTATTTCCAAGTATTTTTTCTTGCTAACTCATCGATAGCCAAATAGCAATTTCAATAATACCAAGTGTACTCTTAGAATATGAACTTTCAAAGGTACCTATTTTAAGCATATCTTTGTACAAGCGACTTCAACATTTGGATGCCGCGTCTGCCCGTATGCTGTCTAAGGTTACAGCAAAAGGCCTAAGCCGCTAATAAAAATATTAATTGAAAGTAAAACTTTTAAACATGAACGTACAACTCTCCACCGATGCGGATTTTGAAAGCATCATCAAGTCAAACAAAAAAGTTATTGTAAAGTATTTTGCCGACTGGTGCGGCTCCTGCAAATTGTTTTCGCCTAAGTTTAAAAGGCTGGCTGCCGATGAGCGCTTCACCGATGTGGTATTTGTGGAAGTTAATGCCGAGGAGAATGACGCGACCAGACAAATGGGGGGGGTAGACAATCTTCCATTCATGGCTACTTTTAAGGATGGAGCTTTAGTTGAAGGCACTGCTACCAGCAAGGAAGAATATGTAGTAAAAATGCTGGAGGACCTGAATTAATTATTTTTCCTTCAGGTTCTCAAGCTGGTAAAAATACGTTTTCCCGTTCTTTGTTGCTTCCCAAAAACCGTTTTGGAAAATGACCTTTTCAAAGCCATCGATAAAAGTTTCCGGGTGTGCAACAGTAGTTAACCGCCACGAATTACCGTATTTAAGGGCGATGCTTGCTTTGCTTGTGCCCAGCCAGGTATTGCTCAACTGATGCGTTTCCTGCTGGTAAACTGCGCCGTTGCCATCGCTGAGCCCAAGGGAACAATTTTTATTCGCGGCAGGCAAGAGAATATCATCCGCCCAATTAGCAAGCAGCAATTCATAATCGGTACTTAAAATATTCAGCTCCCCTTTTTTAATCAATGGTATTTCCGAAGCCTGATAAGAAACGGAGAATTCCGAATTTCCCCAGCCATCTATTTCTTCAACAGTTATTCCTTCTTTGCATTTTTTCATTTCATACGTACAGTTCCGGCACACGATCCTTTCGGATACAGCGCTTCCGGGATATTCAAGCTCGTACGCGGGCGCCTGCTCTGCATTTTGGCTGAAGGAATAATAAGCAAACTTGTTGTTGAGGTATCCTTTAAAAAAATCAGAGCCATTCACAGCTATGCTGTCGAAGCCGATGCTTCCTGAAAACAATCCGGGATTGAATAAGCTGAGCGGGAACCATTTGTTCTCTTTCTTTACAAAAACCGTGTTCCGGAGATCTTTTATTCTGTTTCCTGTGCTTGCGGGCTTCCCCGGTATTTTTTTATTGGTAAGCGGATCAGTGATGGAGTCGCAGGGAAAAGAATTGATCAGGAGCTGCGTATATATGGAGCTGAGCGGATAGCTTTCGTAGTTCCCGATAAGCAGCACATCATCGAACCAGCTTTCCTGCATCAGTTCCGTTGCGGGCTTATATACAAAATTGAATTTGCCTTTTATAACGAGGTTGCAGCGCTCAGAAGTAGTATCCATAAATTCATTTCCGTCCGCATCAACGGAGGGCATCTCACTGTATACTTTCAGTTGCCGCGTTTCGGTTTGCGCCGCCACAATTTCTACTGAAGACTCAGCGCCGGTAAAACGGCCCGCGTATTTTTTATCAGCGAGCGAATCCCAGGTGGGAACTACAATATCGCCCAGTTCTTTTTCTATGCTTAGAGGGCTGAGCTGTTTTCCCGCGACCGAGAAATAACCGAATAGTTTTCCCTGCCAGGCTTTGAAATAATAGTTGTGGCTTCCGAGGGCAGCGGAAAGCGAATCCTGTTCGTAGTCGTACCCGCGATTGAACTCATAGGAAATACTGTCGTAAAGAGGAGGGATAATTTCTTTTCCCGAGGAAGAATAGACCCCGTATTTTCCTGAATTCACCCCGATCACCAGGTTTGAAGCATAGAACCTGTAAAAAGGGTTTGCTTTCCCGTTCGTATAATTTACAAACAGCTGTTCGGCTTGGGCCTCAAATTCAACAGGCGCGCAGAGCGAAAAATTTTCATGGCGCGGTTGAATTGTATAATTCCCATTCGTATCGATGAGGGCGGTTTTCCCGTTTTTCTTTACGGCCCAATAGCTATTGACATAAGAAGCGTCGTCAAATCCATCGAGACAAATTTCAGGCTTTGTTAAGGAAGTTACTCTCCAGGTACTTCCGTATTTCAAGGCTATGCTTTGCTTATACATGTTAAAGAGCGGCCAGCCTTCCGGTGTATCTGCCCCCCAATGTTTATATACAGAACTGCTGCTATCAGTGACACTAAAGTTATAACGCGGATCGGGTACCGCAATTCGGATCTCATCCGCCCATTTGTCCAGTACAAGGCTGTTGCTTTCATCCAGTATGTTGAATTTCCCTTTTTTTACAAAGGGAGTTTCATGCACAACATCTACGGTTGTGATCATTTCCACTCCTTCAGCGTCAAAGTTTTGTACCGATGCCTGGGCCACATATTTTTTCATTTCAAACTCACAATTGCTGCAAACTATTTTTGAAGATTCACTGCTTTCCGGAAATTCGAGTCCGATCTCCGGTGGTGAAAAAAGCCGGGCCTTAAAAGAGTAGTAGGCGTATTTCCCATTCAGCCATCCTTTAAAGAATGAACCGTTGTACATGGAAATGCTGTCAAAGCCGCAGCCCTTATTCAAAAGCGCTTCATTATAAAAATTCTTCAGGTACCATTTGCCCTGCTGTTTTATGAACAGGTAGTCCAGAAAAAAAAGAGCGCTTGTTTGTCCGGGATCACGCAGGTAAGCGATGATCTTAGTATTTCCATCGCAAAGGGAATCAATATCTCCCTCAACGGACATTCTAAGCTGGCTTTGCAGGCTGCTCAATTTGTAGGGCCTGAAGTTATTGTCAATGAGAAGAAGGTCTTCCGCCCAATTATTAGAGCTAAGCTTCAGGGATGAGTTGTCCAAAAAATTAAAAGGTCCCTTTTCAGTAAAACCAAAATCCTCCGCCATGTCTACCTGCATTTCCCCTCCGGTATTCGGGTCAATGATCTCCTTTCTCTGGTGAACCTGGTAATTTTTAAAAAGCGGATTACCGGAAACAACATTCACACAGGACAGATTCTCAGGAAATGCGGTATAGTTCGCATTGAGAAGAACGGAATCATAAGATGCAATATCCAGCTGCATCAGGTCACGGTAAATCAAGGGTTCCGCCAGTTCCGCTCCCCTCCCCTCCCTGTAGCCGTATTTACCATTGCTGTATACTTTGTATATTGTTTTGGGATATCCCCTCAGCGTAAAAAGTGAATCGACAATGTTTGAGCAGCTGTGTGTGTATTCGAAAGCGATGCTATCATACTGGCAGGGAATGATCTCTTTGCCTTCCCAGCTGTATATTCCGAATTTTTTATTCTTTACGGCGATCACATCCTGTGTTTTGTTAACGTGGTATTGCCCGGAAGAATTTTTATCCGGCCGGTTCACAGGCAGATTAAAGAATGAGCGTTCTCCGTATCTATCCGCACTGCTGATAATTAAATTATCAAACTCCGGCTTAAGTATGAATTTTCCTTCCAGGCTCATGATCCCTGTTTTTCCCCCTTCAAAATGAAAAGAATAATTGATCATCACTTGTCTTGCCATTGACATATTCCCTTCCACATCATAATTTTCCAGATCGGCGGAGTCCACAGAAGAAACCGTTTGTGTTTTTTCACCGCCAATATTCCAGAGATAACCGATCAGGGTAGAGTCTTCGTAATTTTCGAGCTCCGGATCGTGGTAGTAAAAACCCTGCAGATAAAGAGGAGTAATGCTTGCCTGGGCTTCGATCAGTACATTCCCTGATGTGTCCGTCATTCCCCATAGGCCACCAAGAGACAGGGGATCACAATTGCAGCCCTTGTTAACCAGCACGGTGTTCTTGTTCCGGCGCAGGAAATCCTTATCCATGCGCTGGTAATAATCGTAGCTAAAGGGAAATACAATTTCATTTTTTAAATTGATCGCTCCTGCCTTTCCATCTTTTCGCGCGGCGAGGTTTCCATTAACCAGCTCACCCAATTCATCGTAAATAAAGGGTATGACGATCTGATTGGAAGAATCAACAATTCCCCATTTATCATTGTATTTAACCTGGAAAAGAAGTTGTGATGCAGGCCCGTATCTTCCGGAAAAGCCCCGGTGCAGCGTGGTATACTTAACGTCTTCGCAGATCTTTCCATTTCTATCGGCATACGTGTAGGCTTCATTTTTTTTCAGCCGGTATACTTCAGCTTCCTCGAGAGAACCCGATCGCATTGCTACAACAACTTTGTTTTCGATGGAATCGTATTCGCAGGGAATTATAACTTTCCCGTTGCGGTCAAAAATGCCGCATTTGTTTTCTTTAGTGGCGCGTAAGGGAAATTCGGAAGAGAGCGCGTCGTAATCGCAGGGGATCAGCAGTTTTCCATTCGCATCTGCGAGTCCCCATTTTTCCTTTTGCACCACAAAAACCGGAAGGCTATCACCGGGATCTGTTTCCGTTTCCCTGATGTCAGGATAAGACAGCGGCAGGAGGCGAAGTTTTTGTGTGTCGAAAAGCTGCCAGTTATTTCCTTTCTTCAGTTTCAGGTACCTGGGGTTTCCGCCTGTTGCATAGTCGCTAAAGCTTCCTTCGGGAACAAGCAAGCCTTTCCCGATCCTGTAGATCCAATAGGCTTTTTTTATTTTTACCAGGGCCAGGAGAGGATTGCGCGCTACTTCTTTTATCTCATCGAAAACCGGGGCGCCCGTTGCAATACCATTTTTAGGAATAAGCGTGTATTTGGGTCCGATGCCTATGAAATAAGTTATCCGGTATTCGTCGCCGATGTATTCGCCTGCATGTTGTATGTTTCTATAGATCGGCGCGGTCGTCCATTTCTTTGTTTTTTCGTTCCAGATGCCAACCTTTCCGGACCTCGAATCAATTTTTGTAACCAGGTCCTGTGCCTTTGTAAAATAAGCGCAAATCAAATAAAGGGAGAGGAGCAGTATTTTTTTTGTCATAGATTTATTTTTAGAATACTGCACTAAGGCCAGAATCTTGTATCTGCAATTTACAAATAATTTTATAGGTCTTGCAAAGGGGAATCCGTAATTTCACGGAAATCGAATTCACATGAAGATACCTGTGATCAAAAAATTAGTGGAAGAGCATGCTCTCGCATCGCTCCAGGAAGCAGAAACGGCCCTGCTGGAAGAGCAAAAACCAGCCATAGAAATTGAGGGCAGCGATGAAGGTGAACAACTCACTCATGTATTGGCTGCTATCTGGATCAAGCATGAGATGCAGAAGAACAATGCTGATTTTGTGACGACGCTGAGGGCTTATACTTCAAGAGTAAGGAAAAGTATTAGCTAAACTGTTCCGGTAATTTTTTGGAAGGCAACGATCCGGAATAATTTACAAATGCCATTATCCTAAAGATCTGCTTAGGTTTCCTTTATTTTTTTTGCAATTCATTGGTGATGTAAACAAAGTCCTCCACGGAGAGGCGCTCAGCCCGCTTATCCAGGATCTCATTGCTCATGAATTCCGGATTTGTAATAAGAGGACGCAGGGCGTTACGCAGGGTTTTCCTTCTCTGGTTAAAACCGGCCTTTACTACCTTAACAAACAAGACCTCGTCGCAATCAAGCCTCTGCACCTTGTTCCGCGTTAAACGGATCACCGCCGATTTTACTTTGGGCGGAGGATTGAAAACGGTCGGCTCCACCGTAAACAAGTATTCAATGTCATAATAGGCCTGCAACAATACGCTGATAATGCCGTAGGCTTTAGATCCCGGCTTTTCCGCAATGCGTTCCGCCACTTCTTTCTGGAACATTCCGACAACGTAATCCACGCGGTTCTTGTATTCCAACGCGCGGAAAAGTATTTGAGAAGAAATATTATAAGGAAAGTTGCCGATTATGTCGTATTTGCCTGTCGTGAGGGTATCGATGTTATAATTCAGGAAATCACCGAGGATAATTTTATTAGCCGAGGCTGGATATTTTTTTTGCAGGAAAGCCACAGACTCGGTATCGACATCCATGGCAAAGAAATTTTCAGAATGATCCTGGAGAAGGAATTGAGTGAGCACTCCTGTTCCGGGACCAACTTCAATAACAGCATTAGAACTTTTACGATCGAGTAGTGAATCTACTATCCTTCGCGCGATGTTCTGATCGGTTAAAAAATGCTGACCTAAATGTTTCTTTGCTCTTACCTGCATGTTTGCAAAGATAGGTTTTAATAGGAGGCAGGATAAATTTATTTACTGCTCAGGCTTGGTTTCGCATTACATGATCTCTAGAAGCGTCCGGAAGGCGGCAAATTTTCCTTCGTACCTGTCGCGCACTTCTCTTTGAAGTTTAGCCGCGAAGTTCTTCTGGTAATTCTCGTAATCTTCCATTTCCAGGAATTTGTATTGAAAGGAGTAGGTGTGTCCCTCATCCTGCCCGAGAACTTTTACCAATTGGCTATCGATGAAGCAGCCGGTTCGCATCACATCTGGAATATGAACTTCTTTCATCCAGGCCAGCCATTCTTCGTGAACGGACTCATCGATGTTTACTGTAACGTTATAAATGAACATAAAAATTTATCTTTAAAATTTCGCCCTGGCTTTTTTTCTCGTCTGCTCCAGGTTCACGCTCTTATTGCGCGGGTATTTGATCGAGTAGGTGAGCGTGATCTTTTTCACTTCATCAGGAGCGAGCGTATAGTTCCAGGTGAGTTTCCCGTTTGCGGGATCCTGCTGCGCTTTGGAAAGCTCAATGGCTTCCACCACAATGTCGCTGCTTTGAGAAATAGGCAGCTGATCCTCGATGTCGATATTGATCGGCGCTTTACGGTTGTTCTTGATCACCATTTCATAAGCATAAGTTACCTTTCGGTTATTGCCTATCACTTTTTCCTTATTGAAATCCTTAAGCTTGGTACGCGTCACGATTATCTTTTTATCCCTTCCGAAAGAAAGATCAAGCGTATCATCAACACTGCGGGTATTGATATAGGATTGCCCAACGTATGTTCCCCCGAAATATACATTAGCAGGACCTTCTACTAAATTCAGGTCCTCCCATCCTGTAATGCGCGCAAGCATAAAAGCGTCGCGTTCTGTTTTCGGAACGCTGAAGTGCTGATAAGTGGCTGGAAGGTTGTAAGCGGTAACATCGACCAGGTAAGGCTTGGCGTCGGAAGGAATGGTATAGGGCGCTTTAATGTCAAATTCAGCGCTCAGCTCGGAAACCTGGATCTCTTCGTAGCTGATCACCGGTTTTTCCTGCTTTTTCGTTTTTTTCTTTTCGTCTACAACCTCAATTTCCTGCAGACTGTTCATGGTATTCATTTGCTGCTGCGGCATTGCATTACTGTTTGAATAATTGTAAGCATTGTTATAAGCCGAATTTTTGTTGTAATTGTAGGAGTCATACAGGTTCAGGTACCAGGCATTTAATTCAGGTTTGGAAGCATTCTTCATCGGGTCGCCGGTGGAAAGCTTGATCTTAATGTCGTTCCAGTCCACATCTGTATTATTGAAAACTTTTGCGCGGTATTTCAATTCGATCGGCTTGTTGATGTCTTCCGCGATCAGGTCGTAGCTTGGCGCCCAGCCTGCATTGTATACAATGTATTTCACCTCAATGGTGGAAGAAGTTTTCGCGGTGGTGGAAACGAGGATCTCGATATCGGCGCTCGGCGGATTTTCCGATGCATTTAATTCATCAAGCTCAAGATCCAGCTTTTCCAAAAGTTCCGCATTGGCATTGATCTTCTTTTCATATTTATACATTTCCGCGTTGATCTCTTTGATCCTGCTCCTGTAAAAATCAGCTGCAAGCTTTAGCTCCGCAATGGAAACGCCTTTATCCTGTCCGCCAATGGACTGGTTGGTGATGATCATTTTCTTTTCCGTATCAAAGGCTTCTTTTTCATAGGCCTGCTGCGCCATCATGTCGGAAACCATTTTAACGGAGTCTTTCAGCTGTTTTACCCTTGGCGATTCTTTTTGCGCGTTCAGGTAATTGATCTTGTCGCTTACCGAAAGCACGGTAACATCGCCGCTTGTGGTAACCTGGGCGCTCCTGGAAACAAGCTTTGAAGTAATGCCTGTAAAAACAATTAATGTTCTTCCGGCGGCCAGGTTTACGGTTTTACTCTGGGTGAGCTCGGCTCCATCGAGGTAAAGGATGGCGGATTGTACGGGAGCGCTGATGTTCTGTACCTGCAGGCTGCTTTGCGCGTAAGCCGAAATGCCTGTTAAAAGACTAATGGAAAACGTAAGGAATTTATTCATGCGCTGTATTTATAAATTTAATTGATACTGTCTCCCCTTAGTTTTCTGAAGCGCTTCCTGGCTTCTACTGTAAATACACTTCCCGGATATTTCACAAGCAGGTCCTGGTAAAGTGTTTTCGCTTTTTCCAGGTCTTTCAGGTTGTACTGGTAAATATCCGCTATCCTGAACAAGGCGTCATCGCCAAAGATCTCTTCACCGTAATTATCCACCACCCTTTGGAAGGCATCGATCGCTTCCTTGTATTTCCCCTGTTTGGTATAAATGGTTCCCTTTTTAAAATAGATGTCATCTGCAAGACTGTGGTTATCAAAAAGAATATTGATTGAATCGAGTCTGGCCATTGCCTCGTCTGTTTTATTCCGGATGATCAGCAGGTCGGCGGATGAGAACATTTGTAAAGGCACTTCGTTAGTATCGATGTTTATGGCGTCGCCGATAACAAGCGAAAGATCCATGGCATCGTTGGCGATAAGCTTTGATGTGGCGCCTTTCAATACATCGAGCTGCGCCTTGGCCCATTTAAAATCTCCGGAATAGTAAGCCAGCTTCGCGTTACGGAACTTCGCTTCCTGTCCGATCACATCGTATTTAAAAGCTTTATCAACCTGTGAATAGAGCAGGGATGCTTCCCAGATATCTCCGGCAACCAAAACGATATCTCCAAGGTCGAGCTTGCATTCCGCCTGCGCGTGTTTGTCAATACCGGGCATTTCAATGGCTTTCTGAAGCATGTCAATAGCTTCCGCGCTTTTGTTCAGGTAAAAGGCGCTCAATACGGCAAGCTTGCGGATGAGTGGAACAGTGATCAGGCTTCCGTCGAATTGCTTAATGGTGACCTGTAATTTTGATTCCAGGTCGGTAAGATCCTGTGGCGTATAATTGCGCTGCTTCACGATCTTATCGAATTGCGCATTGGCCGCTTCAATATACGCCTGGTTATAGTAATAATTGCTCTGCCCTTTGCTGATGATGTATTCGAAGCATTTTTCAGCTACTTCATAATTCTCATTGCTTACGCAGATCTTTCCGAGCTCCATCATGCGGTAACCGTCTTCCTTTTTTCGCTTGTCTATCGCTTTGCTTTGCGCGAAAGCGGCATCGAAATCTTTTTGCTGAAGCAGAATGAAGATCAGGAATTCGGAGAAAATAGTTTTTTCAGGATTGGACTGAATGCGTTTTTGCAGTTCCTGTTTGAGAACGGGATTATTGAATCCGCCTTTTTCATCGTCGTAACCAAGGCTGTTTTGCAGGTTGTTCTGCACATTGGTCAATTCTGTGTCCCTGAAATCAAGAGCGTCAAGGTACTCGTTGATCATTCCTCTTGTGTCGCCTTTGTCGCGGTAGACTTCAGCCACTTCGTAATAAAACGGATATATTCCTTCGTTGAACTTACGCCCTTTTTTATAGGTCTCAATGGCGCGGTCATAAAGCTTATTGGACCGGAAAGCGTTGGCAAGCGCATTGATCTGCGTATAGTCGTTCGGCAGTTCTTTAATTGCCTTATCGTATTGCTCCTCTGCTTTTTTTTCATCACCCTGCGCCTTGTAAACATCCGCGATATCGAGGTACAGAAAAACGGACTCAGGTGAGAATTTCAACTGGCGCTTTGCGATCTTTTCCGCTTTTTTATATTCCTTGGTATACAGCAGGCATTTAAAATAGTACTGGTAATAAGCCGATGAGTTCCTGTCGGAATACAGCTTTTCGTAATATACGATGGCCTTGTCGTATTCCTTGTTGTTAAAGAACTGCAGGGCCAGCTGCTCGTCGGTATTCTTCTGTGAAAAAGAAAGAGCGCTGATCAGGCAAAATATAATGGCTAAAATCCTTTGTTTCATTTTACTGTGTATCTCCCGATAAATGCTTTTATTTCTCCATTCAGCGAATCAAAGCGGTTCACTTCAGTCCGCGCGATAGCGATGTCCTTATTCATCGCCGCCAGCAGGCTCTCCGCATTGAATTGCTCCTGCGTATAATATTCAAAAGCTTTGGCGTCTTCTATTTTGTTGTTTTTAATATCCTCTGAAAGATCCTTCAATTGTTGTTTGCTCAATTCGATCTCTGTAATAAAATCGCGGTTCTTTGTTACTAAATAATTCATCGCATTGGACAATCCTTTGTAAGCGTTGATCACTTCTCCGTCTTTAAGGCTGATCGTGTCCTTCACATTCTCCGCAATGTACTTCACCTGCTTTTCGTATTCCTCCAGCTTTTGCTTCAGCTTAACCGTATCGATCGTTTTATAAACCGCAATTCCTTTTTCCAGTTCCAGTGTGAGGCTATCCAATACCCTTGTTTGCTTTTCGAATTTTTTTTCGTTGCTGCAAAAAGAAAAAACGAGGACAGATATAACACAGAGCAAGACTATTTTTTGCATAGCTAAAGTTACTGAAAATTAGGTAAAGAAAAAGTCCCGTTAATGGCGGGACTTTAAAATTGTAAGATGGTTTTATGTTAATCTTAGTTAATCAGATCGAATCCCGCATAAGGCACCAGGGCTTTTGGGATCCTGATCCCTTCCGGAGTTTGATTATTTTCCAGCAACGCGGCAACAATGCGTGGCAGTGCAAGGGCGCTGCCGTTGAGACTGTGCGCGAGCTGTGTTTTACCTGTGCTGTCCTTAAAGCGGCATTTTAACCTGTTGGTCTGGAAGCTTTCAAAATTGGATACAGAACTTACTTCGAGCCAGCGTTTCTGAGCCGCGCTGTAAACTTCCATATCATAGGTAAGGGCAGAAGCGAAGCTCATGTCACCTCCGCAAAGCTTCAGGGTGCGAAAGGGAAGTTCCAGCTCTTTCAGCAGGGATGCAACATAATTGCGCATCTCTTCCAGTATTTCATAGGAACTGTCCGGGTGAGCGATCTGAACGATCTCCACTTTATCGAACTGGTGCAGTCGGTTCAAACCTCTTACATCTTTTCCGTAGCTGCCGGCTTCTCTTCTGAAACAAGGAGTATAGCCGCAATTCTTAACCGGAAGATCATTTTCTTTCAGGATCACGTCGCGGTAAATATTCGTAACAGGAACTTCTGCGGTTGGGATGAGGTATAAATTATCAATACCGATGTGGTACATCTGTCCTTCCTTATCGGGTAATTGTCCTGTTCCGTATCCGCTGTCTTCATTCACCACAATTGGCGGTTGGATCTCAAGGTAACCCGCGGCGGTGGCCTTGTCCAGGAAATAATTGATCAGCGCACGCTGCAATCTCGCTCCTTTTCCCTTGTAAACAGGAAATCCCGCGCCGGCTATTTTTACGCCCAGCTCAAAATCGATGAGGTCGTATTTTGTGGTGAGTTCCCAATGAGGAACTGCTTTATCGTGTAGCTCAGGAATAAGGCCGTGTTCGTATACCACTTCGTTGTCTTCAGGAGTTTTGCCTAAAGGAACTATCGGACTAGGAAGATTAGGGGCCTGAACCAGCAATTGATGGATCTCGGTTTCTTTTGCGGTAAGTATTTCGTCCAATTGTTTTTCTTTCTGCTTCAGCTCGGCAGTTTTGGATTTCACCTGTTCGGCTTCCTCTTTTTTTCCGCTCTTCATTAATTCACCGATCTGTTTGGCGAGGGCGTTGGCTTCCGCCTTAACCGTATCGGCTTCTTTCTGGGCATTGCGTCGCTCAGCATCAACAGCCAGCACTTTATCGATAAATGCAGCCGCATCTTTGAAGTGCTTTACTTCAAGGCGCTTTACAACATCTTCTTTGTTATCGCGGATATAGGTTATTTGTAACATAAGTATCAGTTAAAATGTTTGACAAAAGTATAAGAATTTCCAGAGTAGTTTATAACTGTTTAATTTTTGCGGATTTTTCACAGATACAAATTACTGTTAGACCTTTATCTGTTAAAGCCGACTGACGTTGTGCACCTGAACATAAATGTATTCATATTAACACAGGTCATAAAACAAAAAAACCCCGACATAACGGGGTTTTCAATTTTTAAATGAGTTTTCGTTATGCCTCCACAAAAGGAATGATCGAAACGTACGAACGGTCATCTTTTTTCTTTTTGAACATAACAGTTCCATCAACCAGCGCGAACAAAGTATGGTCCTTGCCAATACCTACGTTCAGACCAGGATGATGCTTGGTGCCTCTCTGGCGAACAATGATGTTCCCGGAAACAGCGCCTTGCCCGCTGTATATTTTAACGCCTAAGCGTTTGCTGTGTGATTCGCGGCCGTTCTTGGTACTACCGGCCCCTTTTTTGTGTGCCATTTTATTGAGATTTTAATGGATTCTTAATTATTTTGCAGCTTTCACTGTTTTCTTAGCCGGAGCTTTTTTCGCTGCTGCTTTTTTTGCAGGCGCTTTTTTCGCTACAACTTTTTCTTCAACAACTTCTTCTTTCACTTCAACTTTCGGCTGAGGTTTTTTTACTTCCAGTTTCTCTTTCAGTGAATCGCCTTTACCCAGAACACCCTGGATAAGGATCTGGGTGAAATCCTGGCGGTGACCATTCAGTTTCTGATAACTTTTTCTTCTTTTCT
>JBJMLS010000239.1:0-8182 GCA_045805185.1 Bacteroidia bacterium | reverse complement strand
AAGGGCGTCGCCTGAGATCTTGATCGCATCGAGGTATTCTTTCTGCTTTTCGGATAATTCCGTTTTCAATACGACCTTTGTAAATCCGATTATCGCATTCAGCGGCGTCCGGATCTCATGGCTCATGTTGGAAAGGAACTGCTGCTTCGATCTCACAGCTTCCTCAGCCAGCTCTGTAGCCTGTTCCGCATTTCGCCTGGCCTCGATCAATTCGTTCTCAAATCTTTTCTGAGCCGTTATATCCCGCTCAACCGTTGAAACGCCAATTATATTCCCTGAGTTGTCCTTAATAGGTGAGACAGTAATCGACACATGAATATTAACTCCGTCCTTTCTTTTGCGAAGGATCTCATGCTGCTGGAGGTGTTCACCTGATTTTACTTTTTCCAGTATTCTTTCCTCCTCATCTACCAGATAGGGCGGGATCAAAATTGAAATATGTTTCCCGATCGCTTCTTCAGCAAGGTAACCGAATGTTTTTTCGGCTCCCTTGTTCCACGTAAGGATGGTCCCTTCAAGAGACTTACTGATAATCGCATCATCCGAAGAAGTTACTATCGCAGCGAGGTGCGCCGTTTGCCCATCGAACTTTTTCTGCATTCCCTTATCGCGGACCATGACGAGGGCGCCACTAACGTTTCCCTCCTCATTTTCATAAATGGCGCCGCTTACAATCACATCGATCAGCTTACCTTTCTTTGTGTACAGGACAAGGCCGGTATCTTTCACCGAGCCATTAATAAACATATTCTTGTAAACTTCCTGTGCCTTTTCAGGATCTGTAAAACAATCGGAAAACAAAGTTCCGGCAAGTGTATCATACTCCATTCCGCTCATTTCATCCCATGCGCCGTTCATATCGACCACTCTTCCGTCAGGATCAATTAAAAGCAAAGGCTCCGGGTTTTTTTCCAGTAAAACACGCTGGACCCCGACCGCTCTTTTTTGGATAAGTACTTTTTTCATTTTACGTGCCGCTTTACAGCGCAAAATTGCAATAAAATCTTTTTACGGAGAGCAAATTACTCTCATTTTTTTAAAAAGCCCTTGTTATTCGTTAAAAGAGCATTTTAAATAGTCAGAAAAAGTACATAATCCTGTAAAGGGTGCAAATCCATCGTTTGGCGGGCATCCCGATAAGGTTACATTTTATTCCGCTGAGTCCTTTTCCGTTTTAAACTACATTAAATACCTGATGAACGAAATTATACTATGTTCTTTTTATTCACACGTAATTTTGATCCCAGTTAATCCGATAATACTGAACAATGAAAACATTATTTTTAATAACACCGCTTACTTTTTTCCTTCTTTCCTGTAATCCCGACACAGAGCCGGTAAACAATAACCGGGAAAGAGACTCGCTCGTATCCTTGCTGGAAGAAAAGGACTCCTCCATTAATGAACTGCTGATTTCCTTTACAGAAGTGGAGCGCAACCTCGATTCAGTTGCCTCAAAGCAGCAGCTAATTTACCTGAGCACAGCCAATATTCACGGCGAATTAAAGCAAAAGCAGAAAGAACATATTAATGCCCAGATCAGCGCCATTAATAACCTAATGGAAGAGAATCGCCAAAAACTTGAGGACCTGAACAAGAAGCTTAAAGGATCGAGAAGAAAGAATGTTCAGCTGGAAAAAGTGATCGCCACACTCAATGAACAAATCGCCCAGAAGGATACCGAGCTCAGCGCGCTGAATGACCGCTTAAATTCACTGAACGTACAGGTGGCCCAGCTTCAGACATCAATTGATACACTTAACATTCAGAACCTGTCGCAATCCAATACAATTAACGACCGTACAACCGAACTGCATACTGCCTATTATATTGTAGGAGGAAGCAAGGAGCTGAGGGAAGCGAAGCTTATCGATAAAAAAGGCGGGCTCCTCGGCATGGGAAAAACATTAAAGCTGAATGAGAACGCGGACAATAGTAAATTCACCCGGATTGACTATACAAAAACACCAAACATTGATGTTTACGGCGACCACGTGAAAATCGTAACAACGCACCCATCCGATTCCTACACCCTTGAGAAAGACGAAAAAGACAAGAATATTGTAAAGAACATCATAATCAATAATCCGGAAAAATTCTGGAGCATTTCCAAATACCTGGTAGTAGTAAAGGACTAATACCGGCTTTTGCAGCCAGAGTGGCTTCAACTATTAATTTAAAAATAAACTAATCATGAAAAAAGCAATCATTATTGTTCTGCTTGCCATTACAGGATGTTATGGCAAGCTTTGGGCCCAGGTGCCTGAGATCATTACAAGCGATAAAACAGGCTGGCACAAGATCGGCGAAACTACAGTAGATTTCAAGAAAGAAAAAGATGAGATCGTAGTTATGGGGGCGGACCGCTTTGCGTCGATTAAATTTAAGGTTGACGACGCACCGATTGAGCTGGTAAGTATGGAAGTTTACTTCGACAAAGGTGGGAAACAGGATATTAAAATTAATATGCCGATTAAAGCTCCTGGCGACAGTAAAGAATTCGAATTAAAAGGCGGTGAACAGGATCTCAAAAAGGTGGTTTTTGTTTACAAAACTTTGCCAAACCGGAAAGATAACAAAGCCCATATTGAGCTTTGGGGAATGAAAACAAACACCAATAATAAGTAAGATGTATTTGGATCAAGCCGCGCCTGAGAGGTGCGGCTTATTCATTTTGTGCATCCGCGAACGTTTTACTTGCTTCGGCTATTTAAATTACCCTGTTACCGAAAATCGCGATAAAAATAAACCGGCCTCAATATTTTTGAGAAAGAATACATCTAAACCTAATAAATAACCTGTTATGATAGACCCTAAAAAAAAGATCACAGTTACAACCGTTCCAGAAGAGAGTGAATTGTCAACCTTAGGCTTAACAGATGACCAGCTTCAGGACGACCAGATAAAATCTGCGGCGGAGTACACGATCAACTTTTCAGACCTGAAGGATAAGGATCTCTTTGATGAATACAATCCGTGGAGTTAACTAATCACTAATTAAAACCTTAAATTATGCGCACAATCGGAGAAAATCTTTCTGTCCAAGTGAATGATATTACTGTCGCATACAGCGACCTGGGCCCGGAAACCGCTCCTCCGGTAATTTTTATACATGGCTTTCCATTCAACCGGAAAATGTGGGATCTGCAGCTTGAGGCCCTCAAGAATAACTACCGGGTTATTGCCTATGATATCCGCGGGCATGGAAATACTACAGCCGGAATCAAAGATTTCTCCATTGAAACATTCAGTGAGGATTTTACCGGCTTCATGGAAAAACTTAATCTGACCGAGGTAATCGGCTGCGGGCTCTCTATGGGAGGCTACATTCTTCTTGCCACGGCTAAAAAATCACCAACGCTCTTCAGGGGACTGTTATTGGCCAGCACCCAGTGCATGCCAGACAGCCCCGAAGCAAAGAATAAAAGGACAAAAGCGATTTCTTCCATTCAGAAGCAGGGCATTGAAGCCTATGCTGATGAATCGATCAAAAAACTTTTTTCATCAAAATCCTTTACCGCCAGGAAAGGAGAAGTTCGCTCCATTCGGGAAATGATCTGCACTACCAGTGTAGACACGCTTTGCAAAACTCTAAAAGCGCTGGCAGAACGGAAAGAAACCTGCAGTGATCTTCATGAATTAACCATACCTGTGCTTGTAATGGCCGGAGAGGAAGACGCCATCATTGCCCCGGACGCTTCAGAATTTCTCGCAGAGCAATTCAGCAATTCGTTTTTCGAAGTCATCAGCAGCTCCGGGCATCTGTCTAATCTGGAAAACACGCATGAGTTTAACGGAAAATTAAAGAAATACCTGGAGATGATTTACACACCAAAAGAAAGCCGCGGTGTAGCAAGGCAGCACTTATATTGAGCTTTGCGGATCAGCTCAGTTAAAAAAACCGGAATACCACAAAACAAAATCAGTATTGTATAAAGTTCAACAAAGTGATTTGGTCTATTTTTGATAGAAACACTTTAATAAAAAAAACAAATGAATTGCATTGTTGTTGATGATAATAAAATGGCCAGAACGGCTATTAAATTACTGATAGACCAGGTAGAATTTCTTACTCTGAAGCAGGAGTGCTCCAGTCCTGTTGAAGCATTCAATTACCTGAAGACGGAAGATATCGATCTCGTATTTCTCGATGTTGAAATGCCCGGGATGACTGGAATAGAACTGGTCAAGAACCTGGAAAAACGACCGATCGTTATACTCATTACCGCAAAAAAAGATTACGCTGTTGAAGCCTTTGAGCTCAATGTTGCTGACTACATCATTAAGCCCGTAAATCTCGCGCGCTTCACCAAGGCAGTATCGAGAGCCAAGGAGCTTTTTGACAATAGTAAAGAAAGCAAGACTGATACAACAGGTAAAGAGAAAGATTTTATTTTCGTACGCTCGAATTCCATTCTTACGAAGATAAAGATCAATGATATCACTTATATTCAGGCGCTGGGCGACTATGTGAATATTTTCACTTCTGACAAGCGTTTTACCGTTCACTGCACGCTGAAGAGCATGGAAGAGAAACTTCCTCAAAGTAAATTTTACCGCTTGCACCGTTCTTATCTCGCCGCAATCAATCACATTGATAATGTAGAGGAAAATACAGCCTATCTCGAAAAGCACACACTTCCCATAGGCGAGCAATTTAAAAAAGAGCTTCTCAAAAAACTAAACCTGATCTAATAAAAAAGCCGGAACAAAAATCCGGCTTTTCTTTTATACTGTCCTTTGCTCTCGTTAGATCCATCCCGATGCTTTACGTTGCATTGCAGCGCCAACGGATAAGCCAGGCGAATTTAAATTCTGCCCGCGCAACGCTGCACGATGGTATTGCTCCGTAACTTTCCGGAGCAGATCATTGAAAAGCAATAACCCTTCCTTAACATCTTCTCCAAGGTTCACCAGCATAACACGCCTTCCTTTATCCTGCAGCGCCTGCATATCTCCAACCGCCTGGGCCTTTATTAAGGTACCAAAAGTATAATCTTCGCCCGGAATGTGAATATCGTTCACGGTTTCGGAAATGAACTGAAGAAATATCCCACCCTCCGGGCCGCCTTTGTGGAGCTGGCCAGTTGAATGCAGGTACCTGGGACCAAATTCACAGGTAACCGGAAGGGCGAAGCAATTCTTCAATTTATCCTGTACCTGGATGAGACCCTCTGTTACGCTTCCTTCTTCGGGAAGATAAGCGAGTATGGCTAAATAATTACCAAAGCCAGCAGGTGAAAGGAAACAGGCCAGTAAGGACTCCGCTATTCCAATTGAATAGTCCTTTGTATAAAAGCTCAAGGGCCCTTCAACTACCAGGGGCCTTAACGCATCCTGCTCTCCTTCCGCCTTAATTTTATTCAGCAGATCCGAGGTGCATTTTTTACTCGATTGAACATCCGGCTGATCAAAAGGATTCAGTTCAAGAATATATCCTGCTGTAGCGGTGGCGATCTCCCATATAAAAAACTGCTGACCAAGATCCATAAGATCATCCATACCAAGTTTAATGAGCGGATGAGAAATAAAAGAATTATCCAGATCTTTTTGCAGGCTAAGAGCAGCAGGCTTTAATTCGAGGTTCACAAAAAACCTGTCGCTACCTGGGGCATGCGCATCTGTTTCGTCGAACTTTACAGGTAAAATTCCAACACCTTCCTTACCCGTACTCTCTGCAAGCAATTGCTCCATCCATAAACCAAAGGAACTGAGTTCCTGCGGCAGGGAATAAGTAAGCTTATTTTTTCCTTCAAGCGCCAACTCACCCAGGATCACACCCAGAAGAACTCCCGGATTATCCGAAATTATTCTGTTTCTGCAGGCCTCAGAGGCAATAAGAGCTCTGTCCAGAATTTCTTTTATACTTACTCCCATCAGAGCAGCCGGCACAAGACCGAAGTAAGAAAGAGCAGAAAATCTGCCACCTATCTCAGGGAAATTCAAAAATAGCTTTCTGAATTTCTTATCCTTTGCCAACACAGCCAAAGGAGAGCCTTCATCCGTTATAGCGGCAAAGTTATCACCGGTTTTTTCATGCTTTACCCGCGCGACCTTATAATAGAAATAATTGAAAAAAGCATTCACTTCCGTAGTTGAACCGGACTTACTGGACACAATAAAAAGAGTTGACTTGAGGTCAAGCTTACTTTCAACATCGGCAATAGTAGCAGGATCCGTTGAGTCGAGTACAGTTAATTTTAGTCCTTTATCAGAGAACGGGAAGGTGCAGTTAAATACAAGAGGCGCGAGACTGCTGCCGCCCATCCCCAACACAACAGCCTGGGTAAAGCCTTCTTCTTTTACTTCCCGGACAAAATCTTCAATTGAAGACAGCTCCCGTTGCATTTCCGGAATAACATCCAGCCATCCTAACAAGACGTCGTCCTTCTCTTTCCCGACTCCCTTGATCCAAAGTTCTCTCTCCTTGTTCCATAAGCGCTCAACAAATTTATCTTCTTCAAGAAGCTTTATCATTTCATCCACGCGATGCCTGTAACTGCCAGGGCCAAGACTTATTCCATAATTATTTCCCATAACCTTATTTTTTTCCTGTTAGTGTTTGTTGTGTTGAATACTATAATCGCCAATACTCATTTCGGAGCGGCTGTCCTTAAAATCGACAAAGTTACCGAACATGGAATTATGAATATTGCCGCAGCATATCCGCGAATTGGTTTGAACTATGCTGTTCTTTATTACGGAGTCCTCAATAACTGAATTATTGCCAATGGAAACATAAGGTCCAACTACCGAATTGATCAGCTGCACGTTTTCGCCAATGTAGCAGGGTTCAATTATTACAGAATTACGGCACACATGAGTGTCAGAAACCAGGTTCGCGGTTTTATTGAATTCCAGTATACGCTGATTGGTATAAACAGTTGAATCCTTATTGCCGCAATCCAGCCACTCTGTTACTCTTCCCGGGCTAAATTTCATTCCTTTCTTCCTCATATTTTCCAGAGCGCTTGTCAGCTGAAATTCACCCTTGTCTTTTATATTATTATCTATCAGAAACTGAAGCTCATTTTTGAGGTTTTTACCGTCTTTGAAATAATAGATTCCGATAATTGCGAGATCGGAAACAAACACTTCGGGCTTTTCCACAAAATCCGTTATTACATTCTCTTCATTAATTTTCACAACGCCAAAAGGTCTTGGATCCTCTACCTTTTGAACCCATATAATTCCTTCTTTCTGATCATCCAGCTTGAAATCCGCTTTGAAAAGCGTATCCGCAAATGCAACCACCACTTTACCGTCCAGCGCTTCTTTGGCGCAAAGCAGGGCATGTGCAGTACCGAGAGCCTCGTCCTGGTAATAAATACTTGCCCTTGCTCCAACATCTTTTGCAACGGCTTTTAAGTTCTCTTCCGTTTCCTTACCGAAGCGGCCCGTGATAAAAACAACTTCTTCCACTTTTTCAGCGCATACTTTCGCGATATCTTCCACCAGGCGCTGAACAATTGATTTCCCTGCAATAGGTAACAGAGGCTTGGGTGTGGTTAACGTATGCGGACGCATTCTTTTCCCCATTCCTGCCATTGGCATAATAATTTTCATAATAGTAAAATTTAAAGTTTATAGAGACTAAAAATAACAGCGTCTGCTCTGCGTTTTTGCCTGAATTCGGTAAGACGGTATTTTTCATGGCTAAAACTATATTAAACCTTGCCGGGGAAAATTTCAAACCGGGAGCCTGCCACTATTTATTCTACCAAGCGGTAATTTCGGAGTTTCGGCTATTTAAAACCCTATGTTACCGAATAATGGCCCTGCGAACTATAACCTGACTATAGTTTTGTATGAAGTAACATTGAAAAATTATAATTACAAAATACTATCTCTTATGAAGACCGGCAATTGCAATGCTAACAGGAAACTGGTATTCCAGTTACTCTGTTTATTCGTTCCCTTGTTTTTTTCAGGACAAAATCAAACCTATGATGACTTTGAAGGCGTTAAAATGATAAACTACGGAGCTCGTAATGGAGTATTGGACACTGCTGTTGCCAACCCTGCGCCGGATAAAATTAATTCCAGCCAAAAATGTGCGCTTTACATACGCAATGCATCAAAGAAATTTGATAATATAAAAATGAATCTTTCGGGAAATCTCTCTGATGTTGCTTCCTACGCAACTTATTCAGGCATTCCCCCGAAACTTAAACTGAAAGTT
>JBJMLS010000238.1:0-11812 GCA_045805185.1 Bacteroidia bacterium | reverse complement strand
TTTATTTTTTTCATCTTTTCCGTAGGATCAATAAAAACGTATTCACTACCAGTGAATACTCTTAACGGCATATCAAATCCTTTTACGCAATTACTCCATTGATAAGTGAGAACGCCTTTTTGCACCTTATATTTTAATTTGGGAACCTGAACTGTTCTAAGGTACTGATCAAAGATCTTTGAAAGATCCTTTCCAACGGCATTGCCGATGTAATTCTCAATTTCCTGCGTACTTACTGTCTTGTGGTAAAATGTTTGGTTCATTCCCCTGAGCATTTGCCTGAATTTTTCGTCATCGTTCATGATCTGGCGGATACTATGGATCATGTTCGCGGCTTTGGGATACATATCGCCGCTTCCTTCCTTGTTCACGCCATAAGCGCCAATTATCGGAATGTCGTTGTTAATATTCTTTCTCAATCCCTGGCAATAGGCATTTCCGGCTTCCTTTCCATAATAGTAATCCGTAAACAGTGTTTCCGAATAATTGGTGAAGCCTTCATGCACCCACATGTCGGCAATGTCCTTAGTAGTAATGTTATTCGCAAACCACTCGTGTCCGCTTTCATGAACTATGATAAAATCCCATTTCATTCCCCAGCCGCTGCCAGAGAGATCCATCCCATGATAACCGTTCACATAGCCGTTCCCATAAGCGATCGCGCTCTGGTGTTCCATTCCCAGGAAGGGAGCATCCACCAATTTGTAGCTATCTTCATAGAAGGGGTAAGGACCGAACCAATATTCAAATGCCTTCATCATGCGGGGTGCATCTGCAAATTGTTTTTTTGCGGCCTCCAGGTTTTCTTCCAGTACCCAGTAATCCATGTCAAGCGTGCCTTTTTCTCCTGCATATTTTTCAGAGAAGTTCCTGTAATTTCCAATAGAAGGAATGATGCAATAATTATTGATGGGTTCTCTTACGGCCCAGGTGTAAGTCGCGGTTCCGTCTGTATTTTTTACTGTATTCCTCAGGCGACCGTTCCCTACCGCAATTAAATTAGCGGGACAGGTGATATGCAGCGCGGCGCTATCCGCTTCATCGCTTTGGTGATCTTTGCAGGGATACCAAACACTCGCTCCCGTTCCCTGGCAGGCAATGCTCATCCAGGGATTGTTATTTTTATCTTTTTTCCAGACAAGGCCGCCGTCCCAGGGCGCATGCTTTGCAACAGCAGGTTTACCGTGGTAAAATACATTCAGCTCATTGATGGTTCCTGTGGCAAGCGGAGGAATATTGGTAATGAACCAGGCATTTCCTTCGCGCCTGAATGCTAAATTAGCTCCTCTTTTATTTTCTCCGTAAAGCAGAATGCAGCTATCGATCACCAAAGGTTCCTGTAGATCGATCTGCATCAGACTTTTTGCCCGAAGGGCACGAAAACTAATGGTACAATTACCGCTTATGGTACTGTCTGCAAAATTAAACGCTGCATGTATATCATAATGCGTTACATCCCACCAGTCCCTTCCCGGGCCAATGCTTCCGCGTAAAGTATCCGCATGAGTAAATACCTGCTTTTTATTGAGCGGTTGAGCGGAAAAGGAAGTTGTGGCGATGATCGCACAAAGAAGAAGCAGGTTTTTTTTTATAGCGGGCATTCTGTAAAATTACTATAAAAAAGAGCAACCAGGTAAATTTCACATCCAAAAGGGAGATTGCACGCCCAATCCTTTGTAGCAGTAATTGCAGAATTCACCTCAACTAACAGCAGAATGATTTTTTTTAAGGCTGGGATTTGGCTGGAATAAAAAAATATAATAATTTTGTTTTTGAAGTGAAAAGCCTACAGGAATCGCGTTAACGGTGATCATCCAAAACCATTTCAAACATTAGGAACCCTGATTTGTTTAAAATGGAAAAGAAATCCAGCAAGGCTGAAACCCCGTTCAATTCTTCCTGCAGCTCAGGTAATGACCAGGAAAGCATAACTGTCTCCTCGCCCTTTTTAATTGCGGGACTGATCATTTGACCAAATACTGAACAGAATTAATTTGCCCGGAAGATCCTGCCGGGGCTATTTAATAATAACCTTTCCAACGCAGAGCTTATCCTTTCCTGTAATACGGTAGAAATAAGTTCCAGAGGGAAGCTCGCTTACGTCGGTACTTATTTTTTGCATCCCGTTGCCTAAGCTGTTGCGACTGATGGCCTGAACGGTTTGCCCAAGCGTATTCACCAGGCTGATCTCAATGTTTCCTCCCTTATCATTCATAAAAACAAAGCTGAGGTTTGTACTTGCCGGATTGGGATATACCGCTACGGCAAAAGAGTTTTCGTGATCCTTTATTCCAAGACCCGTATAAGTTCCGTCATAGTGAAATTGCGCGCTGTCCGCACTCACCTGGATATCGTTGAGGTCATCGCCAGCAATAAGCGCAAAAGCAACAATTACGCTATCGCCCGGGTTAATGGTAAAAGGACCTGAGCTCATCACATTCAATACATCGTTCCCGGTGCCCGTTGTGTTTCCTGCCTGTAATCGCGGTGTGGA
This sequence comes from Bacteroidia bacterium, assembly GCA_045805185.1. Classification (GTDB taxonomy): domain Bacteria; phylum Bacteroidota; class Bacteroidia; order B-17B0; family Aurantibacillaceae; genus JAHEYF01. The sequence goes on along the minus strand of JBJMLS010000238.1, from coordinate 9,318 downwards.
AAGCGCCGTGTATTTTTCCTGCGTATCCAGTCCGCCTGTTACGGGATCAAGTCCGCCGCCACCGCCGCTTACATTATCGATCGCATAAAAATTCGGCGGCGCAGAATTGGTCAATAGTTTTATCCCAGCGTATTTTCCGGATGCATTCGTGCACCAGGTATAACCCATTTTAGAAACAGGATCATAATCGGATTTGTTATTGGCGAAGGTTCCGGCATCTACATCCCAGTCTGCAGCTATACCCGCATACAGGTTGCTGAGAACAGAGGAGCCGTTATTCTTGATTAAATATTCCACCATCACATATTTTGAATTTCCAAAAGTACTCCAGGCATATGCATTATGCGTTACCAACAAGTCCTGTGTTGGATTGGCAGGCGCGTCACTGAACTGACCGTTGAGATCGAATTCGGACTTTACAGTTGGGATCACATTGTGAATGATATTCACAGATTGAAAATCAAGGTCGGCGCCGCTGCCGGTACCGCGGAATTCGTCCGACACTGCTGTAGCCGAAGTGCCGATCATCAAGCTCGCTTCATAAAGTAAAGACGCATTCATGTAATTAAATCCTAAGCCTTCCATTTGCTGGTCCTCGTTGTAACCGATCCGGCCTTTGCTGGTAATGCTGGTTTGAACATCGTTAATGGTTACGTTAATATAATCCACATTGACCGTAACATTGAAAAACGTGTTTGAAGTGTAAGCCCCATCGGAAATTATCAGCTTGAAAGTGATCTGTGTATTTTGAGGTGTCCCCGCATTGATGACGAATTTAAAGGGATCGTTGTTGTTATTTACACTTGTTAAAGTTCCCATTGCTCCGAGAGTGGTTGTATTGTCAACCATAGTTAAATAACCCCCGTTAAGGAAAGTGGCAAGGGTTGCATTAGCATTTGTAGCGGCAGCAAGGTAGTTCACGAATGTCCCGCGGATGAATAAAGTATCACCCACTATAAAAGCGTTATCGTTGCTGTCAACGACCATTTTGTTGGTAAGCACGATGGATTCAGCGCCAGTTTGCGAAAGCGCGTTGAACAGATTAACGCGTCCGGTTCCCAGCTTATTCTGGTAAGCCGCGTTCATGGCAGAGATATCATCTGTAGTCGCTTTCATTTGTTGTCCGACCTGCAGACCGGTATAGGTCGGGTTCATTGCTTTGATAATAGCAGCTACACCTGTTGCCACAGGAGATGCCATGGAAGTTCCGCTGGAGGTAATGTAAAAATTTCCGGGCCAGGTGGAATTGATCTGGTCGCCTGGAGCAGTAACGTCTACATTATAACCGTAATTGGAGAAGGTAGATTTTCCATCGCCCTGGTTGGTGCTGGCAACGCTGATCACATTGTCGTAGGAAGCAGGAAAGAAATCACCGAAGGCATTGTTGTTTCCTGCAGCCGCCACCACTAACGAATTCATATTGATGGAAGCGTAATTGATTACATCCTGTCCGTAGCTGCTGCCACCCGCGCCTCCCCAGGAGCAATTGATCACATGCGCGCCATGGTCCGCAGCGTACGTAATTCCTTCATAAGCGGCAACAAGATCTCCGTTGGCATTGGCAATCTTCACCGGTAAGAATTTGCACTTGAACCCAACACCCGCGCCACCAATATTGTTATCCGCGCTGGCCGCCGCGATCCCGCATACGTGAACGCCATGCGCGTTGGTTTGCCAGGTAGGATCGTTGTCGTTCATTCCCACATCCCAGCCTCCGAAATTATCAATGAATCCGTCGAGGTCATTGTCGATCCCATCAATGGGATCGTTGTAATTGTGCTTGATATTATCTCTCAGGTCATTGTGCGAGGTATCGGTTCCGGTATCGGTGATCCCGATGACAATATTCGTATCGCCCTTGGAAATGTTCCAGCCGTTATAGGCATCAATGCGGTTATGGTGGTATTGCCCGGTAATGTCGGACAAAGGATCGTTAGGATTGTAAACGATATGCGGAATGTAATGCGGCTCGGCATATTCAACAATTCCGAGGTCAATTAATTTATTTGCTACTTTCTCAAGGGCAAAAGAGCTGTTGTAGCTGAATTCATAGATCAGCGAAAGGTCGACATAAGCCTGTCCGAGCGTATTGTGTTTTTTTTCCGGCGCCTGGTGACGCGGATACTTTTTTTCCAGCTGCTGAGCGCCGAACAGGGTGAGCAATTGGTTGAGCTGCGGATGATTTATATAACCTGGTGCGCACAAATTACGGTACGCAGGCTTTAATTTCATAATGATGGTCTTTGGAAGGTAATCCGTTCCTTCTTTCAGGCTTTTATCTATGCTGAGGTGTTTAACGGGCGCAATCACTTTGTTTGATTGTGCAAATGCGGGTTGCAAAACCTGGGCGCCGATCAGTAGGGCAGTGAGGAGAATATTTTTTTTCATGAGCTGGAATTAAAATGAAAACTTCTTGTCAGTTCGAACGAAGTCGGGAACGGGCACCGACATAAAGCCAAGACAATAAAATTAGGAAAAAATAAAGAGAAATGCAATCCGGGTTAAATAGCCCTCATCCGCTGATGCACCGCCTCAAACAGCACGATCCCGGTCGCTACGGAAACATTGAGCGAAGCAATTTTTCCCGGCATGGGAATTTTTGCGGAAAGGTCGGAGCGCTTGAGGTATTCGCCGGAGATGCCGTCCTCTTCTGAGCCCATAATTATACAAGTAGGAAGGGTGAAATTCACATCGTAGATCAGCTTATCGGTTTTTTCGTGGCAGGCTATGATCTGCAGACCGCTTTCCTTGAGGTAATCAATGGTATTCTTTAAGTTTTCTTCCCGGCAAACCGGAATTCTGTGCAAGGCTCCGGCGCTGGTCTTCATGGCATCGGCATTGATCTGCGCTGCGCCGCGCGAAGGAATAATGATCATGTCTACGCCGGCACATTCCGCGCTGCGTGCCACCGCGCCGAAGTTGCGCACGTCTGTAACGCGGTCAAGGATCAATACCAGAGGAACTTTTCCTTTTTCAAAAACGGAGCTTAACAGATCTTCTGTACTGTAATAGGTAATGTTGGCGAGAAAGGCGATAACGCCCTGGTGATTTTTGGTAGTAACGCGGTTCAGCTTTTCTACAGGGACAAACTGGTAGGGAGTATCTTTTCCAACCAGCGCTTTTCGCAGTTCGCCGAACAGGTCGTTGGAGATCCCTCTCTGCAATAAAATTTTATCGATCTCTTTCCCGGCGTTTATAGCTTCAATAACGGCGCGGACGCCGAAGATCATGTTATTCTCGTTGTTCTCACTCATCGATCAGTATTTTTTTCCGCAAAAGCTGTTCACCATTCTGGAACTGTACCAGGTAAATGCCTCTTACTAAATTATCCGCGGCAAAAGTAGCGCTATTTTTACTATAAATGACTTCGGCCTTCAGCTCTTTTCCTGAAAGCTCGAAGAGTTTTACCTGAGAAATAGTTTTATTTTCTTCCACCTGAACTTTTACAAGAGAAGAATTGCGATTGTAAAATACATACGTGTTATTTTCTTGTGTGACTGATGAAATACCACTGCTGCAATTCTGCACGTTTACAAAATAATCAACAGGACCGTTCTTACAACCGGAAAGATCCGTTTCAGTCACGGAAACATTTCCGCTGCTGAGTGCAAAATTTACGTTAAGGGAAGGCGTGTTTTGACCTGAGGCAATGCCTGATCCTGGCGGTACTGTCCAGTTATAAATAAAGCCAGTTGTATTCGGGACTATATAATTAATACCACTTGCATTTTCGCAAACGGTATCCTGTCCTGAAATAACGAGTCCGGAAGGCGGCTCCAGGATCCCGAAGAAATAAGCCGACCAGAAAGTATAGCTGAAATTAATATCGTAAGCGTAAGTTCCGGTTGCGCCGCATTGCTGGTAGCAGGAGCCGGTGTCCAGTCCAATAGCATGACCGAAACTGTTCACAATATAAGTTTCCACCACCGGTTCGTTTTGCGGATCGTTGTATATGCTTCGCGTCACGAAATTGTTCCCGTTAAAATTGGTGGTTATAATATCCGCTGTCTGATCGGCGCCATTTACATCTGTCCATTGCTTTACCAGCTCTGTCGCATTGTTGATGTTCACTACCGGATCGGAGGTACCGTGAAAAACGGCGGCTTTAGGTAAATAACCGCTATAAGCAGGATTTTCATTGCGCACTAAATTTCCCCATTGCGTTGGCGTCTGCGAAACGAAGCCGTTCATTACCGCGCTTGCACCCGATGCGTTGGTCGCCGCTTTGTAGGGAGCTCCCGCTACAATTGCCCCTTTGTTAAAGATCTCCGGGTAGCAGGCCATCATTACACTGCTCATGCAGGCGCCCGCGGAAAGGCCGGTTACAAATATGCGCGAGGTATCTATGCTGTAAAGTGCGCGCATCTTATCCACCATTTCTTTAATGGATAAAGCCTCGCCCTGGTTCTTGCTTTGATCGCCGGAGAGGAACCAATTGAAACAGGTACTACTGTTGTTGGCAGAAATTTGTTCAGGATAGACCAGGTAGAAATTATGCCTGTCTGCCATTGTGTTCCATCCGCTTTCTGTTGCTGCTGTAACCGCGTTCTGCGTACAACCGTGCATCATCACAACGAGGGGCGCGTTTACCGGTAATGTTGCCGGAGCATAAGAATACATGTTGAGGTTTCCAGGATTGCTTCCGAAGCTACTCACTGTGTTCCATCCTGTTTGCGCGTTGACGAAAGAACAGCCTGTCAGCAGAAGGAATAAGGCCCTCATCTTATACTAAGCTGAATTGTTTCAAATGGTGCAGGGCATGCTTGTGCAGGAGGTGCAACCACTGCTCATAATTAAAATCTCCGAAAAAAGGATTGGTGATTATGGCGCCTGGATTCGTCTTGTAATAATTGACAAAATTTTTGATCTCTGCTTCCAGTTCCCCCCGCGCTTCTGAAATGTTTGCTTTCCTCAAAGGATCGGGAGTTTCATTCATCAGCGAGTTTTTCGTGCCTGGCTTAAATTCCTTATCGCTTAAGGCGAAATCACGCATGCGCTGAAGCAGGTGTTCAGGTGTTTGCGAAGGCTGAGGGATCCTTCCCCAGGCAACACCAATGGAATCCGTCATGTGTTCGATCATGCCTTGTGGAGACAAGAGTCCCCAGTTGCCTTTTTCATCTCCTTTCAGTTTTTGCAGGAGAGGAATATATTCGTTGGTGAAAAAAAGTTCGTGGTTCATAAATCAAAGATAGCAAAAAAGCCCCGACGCTACGGTCGGGGCTTTCTATTTTGATTAATGTAAATTATTTTTTCTTCATCGCCTCAACCGAGAAAGTGATCGTGATCGGGCTGGATTTATCTCCGCCAATTCCAAAATCTTTTCCATCGATCATTGCTTTTCCATCGAAACCTGCAATGTCGAATTTACCCTGGTCGCCCCAATCCTGCATCTCTGTTCCAAGGTAATTGAACATCAGCTCCACCTCTTTGGTAACACCTTTCATGGTTAATTTACCTTTGGCGATGTAAGCGTATTCTGCGCCTTCTCCTTCATTCTTCTTTACGTCTGTTGCCTCAAAGATGATCTTCTTGTATTTCGCAATATCGAAGAACTCGGGCTTGTCCCGCAAATGCTCGTCGCGCATATTGTTCTGCGTGTTGATCGTTTTGGGATCAATGCTGATCAGGATCTTCGGCCCTGTTGTATTTGTCATGTCCACAAAACCGCTGTCGATCATCATGCTTCCTTTTGTGGATGAAATAGCGTGAATGATGCTGAACACAACTGAGCTGTGCGCGCCATCCACTTCATACATGTCTTTCAGCTCGGCAATGTCTTTCTTGTTCGCGTTCATAATGCTGTCGCATTGCGCTTTGCTGCTGCAGGTATATTCTTTACCGTTGATGTTGCATTTGATCACCTCTTCGGTAATTGTCTTTTCGTAATTGCCCTGCTCTGTAACTGCAATGTAAGGTGCTATCACCAGGGAAACGATAGACATTAATTTGATGAGGATATTCATGGAAGGACCTGAAGTGTCCTTGAACGGATCACCTACAGTATCTCCTGTTACAGAAGCCTTGTGCGGCTCTGACTTTTTGTAGAACATCTCTCCGTTGATGTTCACGCCTTTCTCAAAGGATTTTTTTGCATTGTCCCAGGCGCCGCCTGCGTTGTTCTGAAAAATTCCCATCAGTACTCCGGATACCGTAACACCTGCAAGTAAGCCGCCAAGCATTTCAGCTGAAGAACTGTCGGGGAACACATTTTTAAATCCGAATCCAACGATCACAGGAGTCAATAAAGCGATCGCTCCTGGCATCATCATTTCGCGGATAGAAGCTTTGGTGGAGATCGCTACGCACTTTTCATATTCCGGCTTTGCTTTGTATTCCATGATGCCTGGAATTTCGCGGAACTGGCGGCGCACTTCCTGAACCATGTCCATGGCTGCACGTCCTACCGCTGCGATGGCAAGCGAAGAGAAAATAAAAGGGATCATTCCGCCTACGAACAACATTGCAAGAACTGGCGCCTTAAAAATATCAATGGAAGAAATACCCGCAACACCAACAAAGGCCGCGAATAAGGCAAGCGCCGTTAAAGCTGCGGAAGCAATGGCAAAACCTTTACCTGTTGCCGCTGTGGTATTTCCTACTGCATCTAAATTATCAGTACGCTCGCGAACTTCAGGAGGAAGCTGGCTCATCTCCGCGATACCGCCCGCGTTATCCGCGATTGGACCGAAAGCGTCGATGGCTAATTGCATGGCTGTTGTGGCCATCATACCTGCTGCGGCAATTGCTACTCCGTATAAGCCTGCAAAATAATAAGAGGTCATGATACCCGCAGCTAAAGTAAGAATAGGAATAACGGTTGATTGCATACCCACTGCAAGTCCGCCGATAATGTTCGTGGCGTGACCTGTTGCAGATTTTTGAATGATCGAATTAACAGGGCCCTTGCCCATTGCTGTATAATATTCGGTAACAATACTCATGATGGCGCCAACCACTAATCCGATGGCGATGGCGATAAATACATTCATGCGTGTAAATGCATACCCGCGCAGGGAAAGCGTTTCAGGAAGCATCCAGTTCACCAGGAAATAGCAGGCGATCACAGTTAATATGATAGAGGACCAGTTCCCCAGGTTCAGCGCTTTCTGTACAGAGTCTTTTTCGCCTTTTACACGAACGAATAAAGTACCGATAATGGAGAAAACGATCCCTAAACCGGCAATAACCATTGGTAACAAAATAGGAGAGAAACCATTGAAACCGTCAACAGAGATGCCGTTGATCTTTTCCACAACGATCTCTTGTCCGAGTACCATGGTAGCAAGAATAGTTGCTACATAAGAACCGAAAAGGTCAGCGCCCATACCTGCAACATCGCCTACGTTATCGCCTACGTTATCCGCGATGGTAGCCGGGTTACGAACATCATCCTCAGGAATTCCCGCTTCAACTTTACCCACCAGGTCAGCTCCAACGTCAGCAGCTTTGGTATAGATCCCGCCGCCAACACGTGCAAATAAAGCGATGGACTCAGCGCCAAGAGAGAAACCGGTCAATACTTCAATAGCCGTTTTCATTTCGTCGCTGTTTACTTCAACTACTTTGAATATTTTAAGGAAAAGGATGAACAAACCTCCGAGGCCGAATACGGCAAGACCCGCAACACCTAATCCCATTACCGTTCCACCGGTAAAAGAAACTTTTAATGCTTTGGATAAACTGGTACGTGCAGCTTGCGTAGTACGTACGTTAGCTTTGGTAGCGACCTTCATACCGATATAGCCGGCTGTTGCCGAGAACACGGCTCCAACTATAAAGGCCAGGGAAATGATCCAGCTCGAGTGAATATGCACGCCATTTACTTCGTGCACAGTCCCGGAAAAGGCAAGCAGGGCCGCCGCGAATACCGCGAAGATGCTTAATACTCTCCACTCTGCTTTCAGGAAGGCCATAGCGCCGCTGGCAATATAACCCGCAAGCTCCTGCATTTTCGCATCGCCTGCATCCTGTTTACTAACCCAGGCCGACTTCACGGCCATTACCAATAATCCTACGAGTCCAAGTGCTGGAACTAAATAAATCAATAGATCGTTCATGTTGTTTTTATGTTTTGTTACTAATTAAACTCCAAACAGTTACAAGCTAAAAGCTGAAATTTAGGGGTGCAAACATAGGTAATAATAGTTAAATATCAAAATCAACCGGGAATTGTATAAAAGCTTTTTGAGTATTGAGGGTGAGGCAGTTAATTTCCACCTTTAATGTGTATTTTTGTAAAAAAACTTCAGGGTGTCAATAAAAGCAGAGCATATTACCAAACTATACGGGAAGCAAAAAGCGCTGAACGATGTTTCTTTTGAAGTGAAGTCAGGAGAGATCATAGGATTTTTAGGGCCGAATGGCGCAGGCAAATCCACGATGATGAAGATCATCACATGTTACATTCCGCAGGATTCGGGTAAAGTGAGCGTTTGCGGGTTTGATACGGAAGAGCAATCATTGGAAGTGCGGAAGCTCGTGGGTTACCTGCCTGAGCACAATCCATTGTACCTGGATATGTATGTGAAAGAGTACCTCGGGTTTATCGGCGGCCTGCATAAAATAAAAAATGTGCAGGGCAGGGTGAAAGAGATGATAGAAGCCACAGGCTTGCAGGTGGAACAAAATAAAAAGATCGGCGCCCTGAGTAAAGGTTATCGTCAGCGCGTGGGAATTGCGCAGGCCCTGATCCACGATCCAAAAGTGCTGATCATGGATGAGCCAACCACAGGACTTGATCCGAATCAATTGGAAGAGATCCGCGGACTGATCCGTTCAGTGGGAAAAGAAAAGACCGTTATGCTGAGTACGCATATCATGCAGGAAGTGGAAGCCGTCTGCGATCGTGTGATTATTATCAATAACGGAGAGATCGTCGCGGATAACGATACGCAGAGCCTGCAGCGGTCGGGTAAGGAAAACCAGGTGGTATTTGTAGAGTTTGACAAGGAAGTAAGCAGGAACGCGCTCAAAAATATTCCGGGAGTTATCGAGGCAAGGCAAATCGAAGGTTTCAAATGGCACATCATTACGGGAGCAGAATTAGATATCCGGAAAGAGATCTTTAATTATGCTGTGGCTAATAATTTCTCCGTACTTGCCATGCAAAAAGTTGAACAGAAGCTGGAAGATATTTTCAAGCAGCTGACAACGAAAAAGTAGCTTCGGCGGAGTTTATCCCTGGGGGCTCAGCTACCGTTACCGCTGAATGAGGCGCCTGCGCTATAGCTTCAGCGCCGGTGTGCGGAGTCAAAGGAAGTACTCGCGAAATCAAACATTTCCACATTAGTTTTAGAAACTCATCGCTCAGTTACAGTA